>CAZEXX010000462.1:0-2517 GCA_964516885.1 uncultured Anaerolineales bacterium | reverse complement strand
TGCTGTGGTCGGGATGGGACCAGCATACATCGGACTCTCCGAAGTCGCAATTGCAGATCTTCGACGGAGCAAGCAGCCCTTGCCGGCCAGGGCGTACGCGCCTCAGCCTACAGGCACAGTTAGTGTCATCCCGAGCCCCCCACCGTCGGGAGCTGCACGCTTCAGGGCCAAGGAAACTTGCCGGCATTGATTGCCAAGACGCCGGCGAAGGAAGAGGAGCTGGTGGCGCCTGACCCATGTCGTCACCCCGAGCGGGTCAACCGGACACCCACAGGGGAAAGCGTGGCAGTCGAGGGATCTAGGCCTCGCGCCGGTGTGTGCGCGATTGACGGCGAGAGCTGCACGACACGTCTAGGATGACAGTTCTTGCCCGGGCGTTGATCAGATGCTCACGCCCTGCCTTGCTGCCAGACGAGGTTTCCCCTCGACCGGTTAGGTATACAATCGGGCAACACCTGATTACAGTTGGATTTCGCAGACTGACGCTCACCGGCGGGAGAATCAATATGGGCAGCAACAACGATAAGGTAACGGACGGAGCAACTTATCAACAGCACATTGAAGCGCTCAGGCAGACGAAAATAGAGCACACAGCGCTCAAGGTCGAGATGTACGGCCATTTCGACACAGATGACCACGGGTATATTCCCTGGCCGGATCCTGTCCCCTTTGAGCCTGTGCCGAACCATCCCGACGGCGGCTGCTACGGGGCCCGGTGCATCGGCGAGAACTTCCGCCGCTGGCTGGAAGTTCACCCGGTCTACATCCACCCTATGAGCTCACTGGCCGGCGCCTGGATCTACAGACAGGGCATCCCCGGTTTGGCCGGCTGGCACCCGGGAAAGGATACCGCGGAAGCCGACCCGGAGACCCCGAGCTATCCTCGCGACTGGAAACCTGAGGATCGGCCAACGCACCTCCTGGATCTGCACCGCAAATACAACACCTACAGCCCCGGAATGGGAAACAGGAACCACTTCGGGCCGGATATGATCATCGGCTTCGAGCTTGGCTGGGGTGGTCTGCTGGAGAAGATCCGACGCTACCGCCGGCTCAACCGCCCCCTCGATACCAGCTTCTACGACGCCGAGGAAAATCTCGTTCTGGGTGTTCAGGACTGGATCAGGCGTCATGTCGCAAAGGCGCGGGAGATGGCAGCTGAGGAGCAGGACCCAATCGTTCGAGACAGCCTTCTCGAAATCGCTGAAGTCAATGCGTACCTCGTAGATGGCGCGCCCCGCACCTTCCACGAAGCTTGCCAGTTTCTGGCCTGCTTCCAGACCGTTGACCGTATGTGGGGTCTGGGCGGCGCGATGGGACAGCTCGATGAGTTGCTGCTCCCCTACTACGAGGATGATATCGCGGCCGGTCGCGAGACGGACGAGTCGGTCGTCTGGCACCTATGCAGCCTCTTCTTCAACGATCCCCACTACTCGCAGATCGGTGGACAGGCACCCGATGGGCGCGATCTGACCAGCAGGATGTCGTTCCTGATCCTGGAGGCTATGCACCGCATCCGCATCCCCACCAACATCGCCCTGCGAGTCCACGAGGGTATGGATCAGAGCCTGCTCCGGCAAGCCCTTGAGTATATGGTTGAGGATGGGACCGGCGTCGACTTCGCGCTCTCCGGCGGCCTCGACGAGGGGTTCGCCAAAAACGGTTTCCCTATGGGTCTGGCTCGTATGCGCGCCAAGGTAGGATGCAACTGGACGGCGCTGCCGGGCCTCGAGTGCAGCATTCAGGACGGCACGCGGCTCTGCCTCACAACGCCGCTGCTGTTGGCGATTGACGATCTCATCGCCGATCCGGCAAAGTCCCGCACGATGGATGCGGTTTGGGAGAGCTACGCTCACCACCTGAGTGTCGTCGTCGACGCTGTCAAGGAGGGCAAGGACATCCATATGGAGCGTCACCCCGATAATCACATCGAGATCGTGCTCAACCTCTTCAGTCACGGCCCCATCGAACGCGGGCTTGACGCGTCAGCAGGTGGTGTGGACATCGTGGACCTGGCCTTCGACGCCATCGGATTGGCCACCGTGGCGGACTCCTTCGCAGCCGTCGAGCAGCGCGTGGTCGAGGAAGGGCTCCTGACCTGGGAGGAGTTGGCACAGCATCTGGAGAACGACTACGCCGGCGCCGAGCGCGTACGTCTCATGCTGAACAGCATCCCCCGCTATGGCAAGGGCGGCACCCGAGCGGACTGGTGGGCTGAGCGCATCGCAGACCTGTGGACACATCTGGTGCGCGACACACCTACGCCCAGGGGACGCTACATCTGCGTACCCGGGCTCTTCTCACACGGCGGCACCGCCAAATACGGCAAGCGCCTCGGCGCGACGCCCAACGGACGTCACGCAGGCGCCCCGGTCTCCCACAGCGCCGATCCGGATCCAGGTTTCCTGCCGGGTGGCGCCGTTGCCTTGACCGCAAAGGCCAACGCCGTAGCGGCAACGCAATCCGGCTGGGGCAACACGACGCCGTTGCAGATTGAGTTGGACCGCAAACTGGCGC
>CAZEXX010000461.1:0-2526 GCA_964516885.1 uncultured Anaerolineales bacterium | reverse complement strand
GCAAGACGCAACGCAGTTGCAGAGAACGGCTCTGAAACTGCGTGAAGGATTCGTTCATAATTACCGAAAGGTGATACGCGGATCTCCTCACGGAGAGGCTGCCCCACTCGCAACTGCGACCGCATCAGCAGAAGGCAGGGCCTGTCTTAGCCTCCACACCAGCACAAAGCCCACAACGGCGAGGACACCGGCTCCTCCGAAGACAACCTCCGGCAGCAGCGCCTCAAACAGCGCGCCGGCGATCAACGGACTCAGCACCGTCACACTGGCCAAGATACCGCCGGCGGCCAGGTAGATCGGCCTCCGCTCCTCAGACGCAAAGTCCAGCATAAACGCAGTGAAACTCCACCACGAGGCGCCGACGGCAAACCCCATAAAGAAAAAGGCCAGAAAATAGAGTGGCAGGGAGCCAATACCAAGCCCGGCCACCGTTGCAGCCAACAGAACCAGGATGTGCGCAGAGGACGCGGCGCGGATCGCGGCCCAACTCCCGACCTTGTCAACCAGCAGCCCGCCCACCAGCGCAGCGACCGCACTCCCCACGCTCTGCAGCACTACGAACGTACCGATCATGTCGGCGGCCTCGGGCACCACCTGGCGCACGCGGACGATAAGAAAGACAAAGACGGCAGATGCTGTAGACATCGTCAGCTGCGCGATGATCACACGGCGCAGCCAGCGGTCCTCGCGCAGATACTGCCACATCTTCTTGAGGCTCCTGCGCACATCCACTTTGTCGGACTCCCGCGCGACAGGTTTTTCACGGATGAAGAACATGCTGACGACCGAAAGCATCAACGCTACAAAGCCGCAGAGAAAGAGCAGTGCCCAACGATCCGCCCGCGCGATCTGCTCCAGTGCGAGCACACGATTCACGAAATACCCGGCAGCCGCCGCTCCTATGCTGGACAGGAACTGGCCAAATCCAAAGAAACGGCCTCGGGAACCCTCGGGGATGACCTTCCCGACCAGTGCGGGCCAGGAAACGCCGTTCAGACCCTCGGACGTGTAGAAGACCATCACCGTGAACGCTAGGATCAGAATGACCAGCCACGTCTGAGTCTCAACCCACAGAAGCACCGCACCCGCCAACACGATGATCAATAGGCGTCCCCAGAAGCTCGACCACATCAGCAGCGGCTTCATCCGTGGCTGCGCCTCCAGCATACTCGCGGCCCAGATCTGAGGCACCGTGACCATCAGGACACGCAGAGCAGCCAACGCGCCGATCAGCAATTCAGAGCCCGTGAACTCGTTGACAAACGCCGGCACGACCACAAGTGGGTCGAAAAAGGCGAAGCCGACGGAAAAGAAAAAGAAGTCGCCGATCAGCGCCAGCGTATTGCGCGTGACCGTCTGTTGCTTGACCCTACCGGAAGAGAGTGTTGTGTTGGTTACCATAAGACCTCATTGTTGGAAGGCGATAGGGGAAGATGTAGTCACTGGGTCCCTTAGTACCTTATCCCTTGTCCCCTGTCCCTTGTCCCGTATCCCCTACCCTAAATGCCGCCGTGCCGCATCCAGAATCAAGTCCAGCTCCCGCTGCATCTCCGGTGCCGGCGGCGTCGGCACGTGCTCCCTGAGGAGGCGGGCTACCATCTCGCCACATCGTTCATGCATCGAGGTTGCGCCCTCATCCATCCAGTTGGCCCAGTAGTGACGATCGAGCAGCTGCGGGAACCACAGCTCTTGGCGGAAGTGGTGGAAAGTGTGCATCGTATCCAGGAACGTGCCGTCGTGCCCGACCTCGCGCACCACATCCAGGCCCAACGTCTCATCCGTGATCGCAAACCCCTGCATGATACGCTCGACGTAGCCGATGATCTCGTGCTGCATCACCAGCATCGAGAGCGATGTACCTTGGTCCACGCCGGCGATACCAAGGTGGCCGAAGATATCAGCACCGGCCAAAACACCGCAGAGCAAAGTTATCCCGGCCTCCAGTCCCGCCTGAGCATCAGGGAGTTTGCTGTCGGTGAGGCCGACGTTGATATAGACCGGCAACCCATAGTGCTTGCCGATCTCGGTCATCGCGACCGCCATCAGCGCCTGTTCCGGCCCGGCGAAGATCAGCTGGGTCGTGCGCATATCGAAGGCGTGCGGAATGCCGCCGTAGCAGACCGGTAGTCCCGGCCTGATCAGCTGTGTGATGCAGATGCCCGCCAGAATCTCGGCGTTCTCCTGCGCCAGCGTGCCCGCAAGGGTGCCCGGGGCCGTGGCCCCCACTTGGGCCATCGGCCCGATCGGCACCGGCAGGTTGAGCCGCGCCGTCTCATACAACAGATCGATCCCGTCATGCGGGAATTTGAGCGGGCTGATGGGCTCCAGGAAAGGATACGTCAGCGGATACTGCGCAGCGGCACCCTCGCCGCCGGCGATCGCGGTCAACACCTCGACCACGTAGCGCGCGGAAGCACGGTCGTTCCACCAAAACTGTATGGGCTTGGTGGTATGCTTAAGCTGCTCCACGGCGACCGCGACACAGCGGTAGGGGGGCGGCACGTCCGCCGGGTCCGCCATCGCCCC
>CAZEXX010000460.1:0-2527 GCA_964516885.1 uncultured Anaerolineales bacterium | reverse complement strand
CATCAGCGTCTTGCCTTCCAGATTGATGACGTGGCGTGTCTCCGTATCCGTCAACCGAGTATGCGCGGACTCTATCCGCACGATGCGTCCGTGCGCTATTGTGACGCGTTGGTCGGGGATCAGAGCCCCTTTGATAACGTCCAATACACTGGCATGGTCTAGAACTAATGGAGATTGAGCTTCTTTGTTCATTGGGTCTCCCTATGAAAGCGTCGCCTGAATGAAGATTGACAGAATAGACGCCACGTTCGCTCGCGCACACCGCGCAGCACGAAAATACGCAGCGAAGAAGGCCCCAAGGCCTGGGCTGCCACACCACGGCAGCGGCTGCCACACTACGGCAGCGGCTGCCACACTACGGCAGCATGAAAGCCCTTGGGCCCGCAGAGCGCATCGCTGGTGGTGGTTTTCAAGGTAGCCCGGTTGCGCGAAACAGCTCGTGCTGGATCACAATCCAGCATTTTGGAGATGACGGCGGGCAGAGCAGAGCAGGGACGGCAAGCCATCACGAACTCCAAGGGATAAGCCTGGCAACGCCGGCATGCCGCGGCATTGCCAAGCTGATCTCCAGAACTTCATCACAGCAAACTGCACACACCATCTAGCCAATCGCCTGAAGCAGCGCACGCAGATAGCCGATACCGAAGGCGTAGCCCTTGTGCCGCCACTCGGTATCATCTGTCATGTCGGGCGATGGAATAAGGGACAGCGGCCCACCAAATCCCGTCTCCTGGTACGCCTGCAGTCCCCGCAGTGTGGCCACTTTGTCCTCATCCAGGAAGTGCTCCTGGACGCCGTTGTCTGTGCGGCGCAGGTTGCGCATTCGGACGGCGAAGATTCTCTTCTGCCGGCCAAAGTGCCGGATCACGCCATCGGTCTTCAATCCGGTGTGCAAGCTGGTCTGCCAGCCAAGCACTTGAGTGACAAAGCCGTGATCCAGATCCAGCCCGTGGCAAGGACTCCCGGCTATCTGGAAGAGACGATCCAGCTCGGTCACGCTGTCCAGGATACGCTCTTCTTTGGGCAGAGAGGCCAGTGAGAGTTCTGTCCGGTACACAAGACGCACACCGGCGGCCTCCGCAACAGGCACCACGCGCTGTAGAAAATGAGCGAGGGCCTGCCACATCCCCTCACGGGCAGGGTCCTGCGAAGTATGTGCCCTGTCCCGGATCCTGTAGATCGCGCTCACGGATCCGCCACGTCCCTCGGTGGTCTCCGCGACGCGGCCTGAATCGGCCGGCGGCCAACGGTATCCCAGTGACGGAATTCCCAGCTTACCCACGTCGGTGACAATCCGGCAGACGCGGTCCAGCGCCTCCTCGCACTCCGCCTGCCCCAGGAGCGCGTCCGCCACCAGGGATGTCGGCAAGCATCCGAGCCCAGTGAGCACCAGTCCCGATTTCTCCACGCGATTGCGCGCCGCTGCCAGCATGTCGAAATCCCAGGCCGGCACGTCGCCCACGATGCAGTCAACGCCCAGTTGCTGGGCATAGAGCAGATCCGAATCCACAAACGGGTTCAAAGTCAGTGCGAGATACATATCAGTCAGCTCCTTCAGCATCCAGGATCTCGACGGCATCGACCAGACCCTTGAAATAGCCAACCTGGTAGCCGAATGTACGTTCACTATCGGTGTCTCCCACCACGGCTGGGGCATGATCAACACGGATAACGCCGTCAAAGCCCACGTCACGATAGGCACGGACCGCGGCCAGCATATCAGAGTCGCCTTCATCGGGGAAGACTTCCTCAAAGACGGGCACTTGGCCGCGCGGATTTCGAAAGTGAGCGAAGAAGATCTTCTTCTGGCGTCCGAAATGGCGAATCGCGTCAATCATGTCGACCCCTGCCATAGTAGCAATAGTCCCCTGGCAGAACCCGAGACCGTTGCAGGGACTGGGGACCGTGTCGATGAGACGCTGCAGCCCTTCCAGGCTGGTCAAGATACGCGCCACGCCCATGAACGAAGGGATCGGTGCGTCGTCGGGATGGGCCGCCAGCTTCACGCCGGCCTCCTCAGCCACCGGCACCAGCCGCTCCAGAAAGTACGTCAGGTTGTCCCACACCTGTTCAGCACTCAGGTCACGGTCCGGCGTGTGGATCAGCCCGTCAGGGCCAGGGCGCCAGTCCAGGGCTGCAACGGGGGAGCGTTTGGCGACCTCCCAGTCGAAGCGTGAGACGCGCGCGCCGCCCCTGCCGACGGGGCTGTACTCGGTGCGCAGTCCTCCCAGCAGCATCCACTGATACTGCAGGACCGAAATACCCGCCTTCCCCATATTGCGGATCGTCGTGGACACGTGAGCGAGCTGTTCGTCACGCCCCGGCAGTCCGAACATCGCCTTGTAGTAGTGGGGCGTCGGCAGGTTTTCGATCACATCGAAGGAGAGGTCGTGGCCGGCAAAACGCTGTCGGGCGTTTCGCAGGTCATCCAATTCGAGGTATCCCTTGGGATTAGCCGGGAGGGCACTGACCACATGTTGCAGACCAAGTTGCTGGGCAAACCGCATCTCTCTCTGCGACCTGCCCA
>CAZEXX010000459.1:0-2527 GCA_964516885.1 uncultured Anaerolineales bacterium | reverse complement strand
AGGAATTCGGTGAAGAGATGGTGGTACCGGTACCAGTTGCCTTCAAACCGAGTGACAAAGAGGTTCTGTGCCTCGATAGCATCCAGGAAATCTTGTGCGCCGGCGATCTCGAGGATCTCGCGGCACAAGGTAACGTTCATCTCTCCCAGTGTCGAGGATACTGACAGGAACTCCTGCATAGAGGGTGACCGCCGGTCAAACACCTCCTGCGCAAGATAATCGTAGACTGGCCGGTTGGAGCTGCGGGCGCGCATCCAGCTCTGGAGAACGCCCTGCCTCTGCGAATACGCCGTCAGCAGCAGTCCGGTGATCCACCCCTCTGACTGCTCAGCCAGCTCCGCGGCCTCCGCCCCCGTCAGTTCCGTCCCGTAGTTGTGGGCGAACAGCGCCTGAATCTCCTCAGGCGTGAAGCGCAACTCATCCTGACCGATACCGCCAACGCCGCCGCGGGCCACCAGCGGAATGATCAGCGGCAGATTGGGCACGGTGCGACTGGAGATGATGGTAAGCCACTGGTCACGCTGGTAGACGACAAAATTGGAGAGGATCGCGTCGACGTCCAGGGCCCGGCCGAGAGCGTGATAGTCGTCGAAAACCAGAACAAACCATCGGGGAATTGTGGTCACTATCTCATTGACCAGGATTCGCACCACACCCGGTGCTCCGCCACTCAGATCCTGCGACGCGGCCAATGCCCGTAGCGTCGCCTCCCCAAACTCCGGGAAGCGCCGCCGCAGGCTCATCACCAGGCGCTCCAGGAAGACGTGTGGATCGCGATCGCTGGCATCCAGGGCATACCAGCAGACAGGGTGCTCCAAATCCGTGGCGAAGTCCACCAGCAAGGTCGACTTACCGTATCCCGCCGGGGCGGAAACCAGCGCCAGCTTGTAGTCTACCATGTCGTACAGACGATTCAGCAACCTCTGACGCGTCAGGACATCGTCACGACGTCTTGGCAGGAAGACCTTTGTGATCAGCGTAGCATTATCCATGAACGGTAACTCGTCTGATGCCATACTGCAGCAGGGGACTCTGATGAGACCTACAAGCCAGTATAGCCCCCCTCCCCGACCTAGTCAACGCGCGAGCCCAACGGACCACGTGCAGTCCAGTCTTCGGTGCTCTGGCGCGACCGGCATTCGGCGCTCGCGCCCGCCTGGGGACAGCTGGACTGGGGCTCCCCCTTCGCTAGAGGAATAGCTCTAGCCGCGTCAGAGCTTCCGGCAGATCCCGGCGCCCAAACCCAACGCGCACGTGGTTGGGTACGTCATACACATCTCCGGGCAATAGCAGCACACCCGCTTCACGCGCCAGACGCTCGCAGAAGACCGTAGCACTGCCCTCCCCCGCGCGGCCGACCAAGCGGGGGAAAGCGACTGGCCCCGCGACAGGATGATACCAGGCAAACAGATCGCTGTGGCGCGCAAAGAAGTCAACCAGCAGCAGCAAGTTGTGGCGGATGAGGTCACTGGTGCGCGTCACCAAACGTCCACGATTCCGCAGCGCCACCGTCGCCAGGTATTCGCTGGGAGCCGAGTTGCATATGGTCGTGTAGTCCTTCAACTGCGCCATCCGGACCCGCACCTCCGCCGCGTGCGTGGCCACCCAACCGATCCGCAGACCGGGCAGCCCGTAGCTCTTCGACATCACGCCGAGGGACACCGCGCGATCACTCACATCACAGGCAGCAGGGAGGCGCTCTGCCGCAGCATACTCCGACTCGCGATACACCTCATCCGAGAGCAACAGGCACCCACACGATTCGACCAGAGCCACGATCTTGTCAAATGCCACGCGTGACAGGTGCGCACCGGTTGGATTGTGGGGGGAATTGATGATCACAACCCGCGTGTTCGCCTGTACAAGGTCGTCAAGCGCATCGGGATCAAATGACCAGCCACTGTCCCAGCGCCCTGGCCAGAGCGTCACACTGCAGCCCAGCCCGCGCGCCACCTCGGCCAGCGATTGATAGCAGGGCCACTGCACCACCACATTGTCGCCGGGCTCCAGAACCGCGTGCATCAGCAGGAAAATGGCCTCCTCAGCCCCGCTGTGGACCAGGATCTTGTCCGGATGGATGCTATGGTAGATGTGTGAAATCTCTTGGCGCAGCTCAGGGCTGCCCGTCGATTCTGTATACCCCAGCCAGAGACCCTGGAAGCCCTCTGCGGCCCCCGGTTCCAGGGCCAGGAGCGATTGCACCGTCATCGACTCGCAGTCGGAGGCGCAGAGGACATAATCCACATTGAATTCGTGCTTGGCGAAGAATCGTTCTAGCTTGAAAGGTGGCCAGCGCAAGATAACCTCCAAAGAATATCTGATCTGTCCATAGGACTTATTCACTCCGCCACGTGCCGAGGAGTGGTCATCCTGAACGTCTCGTGCAGCGCTCGCCGCCATCCCGAGCGCAGTCGAGGGATCTCTCTCCCTCAGTCGCACACACCACACACGCCGCCGCGAGGCCCTGGGCCCCTCGACTGTCACGCTCTCCCCTGTGGGTGTCCTGGTGGCTCGCTCGAGATGATCG
>CAZEXX010000458.1:0-2536 GCA_964516885.1 uncultured Anaerolineales bacterium | reverse complement strand
CTTTAAAAAGCGCGTTCTCATCTCGCTTTGAAAAGATCCACACTGAGCTCGACGACCTTGTCGAGGGTTCGTTTTGCCTCTCGATGCGTGGCTACCATTTCTCTAACTTCCTCTACCCGCCGGGCTGGAACATATACCGACTTGGTTTTGTTTCCCTTGCCCTTGTAGGTGAGAAGGTGACTCGTTCGTTCTCCTGCGCCTCTCTTCCTCGCTCCCCGCTTGACCTCACTCACCGTTCCCTTGAGCATGGGCCCCAGTTTCGCCATGCGGGTCAGCTCGGTCTCGATCTGCTTTCGCATTTGTTCTCGTCTGTCCGGCATCGCCATTCTCCTTTCATGGAATAAGTATATTATACTTGTTCATAAAAAGGAGTGCAAGCCATGCAGGCAGCCGAAGTCAACAGCGCCAGATTTTTTGATCCGGAAGAGGTGGAGGCCATGGCCAGGCAGTCTGGATTCGTCCAAAGGCGATCGCCGGTGACGGGAATGCGGTTCCTGCTCACCCTCACGACCGGATTGCTGAACACACCGGATGGCACGCTGGCGCAGCTGGCCGCCTTCCTCGGAACCACCTGCGGGGCCACCGTGTCTCCCCAGGCGGTCGATGGGAGGATCAACTCCGAGGCCAGGGAGTTTATGGGAATGTGCCTGGGCAGGGCTTTGAAAATGTCGGCGGACATTCCACGCGGCACGGGTGACGTTCTGGAGCAATTTGACCATGTGTACGTGATCGACACCACCAACTTCGAGCTTGATCCCGCACTTGCCCTGCGCTTCAAGGGAAATGGCGGCGGCGCCTCGCCAGCCTCCATGCGCATTCAGTTCGTCTTCGACTACTGCACCGGCATCATGCACGTGCAGACCGGCGATGTGCGGCTGTCCGACACGGCCACACTGGCAAAGCTGGTCGAGGAGCGGGTTCTGCCCATGAACGGCGTCTGCCTGTTCCTTTCGGATCTGGGATACTTCAAGATAACGACCTTCGAAAACATCCACAGCCAGCCGGATCATCACTTTCTCTCCAAGCTGCAGTTCGGGGTGAAACTCAAGAGCCCTGATGGAACCGACCTGGCACTGATGGACATATTGAAGAAAAGACCGGATCACTTCGACCTCGTGGTGACGATGGGTGGGACAGCCTGCCGACTGGTCGGCAAGAAGCTGCCCGACGACGTGGTCAACCGCAAAATCAGGAAGGCGAACGAGGCGTCCAAGACACAGTCACGACAGACAACCGATCTGTACCGTCTGTTCCTCCACTATGCGCTTTTCATCACCACTCTGCCGCCCGACGAGTTCGGCATGACGCAGCTCTTCGCTCTATACAGGATACGGTGGCAAGTGGAACTGACGTTCAAGATATGGAAATCGACACTGGGCATACACTGCATCCGATCGGCAAGGCCGGAACGGGTGCTTTGCGAAGTCTACGGCAAGCTTGTCGTCGCGGTCCTCGCAAGCTCTCTGCAGACAGCGGCATGGGCTTTCCTGGACGGTCTGCCCATTAGCCCGCGCAAGGTTGCCCGCCATGTCAGGGCTGTGTCAATAAACTGGGCGCTGGCCATCACGGCCGGCACGGCGGTCCACGTGGTCTTTCTCAAGGCGCTCGGCCACGCTCTGGCCAGATTCTGCAAGAAAACCCGCCAAAAGAACAAGCCCATCATCGAGGAAATCCTCGCTCAGGCTTTTCCAAAGCTCTCTGCTACTCCGGCGAGGAAGCCTCTCAACCCTTAGCTTGATGGCTATGGGATGATGGGGGGGGGTGACGATGATGACGACTTTACTTGGGCTCATGTAATTGCATTCCCGCTGGAGCTCGCCGACAGCTTGGGAAAATGGAGGGCTTTCCGAGCTTGTGGCCCCTACAAGCTTGGTACTTGTCTCGATGCCCCATGGAAATGGCGCCAACCCTATGAACTCGTCGGAGGCGAAGAGGCAACCACTCCAATCACCGTGTCCCGGCTGAAGCAGAAACCACTGCCTCCACTCGTAGAGCAGGTTGTGACCACAATGCACAACAAGGCATGGCCTGCTCTGAAAGAAGAGGTGAGTGTGGATTTCCTTCGAGTTCACGGGGGCCATATCGTTGTTGACTTCGAAGATACAAATGGGGGGGGGAGCTTATTGGAAGGCTGGGGTTGGAAGGCGCATACAGACGCTGGCTGGTCGCTTGCGTTTTGTCAACACAGCGTTGCTGGTGAATGGACGCCTGTGGCTGGGTGGCGGCATCCCTCATGGTGACCCTATCAAGGGGTTCAAGGGATGGATCGAGATCTTCATCTTTGAAAATGGCGAGTGGAAAAGGACAGATCTGCACGAGACCGAGAAACCAATCTTGCAGATGGCACGGGGCGATGGCGACAGCGTGTTTGCACTCTGTCCATCCCTAGTCTTGGAATGCCAGAAAAACCTGAGGACTCGAGTGGTCTATGGCTACACAGGATGGTCTCCTGACGTGCTTACCGAGAATATTGTGGGAGATGGTGAACTCGCGTGCGCAAGTTGGCGTATGTTTAACGAGAAGATCACCTTCCGAC
>CAZEXX010000457.1:0-2541 GCA_964516885.1 uncultured Anaerolineales bacterium | reverse complement strand
CGGGAGGTTGGGACAGCATCTCGTGCCCTCTGTGCCACACGCGCCTATCGAGTATTGTGGGATCACAAGCAGACAGCATCGCGCGAGATCGGGAGATGCGCATCGAGTTAGGGTGGATTCTATGCAGGCTGCCCGGCCTGGATCGGCTGGACGTGATGCAGCCGCGAGTGAAGGAGTTGACAATGGATAAGGTTGAGTTCCCGGGACGTGGTAAGGTCGCGATTGTGCGCACCACGCCGGAGACGGTTCTGGATGACTGTGCGCGGTTGATGGAGCTCGCCGGTTACCAGGAGATCCTGCCGAAGGACAAGACGACACAGCTTAAGATCAACATCTCTTGGCAGACCTGGTACCCGGCCTGCTCGACGACGCCCTGGCAGCTGGAGGGCGTGATCAAGGTGCTGCAGGCCGCCGGCTACGACTTGGTCGGCGTCCACAACGATACAGTGGTGGTGGATACCAGCGTCGGCGAGGTGAATAATAAGCAGCGCTACGTCACCGACAAGTACGGTGTGCCCTGCATCTACATCTACAAGCCTGAAGTTAACTGGGTGCCGTATCAGACGAAGCGCCCGTATCTGGTTTTGGATAAGATCTATCCCGAGGGTGTCTACATCCCCGAGACGTTGATCGGCAAGAACATCGTGCAGCTGCCGACGATGAAGACCCACGTTTTCACGACGATCACCGGCGCGATGAAGAACGCGTTTGGCGGGCTGCTGGGGCGCAAGCGCCACTGGACCCACAGCGTGATCCACGAGACTGTGGTCGATCTGCTGATGATCCAGCAGGAGATCCATCCGGGGCTCTTCGCGGTCATGGACGGGACTTTTGCCGGTGACGGTCCCGGGCCGCGGGCGATGAACTGGCACGAGAAGAATATCCTGATGGCATCGGCGGACCAGGTAGCGATTGATGCTGCCTCAGCGATGCTGCAGGGCTTTGACCCGCTCTCGATTCCCTTCCTGCGGATCGCGCACGAGCTGGGGTTGGGCGTCGCCGATCCGCGTGAGATCGAGTTTGTGGGCGACACCGATGCGACCGCTGAGCGCTGGAACTTCGTGCAAGAGGACACCTTTGCCAGCAGAGGGCAGAAGGCCATCTATCATGGCGCCTTGAAGCCCTTTGAGGAGATGTTACTGCGCAGCCCGATCGTGTCGTGGTCGTACTTCGCCAGCAATTTCTACCACAATGTCTACTGGTATCCGGTGGTCGGTCGCAAACGCGTTGAGGCCGCGCTGGATACCCCGTGGGGACGGCTTTTCAAGCAGTATGGCGCCGATGCCGGCCTCGAAGGTGCCGTACTGCCCACCGTCGAAACCAAGACCCTCCTGGAGGGCGCCGGCGTGCTGGGCGGGCTAGCTGCTGCCGCAGGTGGCGGTCTGGCGTTGTTGAGTGCGCTGAAGCCGCGAGACTGATCTTGCGTATTGAGACACGGCGTGTCATCACGCGCCGTGTCTCATTGCGTGTCGTCTGAAGCCTACATTGCTACCCGGAGGAGTGAACCATGATTGCCGGTATCCTGCTGATCCTGTTCTTGAGTTTCGCGCCGATGCTCCTCTATGCGATGGTTCTGTGGTGGCTCGATCGATACGAGAAGGAGCCGTTGGGACTGCTGACCGTGGCCTTCCTCTGGGGGGCGGTCCCGTCGATCGTTCTGGCGCTCATCATGCAGGTGGTGCTGGATGTGCCGGTGACGGCGATCAGTAACTCCAACCTCACCTATGAGCTTCTGGGTGCTTCCGTGGTGGCGCCGTTGACTGAGGAGGGGATCAAGGCCGTGGCGCTGCTGCTGCTCCTGCTATTCCTACGGCGTGAGATCGACAGCCCGGTCGACGGCTTGATCTACGGCGGCGTGGTCGGCTTCGGCTTTGCAGCGGTGGAGAACGTCTTCTACCTGATGGGCGCCTATTCCGAGGGCGGGCTGGCCGGGGTGTTTGGGCTCGCGTTCCTGCGGGCCGGCGTCTTCGGGCTGAACCATGCGATGTATACGGCGTTCACCGGGTTGGGGGTCGCTCTGTCGCTGGAGATCAAACAGCCGCCGCTTAAGATCGTCTCCATCGTCATGGGGTTTGCCCTCGCGGTGGGGTCCCACGCCCTCCACAACGCGCTTGCGACCTTCACCAGTCAGAGCGGGTTGATCACTCTACTGGCCGCGGTTGTCGCTGACTGGGCCGGGGTGCTTGTGTTGTTGGCTGTGGCTTTGGCAGCGTTCGTGCTTGAGCGCCGCCGCATCGTGGCCTATGCAGAGGCGCTTGTCCGGGAGAGGGTCATCCCTGCATCAGAGATAGAACTACTCAAGTCGACCATGAAGCGCGGGCTGGCTCGACTCGACCTGCTCGCGCGCGGCGATTTCCGCCGGTGGCACCTCACGCAGCGGTACTATGATGCTGTGACCGAAGCCGCGTTCGCGTGGCATCGTATGAAACAAGGTGATCCGAAGGCGCAGCCGCGGTTGGCCAAGCTGCAACAGAAATCCCGTCGTCTGCGCAGCGAGCTCGCCGCGGCCTAGCGACATCCAAGGTCTTGCTCCCAACGGGG
>CAZEXX010000456.1:0-2550 GCA_964516885.1 uncultured Anaerolineales bacterium | reverse complement strand
GTAGGGAGGAAGATGAATCAGACGCTGCGCTTTTTTCATTATGAAGACCTCGCTCTTATCAATGACGGGAGTGAATGTGCCACGTCGTTCTGCATAGTAGCGATTTCCCTTCGGGGAGTTCGCCCTACGAAAGACTCAAGGCCGCGCGATCAGCAATGGTATCCAGCAGACCACGCAGCCCCAGCTCATAACTGCGCCACCCGAATCCGCTGATCTGGCCCACACAAACAGGTGCGATCAGGGACCTGTGCCGAAACTCCTCACGGGCGTGAACGTTGGAGAGGTGCACCTCCACAGCCGGCAGACCAATGCCGGCGATCGCGTCGCGGAGCGCGACGCTTGTGTGCGTGTAGCCGCCGGGGTTGATCAATACACCGTCCACGGGCGCGCCCGCACTGTCCATCGCGGCGTGAAGCGCGTCGATCAGTGCCCCCTCACTGTTGGACTGTAGTGTCTGTAGCTCAGCGCCCAGCTGCGCAGCGAGCGCCTGAAGCCTGTCATCTATCTCCAGCAAGGTCATATGCCCGTAGGTGTCGGGTTCCCGGCGCCCAAGCAGATTCAGGTTGGGCCCGTGGAGTACCAAAATGCTGACCTTCTCGCCTGATTCACCCATTTCCGTCTGCAACTGATCCTTCATCCCTATCCCTCCGCTCCCATCTCGTGTAACACAGCTAGGACCACCGCCTCGGGCACGTCGTCTGCCAGGACCACTCTCCCGATCTCCGTCGGGAGCGCCCAGCGCAACCGCTTTCCCCGCCGCTTCTTGTCGTGACGCATCGCCGTAGTGATCGACGTTGCAGGTCGAGCCGGGCAGGTCACGGGCAATCCTGCCGCGGACAGGACGCCGGCAATCTCATCAGCCAAGCCCTGATCCGCCCGTCCAAGCGCTTCAGAAATCCGCGCCGCCGCTATCATCCCGATCGCAACGCCCTCGCCATGTCGCATCGAGAAGCCGCTCAGCCTCTCCAGCGCGTGGCCCGTCGTGTGACCGAGGTTCAGGACCGCCCGCCTGCCCCGCTCAAAGGGATCCTGCTGCACAATCTCAATCTTGACCAGGATGGAACGCGCCAGGAGGTCCGGGGTAATGTGGACCGCGCTCTGGTCCGCCGCAACAACCTGCGAGCGTGCCGGCTCGTGACGGAGCTTGCTCGCGAGCTCGTGGAAGAGCCCGGCATCACCGATCACCCCGTGCTTGAGTACCTCGGCCATCCCCGAGCGCTGCTCCGGCGCCGGAAGCGTCGCCAAGACATCCAGGTCAATGAAGACCAACTCCGGCTGCTTGAAAGCTCCCACCAGGTTCTTGCCCTGCGGCAGGTCCACCCCGGTCTTTCCCCCCACGCTGGCATCCGTCATCGACAGCAATGTCGTCGGCACTTGTACGAAGCGTACCCCGCGCATATAGGTCGCTGCGGCAAACCCCGCCATATCGCCGGTCACGCCGCCCCCCAACGCCAGGACGACGCCACTGCGGTCCAGGTCCCCTGCCAGCAGCTGTCCGTAGAGATCATGCACCGTGGCCAATGTCTTGTGCTCTTCGCCATCGGGCAGGATGCAGGGAAAGGGGGAGAACCCGTGCTGCGCAAGCACAGCCTGCGCCGCGTCGAGGTACAACGGGCCGACAGTCGTATTGGAGACCAGCGCGACCCTGGTGCCCTCGGGAACGCCCGCAGCGCGCAGCGCGCCCCCCAGATAACGCAGCGTCCCGCTGCCGATGTGAATGTTGTAGCGCCCACCCGGAGTGGCCACCGGAAGCGTCCGACAGCTCGCCAGCGCCACAATCTCATCGGCGATCTGGGAGGGTGTCCGGCCGTTGGTATCGACCTGCCAGGGAATCGCCGCATAGGCGTCACGCCGCGCAGCAAGGAGCTGTCGCACCTCGCCCCCCGGATCCGACACACTCAGCAGAGGACGGTCTTTGGCCTCGCCGACACGCTCAAGAATCTCATCGACGCCGGCCTGCAGACAGACCAGAACCGAGGACGCCGCCAGCGTCTCACGGTTCGCCGGGTTCACCAGAGCACCTCCACCGGTGGCGATCACCGCTCCGTCCTGCCCGGCCAACTCCCAACAGAGATCAGCCTCCATCTGCCGAAATACGGGCTCCCCCTCCTCGGCAAAGATACGCGAGATGGGCTTGCCGGCGCGGGCCTCAATCACGGCATCCATATCGACAAAGGGACAACCCAGCCGGCGGGCGACCTCACGTCCCACCGCCGTCTTGCCCGTCCCCATAAAACCGGTCAGTACGATATTGGTCACAGACCACCTCATAAACGCACGCTAACCACCGGCTTGTGCCGGAGAATACTGCGCAGCCGAGCCGGCAGCATCATCCAGCCAACTCTGTCGCTCCTCTGGCGAGCTCGTCACGACCCAGCCAACCATCTCTGGGATGAACGTCTTGTTCGCCGGCGCACACCACGCAGCATGAAGATGGGCGAGCAGAGGTCGCCAGATAGCCGGGCTAGACAGCCCGGCCTACATGCAGATCTCATGTAGGTTGAGCTCCCCTCAGCGGGGACAAGTTGTTAGCTCGACCATCTGCTCGAC
>CAZEXX010000455.1:0-2556 GCA_964516885.1 uncultured Anaerolineales bacterium | reverse complement strand
AGCTGACCCAGACTGTGCCACCTTCGTCCTGGAAGAGGGAGCGGACCTTCGACCCCGCCAGCCCATCCTCCCTTGTCACCGTGCGCCACTCGTTGCCGTCGTAGATAGATACCCCGCCCGCGGCGCTGAAGCCGGTGCCGAACCAGAGCGTCCCATCGTCAGTTTCCAGCATCGCGTTGAGCATAGGGTGGGCCAGCTGTGTGAGCTGCGCCATCGGCTGCCAGCTCTCACCATCGAAGAGTGAGACGCCACTCTCCGTGGTGTAGCCACTGCCACACCATAGGCGATCCTGGCTGTCACGGAAAAGATAGGCGCATCCCTGCGTCATCAGCCCGTCGGCGATCGTGTAACGCTTGTAGGTCCCGTCTTGGTAGCGGGTGACGCCCTGTTCGGTGCCGATCCACAGGGCGCCGTCGCGCCCCTCGGCCAAGGCCAGTGCGCGACCGGGCGTCAAGCCATCAGCCGCGGTGAGCGTCTGCCACCCGGTCCCGTCATAGAGACTGACGCCGCGCATATGGCTGACCCAGAGGCGGTCTTCCTGCTCCGAGACGATGATTCCCGTCACATAGTCGAAAGGGACGTCCCCTTCGACCTCCTCCAGGATGGCGCCAGAATCAGGGTCCAGGACGACGACGCCGTCCCGGCCGCCGCTCCAGATCTGTCCCCTGTACTCCACCAAGGCCATCACATCGTGCGGTGGGGCAAGCCGCAGCCAGCCATCGGGAAGCTGGGGTTTGGGCCAGAAGCGCATCGCGATCCAGCCCGCCAGACCGATGGCGGCGATGCCCAGGAGGAAGTAGAGAGCCTGTTGCCATCTCGGACGCGTTTCAGGCATGCCGGGTCTCCGTGGTGGGCGTGGGTGCCAACTGCCCAGCGATCAGCGTGAGCAGCGTGCCGCCGACCCGGCGAGTTTCCTCCGCATCGTGTGTGACGTAGAGCAGGGAGCTCCCTTGTTGCTGGACTTGGTCCAGGATCAGGTCGAGCAGATGCAGCTTCAGCTCATCCTGGAGGTGCGTCAAGGGCTCATCCAGCAGAAGGCGCCGCGGTCGCGTGACCAGGGTGCGGGCGATCGCCGTCCGGCGAGCTTCCCCGCCGGAGATCTGGCTCGGGTACCGCTTTTCCAGCCCGTCGAGTTCCATCGTCGCCAGGATGTCGCCGACACGCTGCGCGATCTCGCGTTTGGGCCGTCCCAGCAGGCCGAAGGCGACGTTCTGGGCCACTGTCAGATGGGGCCAAAGGGCCGGGTTCTGGAAGACAAAGCCCATGTCCCTGCTATGGGGGGGCTGTAACCACGTTGCGTTGCCGGCAAGCTTGCCCCCGAGGTGGATTTCTCCCGTGCTAGGGCGCTCCAACCCGGCAATCAAGCGCAGCAGCGTCGTCTTGCCACTGCCGGAAGGCCCTTGGAGCACGGTACGGCTTCCGGCGGGGAGCACCAGTGACGTCGGCTTCAGGGCCTGGACATCGCCATAGCGCTTCGAGAGATGGTGTAGGGCAATCATCGGGATGCCTCTCCTGCGGTTGTGTCCACAGCCGTCATACGCGCCCACAGGGCCTGTGCCAGCGCTGTGAGCGCCCCCAGGATCAGGACCAGTACGGTGAGCACCAAAGTGAGCCCTGCGACCGTGCTTGAGGCGCCGTAGTGCAGGTAGTTGTAGATGCGCATAGTAAGTGTTGGGCTGCCCGGGGCTGCGATCATCAGTGTGGCGCTCAGTTCGCCGAGGGTCAGGCAGAACACAACACTGGCGGCTGCCAGCAGGCCGGGCGCCAATAAGGGCAAGCGGATCAACAGCCATCTGCGGACGCGGTTGGCCTGCAGAAGACGGGCGGCATCGATCAGTTCCGGATTCTGCCGGCGCAATGTGGCGATCATCACAAGTGCTCCGAGGGGGGTATAGCGTGCCAGCGCTGCCAACACCGGCATAAACCGGCTTCCATAGATACCCAGGACGGCGACGGACGGGTGGTTCCAGAGCCCGATCAGGCCGATACCAACCAGGGGCCCGGGCAGCGCCATAGGGATCGTGATGGCCAGCCACCAGGCTCTGCCCGTCCACACTCCGAGCCGCACCCCGGTGCGGCGATCCGACGAAATACTCATCCCCTTTTCTTGCAGCGCACCCTGAGCTGCCGCTGTGGCCAGTGGTAGGCTGAGCAGTGATGCCAACAACGCGACCTGGAACGAATAGCCGATCTCGCCCGCTCCGGCGCTCACCGCTGTATAGAGCTTCTCCCAGGAGCCAATCTGGGTCACGAGGCTGACGGCGGGCACCGCCACGGCTAAGAGCATCACGACCTGTGCCCCGTTGACCAGCGTCCTGAGCCATGCCGGCCAGGCGTCCGTGTAGGCGGGTCTCGGCTGGTGCCGGGGTGGGTCAAGGGCGACCGATCGCAATCGGCTCTGCGAGAAGATGATCGCCGCGGCTGTGGCTGCCAGGAGTGGGATCGCGACCAACAATGCGCGACCCGGTTGGCCGTGAACTGAGAAGTCCGCGAAGATGTCGAGCGCGTAGACGTTGACCTGGAAGATGGACGGGATGCCATAGTCCACCAGGCTCA
>CAZEXX010000454.1:0-2559 GCA_964516885.1 uncultured Anaerolineales bacterium | reverse complement strand
GAGATCCATACTCCATATTGCGAAGCTATTATCCTGGTAAGAAAGTCAGCCTCCCGCTTCTTGTAGTATTGACGAGCTGCTGTTAGGATCAGGTGAAGCACACAGGAAACCCCATCGACTGAACAGCCCCACTATACACCTATCTCTGATAAATATCAAGCAACCATGCCTAATCAATACGGTTTGCTATGAACTGGTACACACATCAAACGAGCCCATAGTCATGGATCAGCAGTTTCCGCAGGTATGTCCCGACAGCAGCACCTACACACAAGCATTCAGCCCAGAAATCAGTGTCAAGCGAGAACTGGAAATGCCCGTGCCGTAGGGCTAACCCCCGGGTGCCCAGGCAACGGGAGCCGTGCCCAGAACAATACCGTTGCGACGGGCCGCTTCTTCAGCCCGCACGCTCTTGATATTCTTACCAACATCAACTGTCACCGACGGGGGTTGTATGGTACGATGGAACTGCATGAGTAGCCTCCTTTGGCGGTTAGGGGCTTCCAACCTCTGCAGCGAAGCTACGCCACACTCTCCCGCAGGATGCGATCCACCACCAACTGGCGAAACTCCGGTGAGAGGCTGGCGAAGTAGGCGCTGAAACCGGTCACGCGCACGACGAGGTCCGGGTACTTCGAGGGATCCTCGTGCGCTTCCAACACCTTGTCGGCGTCCATGATGTTCAAGTTGACCTGGGTGCCGCCCAGATCAAAGTGCGTCTTGATCAGGTTGGCGACGTTTTCCACACCACCCTCATCCTTGGACAGCCCAGGCTCCAGCTCCATCTGCATCGGCGCGGTGTTGCCGAAGGCCGGCTGCACCGACGCAATCGCAATGGCCATCGCGGTGGGGGCGCCGTCCTTGCGGAATCCCGGGTCTGGGTTCGAGCCGTGAGAGATGGCATCACCGGCGTGTCGACCATTGGGGGTGGCCCCCACCGACTTGCCCATCGGTATTGTGTTGGCCCAGGAGAAGAGCCCGGGGATCATATTGTAGCCATCAGGGGTCGGTGAGCCCTTCACGGCATCCGTGAAGACCTGGGCAACGCGCTTGGCGTAGTCATCGCCCAGCGTCCCGCCATATCCATAGCGCTCCCGGTTGTGCATCATCTGGCGCGCACGTTCGCCGTCCACACCGGCCCAATCGGTCTCGATGTGGCGCACAATCTCATCCCAGCTGAGTCGCTGCTGTTGCTCGACACGCTCCTCCAGCGCGGCGAAAGAGTCGGCCACCGTTGCCAGCGCGGCACCATCCAGACACAGATTGTTGAACTCCAGCACACCGCCGGAGGCGTCGACGCCCTTCTCGATGGGACCATAGCAGAGCAGGTCCATCACCAGCTCGGGGAAGACATTCTGCATGTGCGCCATATGGAAGTCGAGGCTTCCAGCGATGCCGCGAACACCTTGGTGCAGGTGATAGACGAAACGATCCCACAGTCGGGCAACACTGGGCTCTACTTCGTCCGCAGCAACTTGAGCCACCAGCTCCTTCCAGGCGACCTCGTAGACGGCGGCGAAGTTGATTTTGACACAGTCATTTAACGTATACTCGCGGCCCGGAATCGCCGACCAGTGGCAGCCGGAGTAGGCACGCTCGTAGCCCAATCCGATGTCATACCCGTTCTTGGCGAAGCCCTTTGCCGTCTGGTCCACAGCCAGGAACTTGGGCACGCCTGTCTTGTCCTCAAACATAACCTCGACGCCTCGCTTGAGCAGGCCGGGATCGACGCTGTCGCCGACGGCCACTCCGACGTTGGCCGGAATCCGCAGTCGGTGGGCAGCCTCCAACACCAGGTAGGAGACCTCGTTGGTGACATCCTTGCCGGACGCATCCGGGCCACCCAGCTGCAGATAGGCCGTGTCTCGGACCAACAGACTGGAGATGTGGAGAATCGCTTCCTCGTCGGTCAGTATGCCGGCAGCAATATCGCGCTCATAGAACGGCGTCAACACGACATCCAGACGGCCCATCGAGCCACTGCCGTTGTACATCCGGGCCGTGATCTGAAACCAGAGCATCCACTGACAGGCTTCCCGGAAAGTACGCGGGGCCTCCGATACCAGCCAATCGTTCATCTCAGCCAGCTCAGCCAGATTATCCCGCAACTGAGGATGAACTTCAGTCGCCGCCATCTCTCGCGCGGCATCGGCCGTGCGCTGGATCCAGTTCTGAAGGCCGAAGACAACCGACTCCAGACCATCGTAGAAGTCGCCGGCCCGCGGCGCGTTCGCCTCACGCCCAGCTTGGATGCGCTTCAAGATAAGGCCCCACCCCTGCTCAAGGCCGATCTGGAGATCCTGGCAGAAGTGCTGCGTCGCGCCGATGCCGGGATGCAGCTTGTACAGTTTGTGCAGCTCGGCCAGCTCGGGCTCCAGCTCCGCGACGCTGAAGTCGGGACTCCAGCCGGGCTTGCGATACGAGGAGAAGTTCACCATGTACCCGCCCGCCAACGAGCTCACCGGATCAACGTACACCGGATGTGCACGCAGTAGCGCACCGAAGTTCTCGCCAACAACCTTCGGCCCGAAGAAGCCGCCGCTGGGATGGTTGCTCTTA
>CAZEXX010000453.1:0-2559 GCA_964516885.1 uncultured Anaerolineales bacterium | reverse complement strand
ACCTTCTCGAAGTCGGCGTAGGTCATCCGGATCAGCTCGCCGTGGATCCCAGCTCGGAACGCAATCATCTCAGCCTGAGCCATGCTCTCGTCGACGAATACGTCCACACCGTAGAGCGGGCCCAGGGGTGGCATCGCTCCTACCTCACAGTTCCCGAAATGGCCCCTGAAGTCGCCTTCCTTGGCCAACGCCGCATGGACCGCACCGAGGGCTGCCTTGAGCCGCTCGCAGTCGACGCGGGCGTGGGCAGGCACGACCACCAGCACTAGCTTATCATCCGCCTTGATCACTACCGTCTTGGCCAACTGCTTGCCGGAGATGTGCGCGGCAGCAGCGACGTGCTGCGCATCGTAGGCACACTCGTATGTGATCGTCTCGTACGCAACACCGTGGTCATCCAGATACTCTTTCACCTCTGGAGTAGGCATGCCAACCTCCTTTACTGATGCTATCCCAGCAAGGCAAGAAGGAACAGACCGAGATACAGGAATGTGGCAGGTGCGTGGCACGATCGTCGAGGCAGATGCTGGGAGCGTTTCCTAGCCCTATCATACAGCCATTTCCGGTCGACTGCAACCAGAGCGTATCGGGGAGGGTGTTGGGTTCCCCGGCTCCATCAGCTATACTATGCTCCGTACCCAACCGAGGAGGCCCACTGATGCCGATTATCCCAACCTATATGGACGTTCTTGCCGCCGCCGAGCGCATCCGGCCCTATGTCCATCGGACCCCGATCTTCACCAGCACGGCGCTGAACCGGATGGCGGGGGCGGAGCTGTACCTCAAGAACGAGGCGATGCAGAAAGTCGGTGCGTTCAAAGCCCGTGGCGGCTGCAACGCGGTCTTTGCGCTCTCCGAGGAAGATGCCGCGCGGGGCGTGGCGACGCACTCGTCGGGCAACCACGCGCAGGCGATCGCGTATGCCGCCGGGCTGCGGGGGATCCCGGCGACGATTGTGATGCCGGAGGATGCGCCGCCGGTGAAGGTGGCGGCGGTGCGCGATTACGGGGCGCGGATCGTCTTCGCGGGCAGCCACCCGTTGGATCGGGAGAATATGCTGGAGGAGGTGCTGGCGGAGACCGGCGCGGTTTTCGTGCATCCTTCGAATGATTTCCACGTGATCGCGGGCCAGGGGACGGCGGCGCTGGAGCTGCTGGAGGACTGCCCGGATCTAGACATCGTGATGGCACCTGTTGGGGGTGGGGGGCTGCTCTCGGGGACGGCGTTGGCGGTGGCCGGCTATGGCCGCAGGTGTCGCACGATTGCGGCGGAACCCAAAGCTGTGGATGACGCCTACCGTTCCTGGCGGGATGGTAGGATCTACCCGCCGACCAACGGCGAGACGGTGGCCGACGGCGTGCGCACCTTCCTGGGTGACGTGACCTTCCCTATCGTTCGCGAGCACGTCAGCGACATCGTGACGGTGACCGAGTCCGGCATCGTGGCCGCGATGCGGCTGGTGTGGGAGCGGATGAAGTTGGTGATTGAGCCCTCGTCGGCGGTGCCCGTCGCGGCGCTCTTCGAGCACCCCGATCTTTTCCGCTGTAGGCGGGTGGGCATCATCCTCTCGGGCGGGAATGTGGGGCTGGACCGACTGCCGTGGCAATCTGGATGCTAAATACTGGATGTTGGATGCGCTCGAAGAGCTCACGCAAAGGCGCGGAGCCGCAAAGGGAGAAAGAATCAGCTGGAAGAGCCGTTGCCTGACCTCACATCTGAGCTGTCAACATGCGACTCTGGACAGCCATTCGCTGATTCTTCATTCTTCTCTTCCTCCCCCTCGCGTCTTGGCGGCTTTGCGTGAGCTCCGTTCGGGCGCTACGCCATATGTGACATAATGTATTGCGCTTCGTCGCCCTCCAGTGCGGCGACAGGATCCTGTCCCCGGAGGATCAGCGTGGGGATCGTGCCCTGCTTGAGCGTCGCGTCGACCATCATTCGACGGTTCTCCCCGCGACCATAGTTGTAGCCGATGCCGCGGCTCAGTCCCTTGAAGAGGATCTCGTTCACCGGCGTGGTCGCGTCAACCACCCAGCTCACGTCCTCGCCGTTGATCGCAGCGGCGTGGGCGAAGTTGAAGAGGTGGAACTGCATCATCGACAGGTACTGCGTGGAGACCTCGTTGCGCCCCTCACCCGCCACGCAGAAGCCAGGGGCCAGCTCAGCCAGTTCGCGGATCAGCTTGAGCGAGCCCTCGGCATAGGTGAGACCCTCCAGGATCGCGTTGTCGCTGTTGTGAATGAGCTGCGAGACATCGACAAAGATGCTGTCCAGATCGAGGTCGCGGATCAGGTCGGCCACCTGGCGCGTGAGCTGCCGGCGCCACGGCGACCAGGCTAGATGTACGTTGGCGAGGATGTTCCAGTCCTTATTCGCCGGCATCTGGGAGTAGCTCTGCGGTGGGCCGAAGCTGCCCCAGCCCTCCACCGGCAGCCAGCTCCAGCCGCCCCACCGGAGATCCGTCGGGCTGCGCGTGCAGAAATCACGCGCCTGGAAGAAGAAGGGGTGGTCTGGGTTCATTTGGCAGGCGTTGGCGTGTGGGGCGGTGTGGAAGCCCAT
>CAZEXX010000452.1:0-2571 GCA_964516885.1 uncultured Anaerolineales bacterium | reverse complement strand
CGCATAGAAGGAAGCCTCGACCAGGGAGCCGGCCGGGATATTCCGGACGACCTGATAGTACCCCGCGTTCTGCTTGCCGTAGTAGGTGAAGCACTGCCCGCTATAGTACCCAGCATAGATCCGACTCGGATCACCGTTGAAGGGCGCCTCGTTGGGAATCACCTTGCACTCAGGCCTCTTGTACTCGCCTTCTTCCCACCACGTCACCCAACCTTCCGGCGTGAAAATCTCGCCGTATTGAGCGCCGGTGAATGTGTCGCGCGTCCAGTTGCCGGAGTTCGGCGTAGAGTTGTCAATGGATCGACCAATACCCTCAAAGCCGGGGTTGACCAGCAGGTTGGTCCCGATATCCTGGCGATACGGGCTCTCTACCTCAGCAGCTTGAACCGCCAGCGCCGGGAGCAGCGCAACCAGGGCGAACGCCACCAGCATCAGCGACGTCGCTATCTTGAGCTTCTTACCGATCATGAGCTTGTGCCTCCTTGGAACTGATTGTGCACAGCACACAGTCCTGTTTCTTGAAATGGTTTCTCGCGTATGACATAACAGAACCAACCGCCAGCGTCGCAAAACTGCTCAGCGCCGGCGGCGACTACATTCACGAGAGATAGAACGGCAAACACCTCAAAATTATAGCATACGGAGATCCGTTGTCAACGTAGCCGGGAGCGTGTATACTCCTTGCCAATGACCAAGCAACCGCCACGTCGCTCGGCGGGACCTCTCCCCCGAGGCTGGATACTACCCATCGTGGTCCTGGCCACCACGTTGCTGCTCTACCTTCCCTTCCGCAGCCTTGGTCTGGACGACTTCGACAGCTACAGCTTCGCGCTGGCCCTTGAGGACTTCGATCTCACGTTGCAGCAGCCCCAGCCGCCGGGATTCCCGGTCTATGTCGCACTGGCACGCACACTCTACGCGATGTCGCCCAGCGGCGTCGCAGCACTGACATGGCTTAGCGCTCTGAGCGGCACGATGGCGACGTTTCTGGTATGTCGTCTTGGACAGATGTTCGACCCGGACCGCCCGCTAACGGCTGCGTTTGGCGCTCTGCTCTTTGCCCTGGTCCCTATGAGCTGGTTGACCAGTGTGAAAGCTCTAAGCGATATGCCCGGGTTGGCGATCACCCTGTTGAGTCTCTGGCAGTGGGTCGCATGGCATACCCGGCAGATCACCCAGTCTCGCCCCACGCCGCCCATTGCTGCAGCCCTGGTGACCGGACTCGCGTTCGGAGTGCGCCCTCAAAACGCACTTCCTGTGGGCTTGCTGGTCGTGGCCATCTTCATCGATGATCTGGTGCACCGGCGCTCGCTGAGGGCTTGGATTGGAGCCACAGTGCTCGTCATCGCCGGCAGTCTGGTCTGGCTCATCCCCACAGCCGGCGCCACGGGGGGGCTCTCGGCCTACATTGACCACATCCGCACACACGCCACACACGTCGGCAGAGCGGACTCACTGCTGGGCATGGCCGAGACCGTCCCCCAAGCACTGCGCATCAGGCTGCTCGCGTTCGGGGACACGCTGCTGACGTCCCTGATCGGCGTTGGAGTCTATCCACCACTCGCCTGGAGAACCTATTGTCGCTACGTCGGGTTGGCTCTGGTGGTGCTCCCCGGACTGATCCACGCTGGCTGGCGACGACCCCGAACCCGCTGGCTCGGGCTTTGGGTGCTGACCATCGCCGTACAGATCCTGGTGGTTGAGGCGCTGGATCGTCCGCGGCTGCTCCTTCCGCTGATCCCGCCCCTCGCCTTGCTGATCGCCTCGGGCTGGGCGCGCATCGGAAACCGACCGCTTGCCGGAACAGCCACAATGCTGGTCACCAGCTTGGCACTTCTGATTCAGGCCGTGCCCTGGGTGACCTCGCTGTCACAAATACCCGCGCCGCCGGCCCAAGCCGCAGCTTACGTTCGAGGCCACTATCCCGCCGGCCAGACGCTGGTCGCGGCAGCCGGCTCATTCCGTGCCGCCCAGGTTGAGCTCCCGGATTATCCCCTGGCATATCTCTACACCTTCGATCCAGAGGCCGTTACGGCCGCCCTGGCTTCAGGTTATCGGTATGTGGCCGTGCTCGACCGAGACCAGTTCACCACCGAGGCGATGGCAACCCTGACCAGGGAGGGGACGCTCGTTGTGTTGGACGACCTCACATTCTCGCGTGATCGGCGGATTCACACCCAGCACGACCAGGTGAGAGTGCAGATCCTAACCCCGTCCGAACTCGTTCCCCCTGAGGCACTGGCACTGCCGCCGGACGGATGTATCGATCTGGGCTCAGATGGCGATGGACCGTACCTTGGGCAAGGGTGGTTCCGCTCTGAGGAGATCGCCGGCACGACGGCACGTTGGGCGGGGAACGAACTGACCAGCACCGTGAGGCTGACCCTTCCATCGGCGGAATCCCACACCCTGCATCTCCGCGCCCTTGCCTATCCAGCTGACCAAGTCCTCACGCTCAGCGCCGGCGGACAAGTCATCACCGGCGCCCCCCTGCCGCAGAGCTGGACGAATGTGCAGCTTGAGATCCCTCAGGAGATCATCCAGCGCGGGTCAATCCTCACGCTGGAGCTG
>CAZEXX010000451.1:336-2584 GCA_964516885.1 uncultured Anaerolineales bacterium | reverse complement strand
CAACCTACATGAGATCTGCATGTAGGCCGGGCTCCCCTTCGAGGACAAGCTGTCGTGCCCGGCTATCTGGCGAAGTCTGCTCGTTGCATTTTCATACTTATGTGGTGCTCGCCGACGAGCATGACGTCCCCCTAACGAATGGCGTTGACAACTGCGCGACGCCGTGAGAAATCACCGTTCCCCCAGCTGGGCTTCTGCCCGCAAACTCACCCTTGACATAGTAGTCACTTTAGAGTAGTATTAACTATGTACTAGTACTAAGTTAAGTATATGCTTTAGTTGATGCTATGAAGCACTTCAACCTAGCGGGACCGGGGTAAGCACAAATACCCTACTCGCGGATCAGGAGGGATCCTTGGATGCACTACAGGAGACGCACAAGAAATTCCGTAAGGAACTCAGCGCCGGCACGGTTTCCCTGGTGCTTCTCAGCCTGCTTGATCAGGCTGGGGAGCCTATGTACGGCTACCAGATCGGCAGACTGATTGGCGCTGGGGAGGAGGACTCGGCGATGATCAAGCAGGGGGCTATTTACCCCGTGCTGCGTTCGCTGGAAGGACGGGGACTGTTAAGCAGCGAGCGGGAGGCCTCCGTCGATGGGCCACCGCGCCGCTATTACCGGGTAACCGAAACCGGGCGCCAGGCTCTGGAGACCTGGCAGCAGATCTGGATCGGAACGAAGGCATTTGTCGACAATGTACTGGGAGGCGAATTCAAGTGAGCACACCAAACGAGATGGTTGAAACCTATTTGCGGGACCTGAAAATCGCCCTTAAGGGCGCCGACAGGGCCATCATCCAAGATGCCCTGGCCGACGCCGAGGAGCACCTGCGCACCGCCCTGGAGAGCGAACGCGAGAACCAGGAAGGACCGGCGGAGGGTGAGGGCCTGAAGAGGATCATCCGTGATTACGGCTCTCCTCAGGAGATTGCCGAAGCCTACCGCTCCTGGGAGCAGAACTTGCCGCCTGCCCTGGCCAAGTCCTCTGCCGCGCGGGCGTATGCCCCGGATCAACGCCAACGCAGCTACCGGGGGTTTTTTGGGGTCTATGCTGATCCCCGTGCGTGGGGTGGCCTGGTCTTTATGCTGATCTCCCTGATCACCGGCACGCTCTACTTCTCCTGGGCCGTGACCGCGTTGGCAACTTCGCTCGGGCTGATGATCCTGATCATCGGTGTCCCCGTGACCATTCTCCTTCTGCTATCAGTGCGGGGATTGATCTTCCTGGAGGGTCGGCTGGTAGAGGCCCTGTTGGGGGAGCGTATGCCGCGCCGGCCTTCCTTCACCGACAATAGCCTGGGGTGGATCGAGCGCCTCAAGCAGCTCCTGCTGGGGAAGAGCACCTGGCTGGGCCTGCTCTATATGGTGCTGATGCTGCCCTTGGGCGTCGTGTACTTCACAATCACGGTGACGCTGATCTCTGTGGCGCTGGCTTTCATCGCTATGCCGGTAGCCACGATCATCTTCAATCTCCCTGTGGCGATGATGGGTGATGCCGTTTACTACCTGCCGGACTGGTTCACTCCGCTGGTTGCTCTGGGCGGTATCCTGTTGGCAACGGCGACCCTGCATCTGGCCCGTTGGACGGGAAAGCAGCACGGCAAACTGGCGAAGGCTTTGTTGGTAAGCGACTGAGTGACGAACCTTTCTGCAGTGGGGGGCAGGTCTCAGACCTGCCCCCCACGCACACCGTGGGGCTGAGTAAAAAAGCGCAGCATCTGCGGGCTCCTGTACGGGCGGGTCTCAGACCCGCCCCTCCTCAAAGAGCGACAGCTACTCCACCGCCTGTAGGCCCGGGAAGTGACGATCCAGCTGCCGGTAAGTGTATTCCCGCTGCCGGTCGCGCATACTTATCCCGCGTGTGATCTTCTTGCATAATCTTGGGATGGATCTACTCTTCCCAATGAAATCCAGCAAGGAGTGGCCAAGGAAAGTCTTGTATGCAGAGCTTACGCCACAGGAATTCCGCGATCGGCTGGCGGATGCGCCCATCGCCTACCTACCACTGGGTACGCTGGAGTGGCACGGTGAACACCTTCCCCTGGGTTCAGATGGTCTACAGTCGTTGGGCTTCTTTGAGCATCTGGCCCGCGAGGTAGGCGGTATCGTCTTGCCGATGCTGACCTTGGGGCCGGACAGAGTGCAGCAACAAGATGGGCTAGAATTGTACGGTATGGACATCTGCCACGCGCCGGAGGGGCAACGCTACGCTACCCAGCAGCTTGCCGGCAGCGCCTATTGGGTGCCG
>CAZEXX010000451.1:0-326 GCA_964516885.1 uncultured Anaerolineales bacterium | reverse complement strand
GAAGAGACGTTCAAGGTCATCCTTGATGCCCTCCTCAAACAGCTCAGGCGCGCCGGTTTTCGAATCGTAGTGGGACACGGACACGGTCCATCAACCGGGTTTTTCCGTGATCACGCAGCTGAGTGGAAGAAAACGTTTGATCTGGAGTGCCTGATCTGCTGGGGCAGCGAATACGACCACGAAGGGCTGGGCATCCAGGTCGATCACGCAGCGATGAACGAGACCTCGCTGGTGATGGCACTGAGGCCCGATCTGGTTCAGATGGAGCGGCTTCCTACCGATCGCGATCAATGGCCGGTGGCCGTTGGCGGCAGGGATCCGCGCGA
>CAZEXX010000450.1:0-2585 GCA_964516885.1 uncultured Anaerolineales bacterium | reverse complement strand
GCGGGTGCAGCGCATCCACACCGGCATCGAGCAGCGCGGGAATCGTGCGCTCGATGGCGCCGCAGGAGTGCAGCACGACTTTGTAATCGTAGGCCTTGCCCTGATTCGTGAACTTAACAAAGGAAGGCAGCACGAAACGCTGGAAGAGTTTGGGGCTGATCAGCATATCAAGCTGGCTGCCAAAATCGTTGCCGAAGAAGAAGGCATCGATACTGTCGCCGGCCTCGGCGAAAAACAACTCATTCGCCGCCAGATAGAAGTCGACCACGTGGGCCGTGACCGCATCGACGACCGCTGGGTTCGTGTACATCTTGATAAAGTAATTCTCCATGCCGAAGAAGTCCGCGACCACGTGGAAAAAGGGCGACCACATCCCGGAGAGCACGTAGAAGCCGTGTCCGCGCGCCCGTGCTATCTGAGCCAGCACGCCTGAGAAGTCCAAGTCCCTGGGATCCGACCAGTCAAAGGCATCGACCTCGGCCACGCTCGTCGCGTCCGCGAAGACACCGTCCTGGTTCAGGCTGACCCGCGGCTTGCCGCCCAGAACGTCGAACATCAGCTTCCCATCGAGGTAAGTCCACCCGCGATCCGCGTTGATCCACACAAAGTCGTCGCCCAACGCCACCGACAACTCCAGATCATCATTGACCCCAAACGCAGGGTAGTAGATTGGTGTCGAATCGGCATGCGGGTTACCATGCCAGAAGCCACAGCGATCGGCCCCACCGTTGAAGATGGCCTCCATCCTGTCTCGTCCATTCATTGTTCCCATTCCAGACTCCCCTGCTTAGGATTCCGTCGATGCCACCAAGCTCGTCACGAGGACCGGCTCAACTGTGGAGCCCATAGGCGCAAGCTGATAGCCATCCGTCCAGGCGTCAGCCGAGGGCCGGCGGCCTTCCTCACAGAACCAACCCGGCACCCCAGCTTCTCGACCCCGTCATCTCAGTCACATTATCCTCCCAAAACGTGCCGGCTCTTGTCCGTGCTAGCCCACACCGGAGTACAGATGTCGCTTGATGATATGCGACTGGTATTCTGACGCGAGGTCGACGTAATAGGCGCTCCACCCCCAGACACGCACAATCAAGTTGCGATGCCGCTCGGGGTGGACACGCGCATCCCGGAGATCGTCCAGTCGGACCGTATTGAGCTGCAGCTGCTGGCACCCCAGACGCGCAAACGCACGCACAAACATGGCAACGGCCCTGACCGAATCTGCATCGCTGAAGACGGTGTCAGCGATCTCCACCGTGATCGGTCCCCCATTGTACACGCGCCCGTAGTCAATCTTGCTGAAGGATGCCAGCACGGCTGTCGGACCCGGTACCCGCGCGTTGTTCGCCGGCGCCAGATTCGCACTGAAACAGTCGCCGCGTCGCCGGCCATTGGCCGTCGCGCCAACAACCGGCTCACGCATACCCTCGTGCCCCTCGGCCAACCACACATAGTACATCGCTGATCCCGTGCCCGGGCGCACACGCCCGCCGCGCCCATTGTCCTGGATGGCTTCACATACATCGGCAAATGTATCGAAGAGCCAGACCAATTCCCTATCAGCCTGTGGGTCATTGGACCCAACCTTGGGGGCCCGGTTCGCCAGCATCGCACACAGCGTCTCGTCTTGGGCGAAATCAGAATCCAGGGCCCGCAGAAGGCGCTCCGGGCCCACCTTCTGCTCCTCAAAGACGAACTTCCGCACCGCGGCCAGCGCATCGGCAGCATCGGCGGAAGCGGCACCGTGAATGCCGAAGTTATTGTACCGGAGCCCCTGGGAGAGGTCGCGTCCCCGGCTCAGGCAGCCATCCATCAGCACCGAGTAGAAAGGCGCGGGCGGCAGAAAGAGGTGTGAATAGGCATCCACCAACCCAGTGACTTGTGCGGCAATACCCTCTCGAACGCTGTCCAGCACGGCGTGGTACTCGCCACCGGAGGCCAGTCCCACGCGTATGCCGGCGTCAACCGCTGCCGGAAATGAGACCGCCCCGATATTGACGACCTCCATCCCCTTGCCGGGGATGATGAACTCCCAGCAGGCTGCCACCGTATAGTCCCTGGCATCCGCCAGATCGTAGCCGTGAGCGACCAACGCCGGTATAATAACGGCATCGTTAGAGTACTGCGGGAACCCCAGCCCCTTACGGGTCAACTCGGTCGCCAGGCACAGCAACGCCTCATCCGTATCGGGTCCTATGCGCAGGTTGATCTTGGGATCGATCATGCTGGTCTCCAGCGCAACTTCCAGGACCAGCCACGTCAGCGCATTGACACCATCGTCACCATCCGGCCGGACGCCGCCCACCGTGAGCGTCTGCCCGTTGTCCCCCTGCTGCACGCCGGGATAGAGATCGCTATCCTTGTTCAGCGCGATAAAGAACTCAGCAAGCAGCTCCCCGGCGCTCTCCACCGTCTCTCGGCCCGTGTCGAGGTCCGCCTGAAGATAAGGCCACATATGCTGGTCAAAGCGCCCCAGACCGACGTGATAGTGCCCGCTCAGCCAGGCGACTGCGTGCAGCAACCGGAACGCCTGAAGTGCTTCACGAAACGTACGCGGCCTTCGAGCGGGGACCCAATCAAGAATCTCT
>CAZEXX010000449.1:0-2586 GCA_964516885.1 uncultured Anaerolineales bacterium | reverse complement strand
CCGCCATACCTTCCCTCAAGAAGGCCAGGCCGTGACGCACAAACAAAGCGCCATCCGGACAAGGATCGTGGAACATTCCGCGCGTGAAGGCCCAGCTGCCGGCGGGATCACCGATGGAGGAATTATACGTCTCCATCAACACATAGCCATCGAAGTCCACATCCCTGAGTGCCGCAAAGACCTCCTCCCACGGAACCAGCCCGTTGCCCGGCACGCCGCGGTCGTTCTCGCACGCGTGAAGCCCCCACAGGCGCGGCGCCAGCGTATGGATCGCTGCACCGTAATCTCGGATCTCCGTGACCACGTGATAAGTATCCAACAGGGCACGCAGGTTGTTATGGTCGGCCAGACCGATCAGCGCCATAGCCTGCTCAGGCGTATTGACCATATGGGTGCGAAAGTGGCTCATCGGCTCCAGCACGATCTGGACGCCGCGTGCCGCACCGTAGGCCGCGAGGGTGTGCAGCCCCTCCGCCGTGCGCGCGTACTCGTCCGCAGGCGGGATACGGCGCCTGACAACGCCAGGATGACCGTAGAGAGCCCCCGTGTAGGCCACCGCTCCCAGCTCAGCAGCCAGATCCACCTGCACTTTGTGCCAGGCCAATCCGCGGGCGCGGTCAGTGGGATCATCGGACGACAGATCACAGGCCTCCGGCCACAGTCCACCGGGACTGACCGTCAGCGCCAGTCCCAAAGACTCGGCCCGGGCTCGTGTCAACGCCGGGTCGAAGAGCACATCATCGCCCACTCCAATCTCCCACAAGTCCAGGCCCAGCCCCTTGGCCTTGTCCAGCAAGTCAAGCTGGTCATCAGACCAACGGTCGGTGAACAGATAGCAGTGTGCGCCGTAGCGGATGGTCATAACCAACTCCTTGTGAGAACTCTAAGAACCCAAAAGTGGCGGATCGCAGCATCACCATTCACGATTCACCATTCAGGATCGCTCTGCGACGGGGATCTGCCAACCACAATCGCCATCGACTAAACGAGTGAATTGTGAATCGTGTCTGCCCTAGTACGCCATCCCCTCCGCATACGCCCGCATCTTCACCAACCGCGCCACAAACGCGTCATACAAGCCATCTGCGTGCTCGGCCAGCGTGCGCTGCGTGTTCGTGTAGGCGTTCAGGGTGGCTGCATAATCAACCTGCGATACCCACTCTTCAGTAAGGCCGGCACTGCCAGTCAGCGCCCCGGCGATGCCGGCAGCAACAGCTGTCATACAGTCCGTGTCGCGGCCCATATTGACGCCGGAGATGATCGCCTGCGTCAAGTCACCCTTCACCATTCTGAAGATGCAGACAGCCTTGGTCACAACTTCGTTCGCATAGCTGTGCGCATAGGGGATACCGTGCCCGCTGTAAACGTCATCGAACGCGACGCGCAACTCACGGAAGTCGCTGCATCCCGCGGTCTTGTCGAGTCCACGCTGCAGTTCACGAACAACGCCGGCGTCCTGAACAAAACGCTCCGAGAAGGTGCCGCAGACGTCAAAGATCGCACCCAGCACGCTGTCCACAGTTGCGTCCGGCTTCGTGGCCTCCGCGATCGCCACCGCCGTCACGGCTGCCCATTGGAGCCCTCGGCTGTTGGACGTCTGGTAGACCTGGCCGACCTCCAGCACATCCTCCAGGGCGTGCTCCACGTCTCCCGCGTTGATCAGGCCAATCGGGTGACACGATCTCGCAAAGGAGACCAACCCGGAGTAATCGCAATAGCGGCCAATATCGCATGCCGGCATCGGGGTCTTGGCCATCGCCAGCAGCGGCCCCTCAAAGGGTTCGGAGACAACGCCGGCACCGTCGGGATTCATATCCGTCACCCAAGTGGCACGCAGGTCCTCCGCGGTGATGCGATCCTGCTTCCGCATAATCGCGGTGATCATCAGCTTCTGGCGCTCGACGCCATCCTCCGTCGTGCCCGGCTCGCGCACCCAGTCCGTCGTGGCCCGATAATGGTGATAGGGCAAGAGCTTGTCCAGCGTGCCGTACTTCGCCTCGATCCGCTCGTACGTCCACCCCTCCACCGGGGCAGCCATAGCCGATCCGATGTGCACCCCTGCAATACAGCCGAAGAATCTGTCACGTAGTGTCGTAGTCATCTGGTCTCCCTGACAGTATACAGTGGGTAGTGGTGATCTCTGTGCAGCAGCAGTAGGAAGTAAGAAGTAGGCAGTATCACCGACCCAAGCCTACTGCTTACTCCTCACTCCTTACTGCCCTTGCTTGGCTGACCGCTGAAAGCTGATCGCTGACAGCTTCCCCGCTACTTAACCAACATCCGCTCGCCGATCGCTGCCGCTTTCGCGGCATCGCTGTAAAGGATCTCAATCAGCGTCAACGCAAACTCAATAGCGGTCCCCGGCCCGCGGCTGGTGACCAGGTTCCCATCGACCACAACACGATCCTCAACAGCCTCGACGCCGGCAGCCTCAGCCAGGACCGGCGCATAGCTCGGGAAACAGGTCACGCGGCGCCCTGCGACCAAACCGTGTGGCAGAAGCGCCACAGCGGGAGACGCACAGATCGCGCCATAGAGCCGCCCGCTATCGCGCTGCGCCGTCACCATCTGGATGAGAGCAGCGCA
>CAZEXX010000448.1:0-2629 GCA_964516885.1 uncultured Anaerolineales bacterium | reverse complement strand
TCAATACACAGGGAGATAGACCGTGGCCGATAAGCTGAGGTTTGGCATGATTGGGTTGGGTGAGATCGCCTACAAGTCCACCGGCAAGGTGCTGCAGCGGACGGAGAAGGCGGAGATGATCGCCGGGATGGACCCGGTCCCCGAGATCGCGGCGTCCTATGAGGCGGAGTACGGCATTCCGTGCTCCACGTCACTGGACGATGTGCTGAGCAATCCCGATGTCGATGCGGTGATCGTCTCGACCCCGCACAATCTGCATGCTCCGATCGGGATCAAGGCGGCTGAGGCAGGCAAGCATGTCATTATCGAGAAACCGATGGCGACGACGCTGGCCGATGCCGACGCCGTGATCGCGGCCTGTAGAAAGTCCGGCGTGCTGTGCTCCTCCAAGGAAGGCGGCGTGCGTTACCAGCCGGCCACGGCGAAGGCCCGGGAGCTCATTGCTCAGGGCGCCATCGGTGACGTGATGGCGACCCACGTCTTCGGTGCGGCCAACAAGCCCGCGAGTTACTGGACGGGCGGCTATTCAGGACGAGTGCAGACCACGTGGCGCCGGCACAAGGCTGAGGCCGGCGGCGGCATCCTGATCATGAATTACATTTACGACATCTACCGGCTGCGCTTCATCACCGGTCTGGAAGTGACCCGAGTCTACGCCGAGTACGATACGTACAACACGCCCGTGGAGGTCGAGGACTTCATCACCGTGACGCTGCGGTACAGCAACGGCGCCCTGGGCACCTTCATGGCCGGTTCCTGCGCGCCGGGCGCCGCCAGGAGCGGCATCCGTGGCACACGGGCAGCGGGCAACCGGATCTTCGGTACCGAAGGTCAGATCGTCTTCGAGGATGGGAACCTTTTGGTCTATACCGAGCACGACGTCGATGGGCTGAAGCGCGGCGAATGGACGGAGCTGGCGTTCGAACAGGCCTTCGGGGACGACACCTACGTCACCTATTTCGATCGCTTTGCCGAGGCCGTCTTCGAGGGCCGCGAACCGGATATTCCGGGTGAGGAGGGGAGGCGCGACCTGGAGGTTTTCCTGGCGGCGTATCGCGCGGGCGAGATCCACGCCCCGGTCGAACTGCCTATGGCGGTGTGATGACGAACGTGCTGGGTGACGATAGCGGTCTGGCAGCATCGCGCGCCGGCGTGAGTTCGCAGCCACAGCTCCTGCTGTGTGGAAATCCTCTCGTGACACCAAGGCACCATTGCCGGGCCACGGAGCTGTTCCTTACTGACGGCGGCTGACGTCGAGGAACTCCAGGCAACACAGGGCAAAACAACCTTCCGCAGGTAGCACATTCTGAAGGACATTCTATAATGAGGTCGGATATAAAGACGGCATGTGTGAAGCGTAAGCGTTTGTGGGACGATACTGAAGCTGACCGAATGATCCCACAGAATCGGTATCATACGGAAGGGTTCCGCATCATCATGGTTAGCGGGGCCTTTCGGGCAGCGAGCAGACCAGAACCCATGAGTTGATCAGATGACCAGGAAGGTCGCTATGGCAGTCCAGAAGAGGAACGAGCCAGGCTCATCGTTGATTGAGACGCTGCGCTTGTCTGAACTTCCGGAAATACTCAAAGACATTGCAGAGTTAGGATTGGACAGTGCACTGCGGGACGGTCCTGCTAAGGATATACCGGCAGTCAATTGGATTGTCGGAGTGGGGAAGACAGCTATCGCCGTCAGAGACTATTTCCTCATCAAGAAGATACTGAGGTTCTTTCAAGGTTTGGATGAAGTTACGCAGGAGGAACGGTCGAGATTCCTGGATAGAATCGAAAATGACGAAAAGTACGGACGGCGTGTTGGAGAGACCATAGTGATGTACCTGGATCGCTACGACCACCTTGACAAAGCCGATTTTCTGTCGAAAGTATTCTGTGCATACGGAAGGCAGCAGATAGACTACGACGATTTCTTGAGAATCTCATCATCTATTGACCGTGCCTTCATTGGAGATCTCAATGATCTCCTAGCATACTTTGCAGGCGAAGAAGTCGAAGAAGTCAAGGATGCTGATGTGAAGCGTGTCAAGAGAAACCTATACACCAGCGATTTTTCCGACTTCTATGTCATCACGGATGAAGAAGAGGTCAAGAGATCTGGCTTGGAGCACCCACAGGTGTATCACTTTAGCCGACGAGCTATGAAGTTCGCAAAGACCATCCTTGGGAGCAAGTATCACGATGATCGCTGGTAATCCTGTTGTGGAGGGTAGATCCGCCTGACCCCCGCTCCAGCCGACCGCCGTATCGCACATCGAATTCGAGACTAGTTTGGCTATAGTGATTGGTCTTTGGGCAAGGTTGACACTACAAACCCGCTAGGCAGCACAGCTTGTCCGTTATACTGTCTATCCCGGCCCCGGCCCGGCACTGGCTGGCAAGACTGTAACAAAGCGAGGATGTCTATGCCCCGACTGACCGAGCAGGAACAACAAGAGATCGTCCGCTATATCGAGGCCGACAAACCCTTGCCGGACAAGTACCGCTTCCTACTCTTTGAGGACAAGCGCGAGGTGGAACTGGTCTGGAACGGGAGGGCGGGAGTGCCGACCGCGCGCGGCTTGCCGGTGCCCACCCCTTCCACCACGCGCTGGTCCTCAAAGAGGAGGACC
>CAZEXX010000447.1:0-2642 GCA_964516885.1 uncultured Anaerolineales bacterium | reverse complement strand
ACGATGCGATCAAGGGCTTCGGCGATGTAGTCGCCGGGTGTCTGGGGCCTCGGGGGTGGCGCGGGCTCCAGGTTGCGGATGCGGGCGGCGGTGAAGAGGCCTTTGTGTTTGATGCCTTCGGTATGCTCGACGTAGTCGAACCAGTCGGTGACGTGGTCGTAGATTTCGGCACCGGTCCAGCCGCCGGCTAGTGCGGTTTGGACGGCGTCGCGGGCGCCTTTGCCGGCGGCGGTGTGGCGCGGGCAGCCGGTGGCGGTGAGGAGTTGGACGGCGTCCAGGGCATCGGCGTCGAGGATGGCGGCGGGTCTGCGCACCGGTGGTGGGGTTGGGTCGCGCGGAGTTGTTGGTTGTTGTAGTTGAGATTTTTTCCGGAGATGGGAATAAGATTCAGAACTACTACTACTACTACTACTACTGGGGAGGTGCAAACTTTGCACCTCCCCAGTGCTGTTGGGGGTGCCGAGGTGCACGCTTTGCCCCGCATGCTGGGGGGGAGCTGCCTCGAGGGGCAAAGCGTGCACCTCGGCGTCAGTCGGTGGGGGCGAGGCGCCGCGGTCGAGGTGTCTATTTTGCACCTCGGGTGCGGGTGAAGGGAGGGCGCTCGGTGTGGCGAGGGGCAAACTTTGCACCTCGGGTGGATCGGCGTCCAGTTCGGGCGTGGACGTGGGAAGAACGAGGAGCTGTTGGCGGACGGCGTTGGTGAGCGCCCAGCCATGGTAGCGAGCGTGCCGTTGGGCGAGCCCGAGGAATTGGAGTTGGTCGAGGGATTTCTGGACGGTGCGTTCGGAGTAGGTGGTGAGGAGGGCCAGTTCGTTGCGGCCGGTGGGCCGGCCGATACCGAGCATCATGAGTAGGATGGTGGCGGGGGCGCCCTTGAGCTGGCGGACGAGGAGTGCGGCGTCGCGCGTGCTTGTGGTGTGGTGGGCCATGGTACCTCCTTGGGGCGGGGTTCGGGCCTCAACTATGTTGCGGTGGACACCGGCCCCGGTGAGAAGTCTGGGGGGTGAAAGCTTGAATGGAGGCTCCCCGCATGTCATCCCTGTCGTTTGGCTGTAGGTTGTCGCAGGCGGAGTCGGGCCGGCTGGGCCGGTTGTTGCCGATGGAGGTCACGCCCGGTGAGTTGGGCCATGAGCTGAAGATGAGGGTTAGGCGGCTCTGCCGGCATTTCGTGCCGGCCCGGTATCCGCATAGACCCGATGAGAAGGATCAGTTGTGGATTGCGGGCCGTGCGTTCCGCCGGTGGTACGAGTCGATGCACGAGGCGCGGCGTCACCCGATGGCGGATGATGAGGCGTGGTCTCTACGGTGCAGAAGGGCGGTGCCGATGATGGGGCTCTTGCACGTCATCACGCGAAGTCGGCGGGGTTGGGGGCGGTGCCGGTGACGACGGCGCGGAGTTCGTAGGCGACGAGTTCGGCGACGGTGCGAACATAGCGGCGGGTGTCGCCAAGTTGGTCGGGGAGGTCGACGTGGATGGCGATGGTGGCGGGGTCGTATTGTGCTGCTGCGGCGACCTGGTCGAAGAGCAGTTCCCACAGGTCGCAGATGAAGTGTGAGACTTGTTCGGCAACGTGGAGGCGGCGTCTGCGGTCTTGGTCCGTGCCGCCGTCGTCGAGACGGTAGAGAGTCTGGAGGATGAGTTCACCACGGGTGTAGAGGCGCTCGCGGACGTATGTGATGGCGACGGTGGCCGCGGAGCCGACGCGCCGGCTGGGGGTGTCTTGGTTGTGCCGCCCGTCTCCTTGGGTTTCAGCCAGGCGGCCGGCGAAGGCTTGGGCGCGTTGGGGAACGTAGTCGTGGGTGCGCATCAGCTGCCGGAGGAATTCGGCATCCGCGGGGGCAGTCTGGCCGTCTGCGACGCGTTTTAATAGTGCGTCGAGGTATGAGGTGTCCATAGGCGGCTCCTTGGGCTGGGAGTGTGAGAGGGGAGGCCCGAATCTTGGTGGGCGGATCCGGGCCGGGGGAAGGGGAAGGTGGAGCGAGGAGGGTGCAGAAGAGGGCCGGAGGCTGCGCCTCTGGCATGGCAGTTCCAGAGGTAGGGCGGAACTGCTGGGGGGCGTAGGAGTGTGGAGGCGGGCAGGGCTATGATGAATCAGGGTCGGGGACATTGAAGGTCCTTTGGAACTTGTGGTGTCGGGCCTGGGTCCCGAGGCTCGGCCTCGGGTTTGCAGTTTTGGCCTTGCTGATGGCAAGTAGTGTGGATGTGTGCGGGCCAAAACTGCCGGCTGGACTTGGGGTTCTGTTCTAGAAGTCTGTGCCGAGTTCGGTGCTTAGCTCGTCGAGGGCTTGGCCGATGGCGGCGGAGATGCCGTCGGCGGCTTCACCGGAGAGAGCGCGTTGGTCTCGTAGGAGGCGGCCGAGCCGGCTGGCGGTCTTAGCGTGAAGCTGGAGCAGGCGGGCGAGCGTGTGAATGTCGTAGGACTCGAGGTGGCCGTTGATGTGTTTGGAGAGTCGGGCTTGTTTGACGGCGAGGTCGTGGATGATGTCGGCGATGGTGTCTGGGACCTGGTCCGGGTCGGGGAGCGGGGCTATTACGTCGACATAGAAGCCGTGGGTCCGGGCGTTTTGATTGCCGGCCGGGGCCCCCACAGGAGCCCGCCCGCCGCCGTGGGAGGAGCACAGCGGCGGGTCGGATCCCCGAA
>CAZEXX010000446.1:0-2644 GCA_964516885.1 uncultured Anaerolineales bacterium | reverse complement strand
GACAATCTCAGTGTTCGTCATCCGTGGGTGCCGGCCACGCCCGCATCGCAAGATCCCTCATTGTCGTGGTTTGCTGCCAGGCTTGCTCACTTGACTCATTCGGGATGACAGTACTGTGGTAACTTGCCATCCTGCCCGTTAGTGTTACAAAGGGAGCTTGAATCAGAGATTGGCAGCGTCCGCCGACACTGTCGAGCATTCTGTCTTCTGTCGCTAGCTTAGAGTCACCCAAGGTCTGGAAATCCCTGTATGCCCGATTCGACACGTGACTATCTATCCCTGCTGCTTAACCAGTATTGGTTTGCCCCGCCTGTGGCGCTGTGGCGCGCGATTGAGCTCCGTACGCTCTCCAAAGAGTCGTTCCTGCGCCCGATTCTGGATCTGGGGTGTGGCGACGGTCTGATTGCTCAGATTCTCTTCGAATCTGAACCGCCGATTGAGGTTGGTTTTGATCCGTGGCTGGAGCAGGTGCGCAAGGCTCCGGCAACCGGCGTCTATGACGCGGTGCAGCAAGCCCAAGGCGCAGCGATGCCTTATGAGAGCGATACTTTTGGGACAGTTTTCAGTAACTCCGTGGTCGAGCATATCCCCGGCCTGGCCCCGGTGCTGGCCGAGGCCTCCCGCGTGCTGCGTCCTGGGGGACGGATGATCCTGACCGTGCCCAGCGATGCCTTCCGGCATCTGTTGGCCGGCTACCGCGATCGCGTCGCCGTGGCGGATTTCGACGGCGCGGAGGCGTACGCCAAGGGCGTTGATAGCTGGCTGGAGCATCATCGCTACCCCTCTCCGGATGATTGGGCGGCGATGCTGCAGGGTGTGGGCTTGACCCTGGCGCGCGCTGTCTACTACGTCACGCCGCAGGCTATGGCGCTGTGGGATCGCGGCAATACGACGTATGGCGTCCGTGAGACGGGCAGCCCGGCGCTCTTCCGCTGGCTGGCCTCGCCACGGCTGCAGTGGCTGGGTTACCAGCCGCTGGTTCGACGCTGGATTGTGCGCACGCTCAGTCAGAAGTGGCAGAAAGCCTACGCGGCGGATGTCCCCACGGATGGCGTGGGAGGTGGCTTGCTCATTGTGGGCGAGAAGGTCGGCTGAGATGGCTTTGAGTGAACGTCAGGTGTGCCCGCAGGAGCCGGCGGCGTGGAATGCATATGTTGCCCGGCACAGCGCAGGCAATCTTCTGCAGACCTCGCAGTGGGGCACGCTGAAGTCCGAATTCGGCTGGGACTGGGATCTGGTGACTGTGGGTGATCCCGAGATGCCGCAGGCAGGGGCGATGGTGCTCTACCGTCCCTTGCCCTTGAAACTGGGAACCATCGCCTATGTGCCTCGCGGCCCCCTGGTGGATTGGGAAGATATGGCTCTGGTGCGTGAACTCCTCGATCGGGTTCACCGGGTGGTCCGGCGGCGGCGTGCGTGGGCATGCTGGCTTGAACCCGAGGCTCTGGACGGCACGCAGGCCGTGGCGACCTTGGTGGCACTCGGGTACAGACCGTCCTCGCGCACGATTCAGCCCCGCAGTACGATATTGGTTGATCTGGTGCCGGATGAGAATGATATTCTGAAAGCGATGAAGTCCAAGACGCGGTACAATATCCGTCTGGCTGCCCGCAAGGGGGTGACCGTGCGGATGGGCACGGTTGACGACATCGACGTGTTCTATGCGCTGATGACCGAGACCGGCGAGCGCGATGAGTTTGGTGTTCACACCGCAGCCTACTACAAGCGGTCGTTCGAGCTTTTTGACTCTCGTGGCCAGGTCGGGTTGGTCCTGGCGGAGTATGAGGGCGAGCCCCTGGCGGGTATCCTGGCCTTTGTCGTGGGCAAGAAGGCCTGGTATATCTCCGGCGCGTCGTCCAGCCGGCACCGCAATCTTATGCCGGCATATGCTGTGCAGTGGGCCGCTATGCAGTGGGCGAAATCGCTGGGCTGCACGGTGTACGACCTCTGGGGCATCCCTGATGCCGATGAGGCCACATTGGAGGAGGAGTTCACGGAGCGCAGCGATGAGTTGTGGGGTGTCTACCGCTTCAAGCGTGGGTTTGGCGGTCAGGTGGTGCGCTATGTTGGGTTATGGGAGCGAGCCTTGACGCCGCTCTACCCCCTGGCGGCTCGTCTATATGACAGGGCTGGGCGAACTTGACGGTTGGGATGGGCCTGGAGGAGTGTCTGTGGATCTCCTGTCGAAAGCTCTGATCGGCGCGGTTGTCGTGGTTGTTATCCAGCTTGTGGCCCGATCTCCGCGACCCTATCTGGCCGGGTTGGTACCGCTCTTTCCCACCTTCACACTGATCTCCCACTATATCGTGGGCTCACAGCGCCCCGTGAGCGACTTGAAGGCCACGATTCGTTTTGGTATGGTGTCGCTTTTTCCGTATTGTGCCATAATGATGGTGCTCTACGTTTTGGTGGACCGTGTTCGCTTGCCCTTGGCGCTGGGCGGAGCAACCCTGGCCTGGCTGCTGGCCGCGGCGCTCCTTATTCGGTTCTGGTCGGCCTCATAGGCCGTAGTGCAAGGATATTAGGTCTATGCCTTTCTCTTTCGAAAGACTCTCGATTCCGGATGTCGTACTTGTCAAACCGCGTGTCTTCGGTGATGCTCGTGGTTTCTTCTTGGAGACCTACAAACACTCGGACTTCGCCG
>CAZEXX010000445.1:0-2649 GCA_964516885.1 uncultured Anaerolineales bacterium | reverse complement strand
CCTGATTCAAGAGAACTGTAACCGTAAAGCTGCAGGTTCGGGTCCCTCTCGGGGAACCAATCCGATGGCGCAGAGCGTTCAAAGCTCTGCGCCATCGCTTTTTCTGGCTCCGCCATCTCGGGCTATGAGCCTCCGGCAGTTCCGACCGTTCCACCCGGTCGAAATATCGGTCGAAATATCGGTCGAAATATCAGCTTGCCTATTTATTGCGTTTCCGTCATAATTTATTTTCATCTCTGGTCTTGTATTCCGGCAACGGCGTGTTCGCCGGGCGAGCGTGGAAAAACGTTTTCTTGTCAATCTCCTGAACGATAGGCATATTTGCGGAGAATATAAACCCAGGCGAAAACCCGGAGGAAATATAAGATGAAAATATGGATAACGGCTTATCTGTTGGTCTTTGGATTGATTTCCGGGCCGGAGTCGCCGGCCGCCGACTTCAACGGCGACGGGACCGGCGACGCGGCGGTATTCCGGGCTTCTTCCGGACTCTGGGCGGTGCGGGGGATAACCCGCCTCTACTTCGGTGGTTCCACCGATAAGCTTGTGCCAGGGGATTATACGGGGGAGGTAAAGGACCGGCCAGCGATCTTCCGCTCCTCCTCCGGCCTCTGGGCGGTCCGGGGCGTAACCCGGGTATATTTCGGGAGTTCGACCGACGAACCCGTCCCGGGGGATCTTAACGGCGACCGGAGAGACGAGATGGGAATCTTCCGGAACTCCTCCGGACTCTGGGCCTTCCGGGGGCTTTCGCGCCTCTATTTCGGCTCCTCCACCGACGAGGCAATCCCTCCCGGAAGGGGGACCCGCCGGGGTGAGCTACCGGTCACCGGCCAGACTCAGACCTGGAAGACCGGCGACGACGGCTGGGTCGAGGCCGGCTCCGCCTTCTGCTTCCAGGTCTTCATCAAGGCCGGCGCTCAGATCACGCACGACCGCAACACCGGCCTGATTTGGGCTTCGGACGGAGATTCAAGGGGCTGCCACTTCGGTGCCCAGACCGACTGGAACACGGCGATCGACTGGTGCAATAACCTCGACTTCGGGAGCTACACCGACTGGCGCCTCCCCAACGCCAAGGAATTACAGTCGATCTGCGATTACGGAACGAGTTATCCCTCCGTTGATACGACCTATTTCCCAAACACTCGAAACAGCCTCTACTGGAGTTCGAGCACATGGACAAATTTTACTGAAACCGCCTGGTGTTTGCAGTTTAGCTCCGGGAAAATTGAGCAGCGCCAGAAGCCATCAGCATTTTATTTGCGGGCCGTCCGCGGGCCGCAGTGAGTCGTTAATCGGCCGATCATTAAATCAGCGCGGACCATTAATTCAAGGAGGAAGAATATGAAAGCGTTATCATTATTCCTTGTTATCTTCTTCATCTGGTCGGCGTCTGTTCCCTCCGCCGACTTCGACGGCGACGGGATGGGGGATATCGCCGTTTTCCGGGAGATGAGCGGCCTCTGGGCGGTGCGGGGTGTGACCCGGGTTTACTTCGGAGGAGCCGGGGACGCGCCCGTGCCGGGGGATTTCCGTGGGGAGGGGAAGGACCGGATAGCGATCTTCCGTTATGCCAGCGGCCTCTGGGCGGTCCGGGGCGTAACCCGGGTCTATTTCGGCTCTTCGGGGGACAGCCCCGTCCCGGGCGATCTCAACGGCGACGGGACCGGTGACATCGCTGTCTTCCGTCCCGGCAGCGGTCTCTGGGCGGCCCGCGGTGTCACCCGGTTTTATTTCGGGAGCTCCGCCGACACGGCGATCCCGCCAGGGAAGGGGGCCGGCCCCTTTCAATGTGAGCTCAACGTCACCGGACAGACGTTCTCCTACCGAACCGGCGACGACGGAGATAGACAGGCGGGAGCGGCCTTCGATTTCGATATCTTCACAATCGGCAGCACCAAAATAACGGTCGACAACAACACCGGACTGATCTGGGCCTCGGACGGGACCGAACGGGGCTGTGCCTTCGGCGCCCAGACCGACTGGGAACATGCGGTCAACTGGTGCAATCACCTCAGCTTCGCGGGAAGCAGCGACTGGAGACTGCCCAACATAAAGGAGCTGCAAACGATCGTCGACTACTCCCTGACCTATCCTTCCATTAACGAAACTTACTTCCCGAATTCCATGGACGATAAGTACTGGACATCGACCACCTACTACATTACCACCAACAATGACAATGCCTGGGTGATCGAATTTGATGTCGGCGGCCCGACCTATGACTACCTGAAGACGAAGAAAAAATATCTCCGCGCCGTTACCGGACCCGAGCTGTGACCTGCCCCCCGAAAACCGGTCCAGGTTTTATGTTGAGATTTTGAAGAATGACTGCGGCTCTCCCGGTGATATTCCGGTACCTATGGATACCACCGAGAACAGCCGCTGTGGGCAGGCAATCTACCCTCCTTCCAGTGGCCTCTGGGGGGTCTACGGATGGAGCCGCGTTTACTCCGATCAGCCGATACCGGCCAACTATTAGGGCGGCTACACCAACGAGATCGCGATCTTTCGACCAAGCACCAGTCTCTGGGCTATCCGTGACCGCTGGCGGGGGTACTTCGGGCGAAGCGGGGAAGTTCATTCCGGGCGAGTCATACAACGCAATTTATCGCGAGAACAGCTATCCTTCAGACGTTTCTCAAT
>CAZEXX010000444.1:0-2662 GCA_964516885.1 uncultured Anaerolineales bacterium | reverse complement strand
CCACAAGCCCCAGCGGCGCCAGTGCCACGCCAAAGCTCCCGGCCAGATAGAGCGGATTGAGAAGTCCGCCATCCAGCCGATCGGTTGTGACTTCGACGCGGATCGTGTTGGTACCGGGCCGCAACGCAGCCGTGACGTCCGCCCCAAGGCTCCCCCGAACGTGGGCCGTGGTCGGTCCGAACGCCGCAGCGGTCAGGGCGGGCGCCTCGTTGACGCAGATCGACCAATCGCCACGCAGGGAGCCCGGCTCCATCACCAGCTCGACGCGCCCCTCATAGGCGCACTCGAAACTCGCCTCGTAGCGCACGGTGAGTTCCGGCAGGGACATCTCCGGGACGTGGCCGAAGAAATGGTGGAAAGCGGGCGCAAACGGTAGCCCGGACGTGGAGAGCTGGTTTGCCAGCGGCATCGTCTGCACAGCTACGGCAGGCCCGTAGACGCCGCCCTGCCCGCACAGCGCCATCTGCCACGCTCCCAACCACAACAGATTCTCGTGCAGCGGCCGCACTTCAGCTGGGCCCGAGACGGTCACGGTCACCACAGGCGGCACCGGATCAAGCGGCGCAACCACGTCGGACGCAAGCATGAAGGACTCAAACGGTGCGACGCGACGCACGTAGTGCCCCTGCTCGATGCCCAGCCGCGCAGGCTGACCCTGATCCAGAGGCAGCTCGCGCAGACCACCGCCGCTTCGCAGCGTCACGGTCACGGGATCGCTGCTGAGGTTCAGAGCAAACCACAGCGTTTGGCCGGCCCCCACCCGCTTGACAGCGACGATGTCGCCCGCCTCCCGCGACCCGGTCGTGATGCTCAGACTCGGGCTGACGCGGGCCTGCACCGCATCCAATACATCACCGAGGTCCGAATCCAGGTCGACCGCCACCACGGTGCCCCCGGACACAGCAAAGATCTCCAGCCACGTTCGCACCTCAGGTTCGATGATCTGCATCGGGGGTACGATCACCACCTTGGCCTCGATGTCTGCCACCTTCACCCCGCCCGGCACCAGCTCTCCCTCAGCAAGAATGTCGTTGTCGACGACGTGGAAGTCAAGGTGGTGGCGCATCAGCGCCCACAGCAGCTCCTCGAAAGTGGTGGCATAGGCATCCAGCTTGTGCCGAGAGGGCAGGCCGCTGACCAGATCGACAACGAGGATCTCGGCATCGATGTGTGTCCCCTCGAAAAGCGCGCCGACCGTGGCGATGTGATCCGAAAGGTGACCAAACATCGGCCAGAAGGGCATCTGGAAGAAGAACGTCGGCGGCGCGTCATGCTTCACCAGTCCGTGCGTGCTGTAGAAGAAGCCGTGGGGCACGAGGTAACGGATCCCGGCGAGCAGCAGGCCATCGGCGATGGCCTTGGCATCCTGCAGCGTCGCGCTCCAGCCCAGGCTGTGGTAGCACTCGCAGAGCGCACCCGTCTTGCTGTAGAAGTAAGCGGCGGAAGCGGTCGACTTGGCATTGCGGCGCAGTGGTGCCCGCAGCCAGTCGGGTCGCACACCCACCTTGGTGTGGCCGGGGTCGCAGCCGGGGATGTCCATGTAGCGCAACTGCGCCATCCGCATCGACGCCTTCTCACCCGAGTAGGCGATCCCGTGCTCGTGGCACCAGGAAGAGATCTGCGTCTCAAATGCTTCGCAGAAGAGATCGTAACGCACCTCCTGCAGATCATGCGAGACCGCCAGATGGTCCGGGTGGTCGCGATCCTGTAGCGCCGGGAGCAGGGGCTGCAGGTCACGCCCGGTGGCTGCGTTGAAGGCATCCGGCAGCGCAGCGGACCACCCCGGCGCGGTCTCATCGACGTAGATCGACCGGATCGTCGTGCCGAACTTGTCGCCGAACCGGGCGAAGTATCGCTCGTGGGTCAATTCGATGAAGTGCCGTATGGCCTCGGCATTCAACGGGTCGACAAAGTGATTCCAGTACTTGTGGTGCGTCACCTCAGCCTGCACTGAGACGAGGAGCCGATAGGTTCCCTCCGGCAACTCGGTCTCCAGGGTTGGCGTCGGGTCGCTGGCAAAGTAGCGCTTTCGGTTGTACTGCGTCAGCCCCATCTCGTTGTAGGAGTCGTGACCCAGCACCATGCCGACGTCGGAGCGCAGGTCAGTAGCGTGATCCCAGTCCACGACCTCATCCGTAACCGGAAAGGCCATACAGGACAGGACCTTGCCGCGGGGCAGCTCAAGTCTGACAGGGCCACCGGCCAGGTCATAGGACCGCTGGATCAACTGCGTGGCGTGGAATTGCGGATTTCCCAGCACCACCTCGCCGCCGGCGATGCCGCTGGGGTACGGATACTCATCGTAGAGGTGAACAACCATATCGTGATCTTCGGCAGCGTCGATCGCTGTAGCCACCATCTGGAAGAAAGACTCAGAGAGATAGGGCTGACCCAACCCCTGACGCGAGTGGATGAAGAAGCCACGCACGCCCTTGTCCGCCATCTCGGCGATCTGCCGGCGTATCTCGTCTTCCTCAAGCGTCGCGTTCCAGAACCAGAATGGATAGAACCCTGCGGGCAGCGAATTCGTCATGGAGCACCCTCCTGTCCGCGCTATGTGTGTGTAGCGGTGAAGCATTGCGGTCCCCACCCCAGACCCAACCGGCGTGCTGTGGTCGGGATGGGACCAGCATACATCGGACTCTCCGAAGTCGCAATTGCA
>CAZEXX010000443.1:0-2673 GCA_964516885.1 uncultured Anaerolineales bacterium | reverse complement strand
TGCACCAAGAACGCTTGGCCGCCGTGGGGCAACTCTCTGCCGGCATCGCTCACGACTTCAACAATATCCTGGCCTCCATCGTCCTCTACACGCAGATGTCGCTGCAGATGGGCGAGCTGTCCCCGACGATCCGCGAGCGCCTGGAGGTCATCGCCCGAGAGGCGGATCGCGCTGCTGACCTCGTGCAGCAGATGTTGGACTTTGGCCGGCGGGCGGTGCTCAGACGGGAGACGCTGAACCTGGAACCGCTGCTGGGGAAGACGATCGCTCTTCTGGGCCGCACACTGCCCGAGAGCATCCGGATTGATCTGACTTCCGAGGCCGGCGACTACATCATCAATGCTGATCCTGAGCGGGTTCAGCAGTCGATAATGAACCTGGCTCTGAACGCGCGGATCGCTATGCCGGATGGTGGGGAGCTCCACATTGCTCTGTCCAGGGTTGAGGGTGGGGAGATCAACTGTGTGGACTGTGGTCGGGTGGTTGGGGGAGAATGGGTGCAGGTGACGGTGAGGGATACCGGCACGGGGATTGCGGAGGAGGTGCTGCCGCACATCTTCGAGCCGTTCTTCACCACCCGGGCGCCGCTGGGATCCGGCCTGGGGTTGGCGCAGGTCTATGGCATCGTGAAGCAGCACGGGGGACACCTTGAGGTGGAGACCGAGGTAGGGCTGGGGACCACGTTCAGGCTCTATTGGTCGGCTTTCTCTGTGGCTGGGCGGGACGCCCAAGCCCTGGCCCAACCGGGTGCGGCGCAGGGAGCGGGGCAGATCATCCTGGTAGTGGAGGACCATGCGGCGATGCGAAGGGCGCTGGTGGATGTGATGGACATGTTGGGCTATCGCGTGCTGGAAGCGGCCAACGGCCGGGAGGCGCTGGCTGTCTATGAAGAGCACAGAGACGACATTTCGCTGGTCTTGAGCGACTGGGTGATGCCGTCAATGGGTGGATTGGCCTTGGTGCGCGAATTGGAGAGCCGAGACGTGGCGGTCAAGGTCCTGATGCTGACCGGCCATCCGCTGGATGATGCGACCAAGCGGGCACTGCCCAAGAGTGTGGTGGGCTGGGTGTTGAAGCCACCAAGCCTGGAGCAACTGGCGGAGGCGGTGGCTCAGGCGTTGGCGAGAGATGAATCTGTGGCATCCGCCTGAGCCCCTCTGCGGAATGCTCGACACAGTGACGGGTGCACCAGTGTGAGCGCCGACCGTGTCAATCCGGAGGTTCGCGGGGGCCGGTGCCTGTCTGGGAAGAGCAAGAGATGGCAGACTGGTTGACACCTTCGAAGATGACCTTCCTTCGCTTCCGCTGGGGCCGGCGTCAGTTCCAGCGCACTTGAGGCCTGAGCCTCCCTGCTGAACGCTGGACACGACGGCGGGCTGAGCCGTGGATCCACCCTGGCGGACAGCTTCTGCGTTGTCCCCCTGTCCGTTGTCCCCTGAAGGGGAGCTCTCCTCAGCCTGCAAGGGCAGCCATCGTGGATCCCCCATCCAGGATGCCGATTCTGCCAAGCCGTCAGATCTCTGGACCGCGCCCTTACAGACCAGCTGGTGGCGAAATCCGACAATGCTGCTAGACTACCGCTAAGTTGCCCTTTCGTGCCCCCCCCTCACACACATATGGGATTAGTCAGCACCGTTCACGGACAAACGGCCGCTGGCGCGGAGTAGCCCATTGCTGTTCGACACTGGAGCAGAATCATGACCGAGATGCGGGATAAGTCGTCAAGCGCTATTCACATTCCAGCACCAGATCCCGAAGATGCCCGTCGCCGGAAACTGCTTGACTTGATGCTGCTGGGCACGGCGGTTGGCCTGGCCCTCCTGCTGGCAGTGTTGCTCGTCACCGCTCCGCTGGGCTTGACAGGAGAGCCAGGCGATGCAAGGTTGCTCGGTCTTGGCATCGTGGCGGGATCACTCGGTGTTGGGATCATCTACGCCCTCAACCGCCACGTGTCGGGGGAGTTGGCCAGCGCGCTCTTTGTGGTGCTTCTGATTGCTCTCGCCGCCTTCTCAGATCAACCACTGAAGGTGGTCGACGGACGGGGGCTACTCGTGTTTACCCTACCCATTCTGGCGGCGAGCGTCCTGCTGAGGCCCTGGGCGAGCTATGCCGCCGCTGCTGCTTGCTCGCTGGTGATTGGCGCCATCGGCCTGGTCGTTGTTCGACAGCCCGTGCCTAACATACCGGCAATGCTGGTCTTCTTCATGTTGGCGGGGGTGTCCTGGCTGTCGGCCGGCAGCCTGGAGCGCGCCCTGAGGAACCAACGTGCCGGCAATGAGCTACTGCGCGCGAGCGAGGGTCGCTATCGCGGTGTCGTGGAAGACACGCCGGTCTTGATCTGCAGCTTCCTGCCCGGTGGTGAGATCACGTTTGTGAACAAAGCCTACTGTGAGTACCACAACAGGACCCTTGAGGAGTTGGTCGGTTCGACCTTCCTGGCGTTCCTTCCCGAATCCGCCCGGGATACTGTGATGGCCCACATCTCGGCGTTGACGGTTGAATCGCCGACGCAGTCGTACGAGCATCAGGCGATCGGGCCTGGAGGCGATATCCGCTGGCAACGCTGGACCAACCGCGCGCTGTTCGGTGCCCAGGGTGAAGCCGTTGCCTACCAATCAATCGGCGAAGACGTCACCGAGCGGATAAGGGCGGAGGAGGCGCTGCGGGAGACTG
>CAZEXX010000442.1:0-2679 GCA_964516885.1 uncultured Anaerolineales bacterium | reverse complement strand
CCTACCGGAAAGCAGAACGCGTTTGCAGCCCATAACCCGCCCGCCTTCATGCTTGCCGTGGTTAAGCCCCAGGGAATGGCCTGGTCTCTCGCGAACGCCTTCGAGCGTCCCGTCTACGCCAAGCAGGGACTCATCGCACCCTCGGTGGCCGCTCTGGACGCCTACTGGGATCGGCTGACCTCGGTGTATGGTCTGGAGCCGGGATCGCACGTCATCGCGCTCTCGCTGGACGCAGACCTGCCCCTGGAGGCGCTCAAAGGGAACTGCGTGGCGACCCTGGAAGAGTGGGTCGACGCGACGCTGGAGGCTCTGCCCGCCAGGGAGGCGTGAGATGCATACACTTCTACTGCGTCTGGCCGGTCCGATGCAATCGTGGGGTGTTCAAAGCCGCTTCAGTGTGCGCGACACGGGCCTGGAACCCTCCAAGAGCGGCGTCATCGGACTGCTTTGCGCGGCCCTGGGCCGCCCTCGCCACGCCAAGATCGCCGACCTTGCCGCTCTACGTATGGGTGCGCGGGTGGACCAACAGGGCCGGCTATCCTATGATTTCCATACAGCGCAACACGTGCTCAAGGCCGGCGGGGGACTCAAGAACACCGAGCCCTCACGCCGCTACTACCTCGCTGATGCGTCCTTCCTCGTGGGTCTGGCGTCAGAGGATCTTTTGGTTCTGCGGCATCTCCACGACGCCCTGCGCAACCCCGTCTGGCCGCTCTACCTGGGCCGCAAAGCCTTCGTTCCCGGCGCACCGGTATGGCTCAGGGATGGCCTGCGTGCGGGTGCCGGCCTGCTGGATGCGCTCACCTCCTATCCATGGCTCGGCGCGCCCTATCGCGAGCCGCCCGAACAACTGCGAATCATCCTGGAAGATGACGCCGGTGCCGAAGTCCGTCCCGACCAACCCCTTTCTTTCGCCGAGCGTCGTTTCGCGGCGCGGCGCGTAGCCACAACCTTCGTGCCGGTGCCAGAGACGACCATAGAGGAGGGCGTATGTACCTCTCAAGACTGATCCTGAATCCCCGCACCCGCCGGGTGCAGCGAGAACTTGCGAATCCTTATGAGCTGCATCGCACCCTGATGGCAGCCTTCCCGCCCAACTTGCCACAGGGCGAGCGCGTGCTCTACCGCGTCGACGTGGACGCCCGCTCGGGTGTTCCCATCGTCCTCCTGCAGTCCTATTCGCAGCCCGACTGGGCTTGGCTCGGTGATCCGCGGGCCAGTGGCTACCTTCAACAAGCGCCTGAGGCCAAAACCTTCTACCTCACCTTCGTCGCTGGGCAGAGACTGACTTTCCGCCTGCGCGCAAATCCTACCGTCAAGCGCTGGCTGCCGCGGGACAAAGATAACCTTGACAGCGAGAAGAAGCCGATGCGCCTCCCTATCACTTCTGACGAGAACTTGCGCAGTTGGCTGGATCGCAAGGGCACGAGCGGTGGCTTCCGAGTGCTCACCGCAGTCGTTCACCAGGAAGGCACCCTCGTCGTGCGTCAACGCAGGAGACCGGCAACGTCCGAGCGCGACGAGGACAGGTCCGCGAGAAGCCGCACACTCACCTTCCACGCCGTTCTGTTCGAAGGCATCCTCCAGGTCACCGACCCCGACGTCCTTTGGCGCACTGTCCAACAGGGTATCGGCTCAGCCAAGGGCTTCGGCTTTGGCCTGCTCTCGCTGGCACCGCCACGTTAGGTTCGAGGACGACGAAGGGAGGCACAGCGTGCGCGATCTGCAGGAACTGCCCAAGCTCTCCGATAGCCTGAGCTACCTCTACGCCGAGCACTGCATCGTGGAGAAGAAGCAGCAGGCGATCGAGCTCTTTGACCAGGAGGGCGCAACCCTGGTCCCGACAGCGGCCCTGACCGTGCTGCTGCTGGGACCGGGCACGCGCATCACGCACGCCGCCGTGAAGACGTTGGCGGACAGCGGCTGTTCCATCGTCTGGGTTGGGCAGGATGGCACGCGCTGCTACGCCCACGGCGGCGGAGAGACCCGCAAAGGTTATCACCTTCTCCACCAAGCCCGGCTGGCCACCGACTCGCAGCTTCGCTTGGAAGTCTGCAAGCGGATGTACCGGATGCGCTTCAACGAAGTCCTGGACTCTGCACTGACGATTCAGCAACTGCGCGGGATGGAGGGCGCACGCGTCCGCACGGCCTACGCGCAGTTCAGTATCAAGCACAATGTCCCGTGGCACGGGCGTAACTATGACCGCAAGTCGTGGGGCAACAGCGATCCGATCAACCGAGCTATCTCAGCGGCCAACGCACTGCTCAATGGGCTCTCTCACGCAGCGATTGTCTCAGGCGGCTACTCGCCGGGCCTCGGTTTTATCCACACCGGGAAACAGCTCTCCTTCGTCTATGACGTCGCCGATCTCTACAAGGTCGATGTCACCCTCCCGGTGGCCTTCAGGATCGTGGGGGAATCGCCGCAGAGGGTCGAACCGCGGGTGCGAGAAGCGTGTCGTCAGGCCTTCAAGGATGAGAAACTGCTCCGGCGCATCCTGCCCGACATCGAGCACCTGCTGGAGATCCCCGATGAGGTCCTGGACGCCGGCGGAGAGGCCGATAGCGATCCGGCCCGGCCCGAGCCGCTGTGGACACCGCCGGATGAAGTCACGGCACCCGCTCCTGCCCAACAGGAATCTGAGGCGCTCCAGCGGCGCCGGCAGCGCGCCGAAGC
>CAZEXX010000441.1:0-2699 GCA_964516885.1 uncultured Anaerolineales bacterium | reverse complement strand
TCGTCTACGACGAGGGAGAGGGCGTCTGCGTCGTCGATACGCGGATCATCCTCAAAAGGCGCTAGAGGTCAGGCGCCCTAACTCGCGCATAGTACGACTCCCCTTCGGGGACAGGTTGGTGTGGTCGCCCCTCAGCGTGTGAGCAACCACGCAGGGTCGAAGCAGACAGCCTGCCCTCGAAGGGGGCCTCGACATACGCAGAGCGGACCACAGCCCGCGCTCTCGTCTACGTCCTGTCACCACCAGAGGGCTGGATTGTCATCCAGCACGAGCCTACCGTGCATCACCACGTCGCTCTGTCAATCCTCGTCATCCTGCCGATTTCGGCGGATACGCTGGTAATCCTCCATATCCACGTAGCTGTGCAGTTCTCCGTCCTGCATAGCCCAGACGCGTGTGGCAAACGCCTTGATGAAGTAACGGTCGTGGACCACGGCCAGCACGGTGCCCTCGAAGGCGGTCATCGCCTGCTCGAAGCTCGTGCGACTGGGGATATCGAGATGGTTGATCGGCTCATCCAGCAGCAGGCAGTTGCACCCCGACGCCACCAGCCGCGCCAGGACCAGCCGGGCGCGCTCCCCGTAACTCAGACTGCGCACCGGCGTGAAGACCTCGTCCCCCGTGAAGAGGAAGTAGTGCAAGAAAGAGCGGATCTCCGTCTCGGACATCGCGGCAACCTGGCGTATGGTGGTGAAGGGCGTCCCCTCAGGGTCGAGGTTCTCCTGCTCCTGGGCATAGTAACCCAACTTGACGTTCGTGCCTCGCCGGACCTCCCCGGCCAGAGGCGCGATCTCGCCTCTGATCGTGCGCAACAGCGTCGTCTTGCCCACGCCGTTGGGACCGATCAAGGCCACGCGCTCCCCCTGTCGCAACACGCGATGGATATCTCGCACCAGGGGCTGCCCCTCATAGCCGACGTCGACATGGTCGAAGATCAGCACATCCTGCCCGCTCTCGGGCGTATCCACGAAGGCCAGCTTCATGTGCCAGGAGAGACCGGGGCGCTCGATGTGCTCCTGCGCCAGCTCGCGCTCGATCCGCCGCCGTTGCACGGTGGCCCGGCGCGCGATCCCCTTGGCGATCTTTCGGGGAGCGAAGTCGATCGTGCCGACCTCGATGCTCTTGGCGTAGCCGGACAGACGCCGCACCTCGCCCGTCAGCTGCGCGATTCGCTCCTGCTGTGCGTTGTAGGCCTCCCAGTGTCGCTCAACCTGCCGACGCTTGGCCGCAAGATAGTCCGAATAGGTGCCGGGATAGGCCGTCAGATGATGGGTCTTCTCGTCCAGCTCGAAGATCCAGTTCACCGTCCCATCCAAGAAGGAGCGGTCGTGGGAGACGATCACCACCGCCCCCGTATAACTCAGCAGCCAGCTCTCCAACCACTCCAGCGCCTCGATGTCCAGATGGTTGGTCGGCTCGTCCAGGAGCAGGAGCTGCGGACGTTGGATCAACAGCCGCGCCAGGCTCAACCGGGTCTTCTGGCCTCCGCTCAGGTAGTGCACCGGCGTGTCCAGCGGCAGATGGTCAAGGTCCAGACCGGCCAGCACCGCCGTCACCTGATGTTCGGTCGTCTGGATCCGGGAGAGTTGCTCAAGGCGGCTCAGGGCCTCGGCATAGGCATCGAGCAGGCGCGCCTGCTCATCCCCCTCAGTCGCAGCCAGCGCCACACCCAGCCGCTCGACTTCGTCCTCAGCCTCAATCAACTTACGGCGCTCCGACCGCAGGACATCGTCCAACGTATCGGTCTCCCCGTAGCTCAGCCCTTGCTCCAGATAGCCGACCACCAGCTCCGGCGGGTCCGTGCGGACACTGCCCCGGTCCGGTTGAAGCTCACCCATCAAGATCCGCAGCAGTGTCGTCTTGCCACAGCCGTTGGGTCCAACGAGACCTGCGTGGTCACCGGCGTTAACCTTGAAGGAAATCTTGTCGAGGAGATGGACGTCCCCGTAGCGTTTGCAGATATTTGATGCTTGAAGCATAAGGTCCTCTCTCTCACATGCGAACACAGCCACTAACCAACAACCTGCCGGAAAGGGTCAGTTGGTGACAGGGAGGGCGATCGCAAGCATCACGGCCTTGCAGGTAACAGAAAAGGCCGTGGGCTTGAAGCACCACGGCCTTGGATAGCGACTGAGACGGTTAAGAATCTGTGGAAGACTAACGCGCGGTCAGCGTGCGCCACCTGAGGGTGCCTTACGCCCAACGTCACAACGCGCCGTGTCTATCATTCCAGTTCCTCTCCTTGATGTGTTCGGCCTGCCCGAACCGGTCACAGTATACCCGTAGGCAGCTACATGTCAACAGACCTTCAAGTAAGGCTATCGCATTTCCCCGGAACACGCAACCGATCTGTAATTCCGAGTGGGTTGCCCAAGCCATTTGCACTACAGGAAGCCAAAATGAGGAATCTTGTGCCCCAAACTCGCGCATCCTTTTTGAGACAAGATCCCTCACTCTGACCGTTTGGAAAGCCGGCTGTGCTCCCGATCCGTTCGGGATGACAGCTTACACGTGTTTGTTGCCAAAGCGATAGCCCTGGACCTTTGCGCCTTGCCTATCGAGAAAGCCGCTGCTGGACAGGAAAGGCTCACAAGTCCATGGCACCTAGCGCAGGACCATCGGCAAGTAGACCCTGGCACCGACCGGCGGTTGGACCAGGGGCGGGGCGTCGTCATCGATCACTGCCCGGCACTTGCCGT
>CAZEXX010000440.1:0-2718 GCA_964516885.1 uncultured Anaerolineales bacterium | reverse complement strand
GGCCGTTGCGCGTGTGTTCGGCAGCCGGCTTGACCGCGGGTTCCATGCCGACAAAGGGCACGTCGGGGTAGCCGGCGCGGAGTGGGCGGAGCGCGACACCGGAGGCGGTGTTACAGGCGACGACGATGATCTGCGCGCCCTGGGTGAGTAGGAAGTCGGTGATGGATCTCGTGAAGCCCAGAATCTCCTCGGCCGAGCGGGGCCCGTAGGGGACGTGCGCCTGGTCTGCGAAGTACAGGGTGCCGGTGTGCGGCAGCTGCCGTGCGATCTCGCGCCAGACGGAGAGCCCGCCGACGCCGGAGTCAAAGATGCCTATGGTGGGGGAGGGAGAGTTAACCACGAATCTACACGAATCCTCACGAATGATGTAGGGGCACCCCTTGTGGGTGCCCTCTGCGCTGCGCTGGGTGTTCAGCATTGGGCAGGGACAAGCCCTGCCCCTACAGTGGGCGATACGTCCACGGGAACCACCAACCTTCACTAATCTCAGAAATGGATCTGTGTAGATTCGTGAGATTCGTGGTTGCCTTTTCCGCTCTACTCCGCCGAGAGCGTGTACTCGTAGATGGCGGGCTCAGTGGTCACGGGCGCCATAGCCGAGATGGTGAGGACGGCGCGATCGGCATCAGTGGTGAAGGGCAATGTCCATGTGCCGGTGGTGCTGTCCGCCGAAAGCAGGCGTGTAACTGCGGGCACGCCCGCGGGCGCGCCGTCGTCGAACAAGACCAGCTGGACCGTCCACAACTGTGGGAGCACGTTAGCGTGCCGCACGAAGCCCTCGGAGATCCACGCATCGTCAAGCGTCTCGGCGTCGTCCAGGAAAGCGAGTTCGCCGTCGACCATCACTTGGATGTCGTCCAGGGCCATGCCGGCCTGGTTGACGGCGGCGTCGGTGACATACTCAAAACGCAGGGCGATCTCCTGACCGGTGTAGGGCGAGAGATCGGCTGTGAGGAGCTCCCAGTCGGCACTCTGGCCGGTGATGCCGCAGCCGAGGTTACCGTTGTTCGGGTCCGCGGTGGTGCAGCCCAGTGACGGATCTGAGAGTATCTCCCACGTAATAGCCGGATCGGCGAGGTCCGCCGGGATGGTGCCATCCGTGGTCGTGCCCACGACCGCGTAGGCGTAGTCCCAGTCCTCCTCGATATGGTACCAACTCCGGAAGCTGAGCTCTGCCGTCTCCGCGCCGGTCAGGTCGACAATGCGGGTCAGCTTGGGGTTGGACTCGTCGGCGCGGTTGGACCACCAGAGATACTGGCCGCTCATGGCGTCGGTGTCCAGCAGCTTCGCCTGGGTGCTGCCGGTGAAGGCGAACTCCAGCGGCGTGCGGCTCTCGATCTCGATGTAGTCGACGCCGTACTGCGCTACAGTGCTGCGCTGCTCCTGAGGATAGTCCGTGCTGCGCGAGTACGACTCATCGATGTCGGGCCCGTAGATGTCGATCCGGTTGTAGCCGAACTGGCCATCGGCGATGTCCGGATCATCGATCAGATTGGCGATCACCCAATCGGCAAAGACGTCCTGGTGTGTGATGTCGAGCCCCAGGTACCCGTCCAGGACCAGGTCCACGCTCTCCAGGCCATTGGCCTCGTGTGCGACCAGCGCCTGCGTGGCGTCCTCGCCGAAGCGGTCCAAGAAGTAGCTGGTGAAGAGGTAGGCGGCGCCGTAGTGGGCGCCGGCCGATCCGGTCTGGTCCACCTCGGGCCACGTGTTGAGCTGGGTATCGGGGTTGTCGAGGTAAGCGTATTCGCTGCCGCCGACATCGTAGGTCCCGGTGCCGCCGGGGTAGGACTGGTTGTTGAGCTCCATTGCCAGCTCAGAGCAGCCCTCGTTGAGCCAGGTGGTCTCGTTCTGATCGTTGTACCAGTGGATCATGTGCTGGAACTCGTGGGCCAGAACGCCGTTGTAGAAGGGATCGCCGATCTCTGTGCCTTTGTCCACGTGGATGTAGAACATCTCCATCTCGTTGGAATCCTCGCGGACCTCCTGGACGTAGGAGTCGGCGCTGGAGAAGTAGCCGGCGACGGTGCGGCCCAAGTTGCCGGCGTGCAGGATGCTGAGGTGCGGATCGCCATCCACGCCGGGTGACCACTCCGTCCCGAAGAACTCGCGGTCGGTGGGGTAGGTGTGCTCCTCGAAGAGATCGGCAGCTTCCTCAATCTCCTCCTGGTCGACGTCCAGGCCCTTCTCCACCCACATATAGACGTGCTCGGTCTTGTAGAGGAGCACAGCCTCGAGCTCGAAGCTCTCGTTTTCATCCAGGTTGGAGGCTTTGAAGACGCGCGTTGTGCCCACAGCGTAGTCGGGACTCGTGGTCGCGGCGACGCGCGGCGTGTTGGGGTCGACGCCCAGGAAACGCACGCCCAGCTCGTGCAGATCCGAGTCCGGCACCACAGCCTCTTCCAGCGCGCGGAGCGTCTCCTCAGCCTCGTCTGGCGGCGGCGCGGTGGTGGGGACGGGGACCGTGGCCTCGGCCGTTGGGACGGCCCCTTCGCTCCACGTCGATCCCAACGGGTCGCGTGGCCCTGGAGTCTCGGTCCGCGTAGTCAGCAATATGACTCCTGCTGCACCGCACACGCAGATGGTGCAGAGCACGAGGATCACGACGACGATGGCAATGATGCCTCCCGTACGAGCGTTCATAGTGTTCACTCCCACATTATATATAGATTGGGATAGCTATCAGCTATCAGCTATCAGCTATCAGCTATCAGCTAT
>CAZEXX010000439.1:0-2721 GCA_964516885.1 uncultured Anaerolineales bacterium | reverse complement strand
GAATAGACTTCGCTTGGCGACGAACAGGGATCATCGCGGTTTGGGGAAGGCCCTAAAGCCTGCAGAAAGCCTTTAGGCCCACTACGCGCACAAACACTCTCATTCGTGCGTGGTGTGCGACGGCGAACATGACGTCTATTTCGGGAATCACCTACGTTTTGCTCTAGAGCACGCTTGTCCTCCAAGAAGAACTTTGAGCTTTTCGTGCTGCTGAGATCGTTCTGCTTAATAAGGGAAAGCTCAAAGGTCTGGTCCGAAGGCGCTGCCATTTTCGTGCTGCCCTCAGGTTCGCTCCCGAGGGCGCGCAGAGCCAGGTGATAGGTGACGGCTACTGTCGCTGCTCCCAACAGCACGTTGACCCAGCGGGCCACCATTGACGCTAGGTAGCCCTCGCGAAATGGGAACCGTTCGGCGGGGCCGTGCCAGTATTGCAGCTTGTTGTCGACCCCGACTGTCCAATTCCTGTAACCCCAGAATGGGTTGACCGGATGCTGGAACGTGGCATCGTGCGCGCTCGGCACCCAGGCACTGAGCCAGGCACTTAGCGCGTAGTAGAGGGGCGGGTGGTGACTCTGGGCCCGGGCGGCCTCTTCATCCTGCACCGGCAGCCGGTGCTCTGTGACCAGGATGCGGACGTAGCGATAGTGCCGTATCTCGTCAGGGGGTTCGAAGAGGGGGTTGATGATACTGACGGACCCGGCCAGGAGGACGAATATCGCGATGAGCGCGACGAGCGCTCTCGGCGCCACTCTCGTCTCTCTAGTCGGGTCCATTGTCTCGTGTGAATCCTTGATGTGTCTCAGATCATGGCTGGTAATGGCGTTTCGTCTACTCCTCGCCCGTGACCATGATCAGGACGGTGACGACGCCATCGTCGTCGCCGCTGATCGTCAGGCTCAGTTCCTCGCTGTCCTTGGACCAGGTGCTGCTGACCATGTTCTCCATGTCGAAGCCATCGGCGCCTTCTTCCCAACCGGCGTCGGTCAGCGCTTCTGTGTAGAAGTCATTGACCGTCTCGACAGCATCGGGAACGGTGAAGCTGTTCATGCCACCAAAGCTGGTGACATCGGTGGCGCCAGGATAGACCGGGACGCCTTCAGGCAGACCGCCCATCGCCACACCCTCCGGCGCTACAATCTTGACGTCTTCATTGACCTCGGTGACATCCTGAGCCAACGTGATGGTGCTCTCTTCCCCGTCAAGCGTACCCTCAAGCTCGACGCGGTAACGCACGATGAACTCGGGCAGGTCGGGCTCGTTGGCGATCCAGACGTCGGCGACGCCGCTGTCGATATCACCATCGGCATCTGCCTGGTCGAGCATACCCATCCAACCCTCGGAGTACTCCACTCGGTAGTGTCTGGTCTTGATCCCATTCACGGTCTCTTTGCCCAGGTACTCGTAGTCGCCTTCGTCCACATCAGAGATCCAATCGTCGCTGCTGGTGAGCATGCTGGCGAAGCCGTCGTCGTCCATATCCGCGGTGTCGGCGCTTCCCTGCATCCACTCCTCGCCGAAGCGAATCCACATCTGATCTTCGATCTGGATGTACTCAATGTCGCCGTCTGCTGAGGACATCGTCAGATGCTGCGCTGCGGGATCGCGGGTTGCGGCCTGCTCGAGGCTGAAGGATTCCTCGGTGCCATCGTCCTTTTCCATCTCGTAGGAGATCGTCGCGCGGTAGCTGTCGAGCTGATCGAGTCCATCGCTGTCGTACGTGAGCTCCTGGTCCAGATCATCGGCCTCTTCGACGTCATCGATGGCAGGCTCGTCTACGACGACTTCATCATCCTCAGCTTCGAGTTTCATTGTGACGTCAGCGTTGGGGTCCTCTGCGGGTTCGTCGTTGCCGCCGAATGACAAGACTGAACACGCCAGCGAGAAGATCAACAGTATTGCGACGAGTAGCAGAAGTTTCCGTTTCATCATAAGCCTCCTGTACATGTGGATCGTGTGCCACCGCATCTGCCTGCTGTCTGGGCGGCGGAATCCTGAGGACTCAGCTCCCGGCTCACGAGCAGTGCCGCGATCTGTGAGCGGCAGGTTCGATTTTACCACGAACCATGGACATTGCGCAGACCCTATTCTACCTCGGACGAGAAGACGTGCCACCGCGAACCCAAGGGGTTCGGCACGTCTGTACAAAAGCTTCTTTGGGCGCCAGCTTGCAGCCATCCGTGGTAGGGACGATCCGGTGGACCGTCTGCCGGTGGGAGGTGGTGCTGGCTCACAGGAGAAGACGCGCCACCGCGAACCCAAGGGGTTCGGCACGTCTGTACAAGGGCTTGACTTGCGCGCCAGCGTGCAGCCATCCGTGGTAGAGACGATCCGGTGGATCGTTTTCTGGCGGGAGGCGGTGCTGGCTGACCGGGGAAGACGCGGCACCGCCGCGTCTGTACAACTGATATGCCGCCGGTGGTGAATCTCTGGACAACGCGTTTGTTGGTGGCATAATGGCTGCGGCAAGGGCCACAGTCTCTTCCACCATTCACCTGAACGCCAGGAGAGGACGCATGCTCGATATTCAACTCATCCGTGACCATCCAGACGCCGTACGTGATGGGCTCCGCAAGCGCAACGATGATCCTGCGCTTGTCGACAAAGTTGCCGCGCTCGATTCGCAGTGGCGCGAGCTTCTGCAGACCGTGGAGTCGCTGCGCTCGGAGCGGAACCGTGTCTCGAAGGAGATCGGGCGTATGCGGGACAAGGCAGAGCGCGACG
>CAZEXX010000438.1:0-2729 GCA_964516885.1 uncultured Anaerolineales bacterium | reverse complement strand
CTTACTTCATCTGAGACCACGCTCAGGGCCCCGCGCTCGTCGGCCAGTTCGATCATGCGGTGCGGGAAGTTGCGCCCGTTGACGGCGTAGAGCCAGGCGGTGCGGACGATGTAGAAGCGCGTCAGCAGGTTCTGGACGTACCACTCACCGGCCAGTTTCGAGCGCCCATAGGCGTTGACCGGGGCACAGGTGGCCCACTCGTGATAGGGTTCGGGGGCGGTGCCGTCGAAGACCTCGTTGGTGCTGATGTACATCAGCTCTGCGTTGATATCGGCAGCGGCCAGGACGAGGTTCTGCGTGCCCATCCCGTTGACGAGGTAGGCCAGCCCCGGGTTGCGGGCACAGCCGTCGACGTTCGTCATCGCAGCCGAATTGATGACCAGATCCGGCTTGTAGACGCGCATCAGGTCGATCATCGCATCGCGGTCGGTGATGTCATCGTCCGGCAGGTCGATGCCGCGAACATCGTGCTGCTCTTCCAGACGGGACATCAGGACCCGCCCCAACTGACCCTTGTGGCCGGCAAGTAGGATTCTCATAGTGCGTAACTCCTCACTCGAATATCGTTTCCACTTTATCATGGGACGGCTGTTTTGCCATACGATCCCCCTTTTTCTTTTTTCCCCGGAAGGGGCTAAGTTGAGCCAATCGGCAGCGTTGAATAGGCGGCCGCACCCCGGTTGGCGAAGCGCCTTCTGCTTCAGCCCTGCCTTCGTGCTTGCGGGTCGTGGACACTGCGCGGGAAGGGCCGCTGCCAGCCTTCGCGCCCAAATGCCGGTTTCTGCGACAGGTCTCGCACATAGACGCGGTGGTCGAAGTGTGACTCTGAAGTGAACGCCATCACGGTGGTCGTCAGACGGGCATCCAGCCGGTCGCGCACGCCCTGGTACTCGGCTTCGTGGGCGAGGTTGTGTTGTTCAGCAGGGTCGTTCAGGCGATCGAAGAGGAACGGCCCGGTGTCGCTGTACTTGCACAAGCGCCAGCGACCATCGTCGATCCACCACCCGCCCTGCGTGGCGCCGATGAGTACTTCGTGAGCGGCCTCGTCGGGCAGACCAAGGCCGGGCAGCGGACGTGAGTCCATATAGGCAGGCACATCGATACCGGCTGTGGCGAGGATCGTGGCGGTGACATCGGTGAGCGAGACGAGTTGGTCGTTTTCGCGTGCTGTCGAGCCACTTGGCGCGCCATCCGGCATCCGCACGATCATAGGGATATGGATGCTGCTCTCGAAGAAAGTGCCTTTGCCAATCATGCCGTGGTCCCCCAGATAGTCGCCGTGGTCGGCGGAGAAGATGATGACGGTGTTGTCCAGCAGGCGCTGTTGCTCCAGGGTCTCCAAGATCTGCCCAACCTCGTAGTCGATCTGCTGGACCAATCCGGCGTAGTGTGTGCGTACCTTCTGTATCTGGGAGGGCGTGAATTCCTCGTAGTTGACGCCGTTCCAGGGTCGCCGGTTGCCCTCAACGTTGCGGACACGCAGCCTCTCGGCATCTTCCGTGGCGGGCGCTGCCTGCGGCATGGTTTCGGGGTCAAGGTTCTCGATGAACTGCGCCGTGGGGTTGTAAGGACAGTGCGGCCCCGGGAAGCCGATCATCATCGCGAACGGGCCGTCGTTGCCGTAGCGTTCGATAAAGCCGCGGGCCTCTTTGCCTACGAAGTGATCCACGCTGTGCTCCCACGGCAGCCGGTTGATCACGGCGCCTTTGTTTTCGAAATAGCCATCGTGTTCGTTGCCGTGGTACTTGCGGTAGCCGGCGGTGTGGAGGAAGTGGAAGTAGTCGTCGCGTATATGAACCCAGCGTTTGTCCTCGGCAATGGATCGGTACTGGAAGCCCATCCGGGTGTCCCACGGATAGAAATGCATCTTGCCGATGGCTGCGGTGTAATATCCGGCCTCGTTCAGCATCTCGGGCCAGGTCTGCAGGCCCATCTCGGCGTAGTCGGGACGTAGAAACTGCCCGTTGTCCAGGACCCCGGTCTTGAATCCGTGCAGCCCGGTCAACAGCGCGACGCGTGCCGGGACGCAGACGGGGTGCTCAGAGTAGCACCGGGTGTAGCGCACTCCCTCATCGCTGAGCCGGTCGATATTGGGGGTCTTGAGAAAATCGGCGCCGTAGCATCCGAGGAAGTTGTGACGTAGCTGATCGGGCATAATAAAGATGATATTGGGCCTGTCGCTCATCCATGGTCTCCTTGGGGGGCTTGCCCCACACGGCGTAGAGATGTCGCTATCTTACACTGCGTGGTAGGGGCCGCAACTGTGGCTTCACTGACAGAACTCACGCAAAGCCGCGGAGCCGCAAAGAAATCAAGACAGGCCCTGCATCTCCATAGTGGCTGGCAATACGATCTTGGATTCTGTGATATCCGCCTTGGATCTTGGCGTGAGACAGTTCCCTTGTTTCGCTAGAGCCAACTGTGGACTCTGGACAGATCATCAAACCGTCTTATACTCCGGGTGCTGCTCGGTGAACGGAACCTATGTTCGCTGGGGCACACCATGCAAGCACGAAAGTGGATACGCACAGCGGGGACGTTCTGCTCGGGCCGGTGTCAGCCCCGACTGCGCGAACCCCCTGGGTTCGCTGGGCCCCGCGCCGGTCTTTGTGTGTGGCGTCCTGAGATCATAAGCAGACGGCGTCGCGCGAGATCGGGTGATGCGCATCGAGCTAGGGTGGATTCTATGCAGGCTGCCCGGCCTGGATCGGCTGGACGTGATGCAGCTG
>CAZEXX010000437.1:0-2738 GCA_964516885.1 uncultured Anaerolineales bacterium | reverse complement strand
TCAACACCCGATACACGCTTGAGGGACTCACCGCGACCACATCGGCATCCAGCATCATATAGGTCAACCTCCGGTATCCCTCCTCTTGGTGCCCTGCATGGTACGCAGGGATCGCGTCCTTCTCCAACCCCGCCAGCCAGTATCTGCGTGGTACGGGCGCATTGTGCCGGTTCTCTTCCCCATACCGCTGCCTCCGATCGTAGTACTTGCTGGGACTGGTCTCCAACCAGCCGATCATACGACCACTGCTGGCGCCAGTTTTCTCTACCCATTCGTCTACCATGCCCACTACTTGATCGCGTGTCGCCTGGGGCACCCATACGCCGCTCAGGGTGCCCCAAGTTCTTTATCCTAGTGCGACGTATTCCTCCAGCAGCTCGCCCAGCACTTCGTTCCTCTTCACCAGTTTCTCCTCCAAGTGTGTGACTTGCCGTTGCAGTTTCTTGGCTTCCGTGTCGTTCGTCCTGCGAAATACCACTGCTCCGCCCTCGAATAGCAGCTTCTGCCACCGATAGAACACCGTCGGTTGCAGGCCATGCTCATCACAGATATCCGGTACTGCTACGCCTTCCAGTAGATGCGTGCGTAGTATCGCCAGCTTCTCTTCCCCTGTGTACTGCTTCCGCTTCCTCGCCATGTTTACCTCCATCCTCTATACTATCTCTTGGAAGGTAGAATTCCATTTCCGTCTGAAGCAATACACTACCGAAGGGCTCGGTTGTCTGTTTTCATCACTTCCGAGGTCTCCTAACCATCGTCCGAGTCTCTCTGTTGGTCCTGTGGCTGTTGATCCCGGCTACAGCTTCCCGGATTCCTTGCTCAGCCGCCTCCGTGCTCGAGGCATCCATAACCGTATGGTACAGATAGCTTGCAGCCGCTCGGTAGCGCGCTACACGTCTGGGTAGATCGAACAATGACAACTCAATGTCATGCTCCTTGCACCACTGAAACACCTGAGCAAGCTGCCGCATCACCGTACGGGTGGTGCGGGAACGTTCCTCGATGCTAGCCTCGACCTGACTTATTAACTGCTCAAAACTATCGGGCTTATGCTCCCGTAGCCATACCCAAGGCTCCAAGCTATGGATTTGCTTGGCAGCATGCGAAGTCTTCAGGAACTTAAGCTTGCCGATGACGGTCCGGGTACCGAACACGAAATTCTGTTGTGATTTGTGTTCAGGAGTATGATCATCTCTTGTGCCTTGTGAATAGGAGTTCTGAGGTTCGACAGGCAAAACGAAGGCAATGCCCGTAGGGGCACTAAAACATTGCATAAGAAGGTCGAGGTTCTCACACGTGAGAAAGCAGTCAAGAGGAAGGCGATGTCCGTGAGGATCTTCCGGCTGCTCGGTCTCTGGACAACGCCAACGACAGTGCGCTCTTCGCCCGCAGCGTGAGGCGAAACGGGGCGCCGCCCATAATCGGCCCCCTGGATATGGGCTGGATCAGCCATCGTACTGGCCAGACTGGTGAGCTACAGATCGGGTTCGAGCCACTAATCCAAGGATCTCGCATAACGTGGACGAGAGTGCTTGCGTTCCCGGATGCTCCGTTCCTCAAGCTCTAAGATCAACGACGAGTAGATCGCAATGTCCGCTTTGCCCAGCTAACGCAGCTACTCAACATCAAGCGCCAGATCGTCGAGCGTCTCCCTGATCCAGTGTTCGGTCACCTGCCAATCGCGTGCCAGCTCTTCAATCGGGTCCATTGGGTCACCTCTCGATTGGCTACTCGTTCTCAGCCCTGAGAACTCGCCTGGATGTGGGTGCATGGAGATACAGCGCCCTGCAATTGGCTAGCAGCGCTCACTCCAGCCTGCATTGCTCGTGGCGCGAAACCCACAACCTGGTCAATAAGGCCCGGAGCTGGCGAGCGCTGGATCGTCACCACAGACCGCCGATGCATCCCAAGAGATCGCTTCTCTGTCGGTCATATCCGGCACGGTCTGGCTATAGCCTAGTACTGAACTCACTGTGCTGGTCGAGACAACAGCCTCAAGCGGTGTGAGGAGCACGACTGAGATGCTGATCGCGTCCGGCACTATCTCCAGCACAGCTTGGCAAGCTTCCACTCCCTTGGTTCTGCTTCCCGTAAGTGACTTCACATACGCACAGCCAAAGGACAGACTCGGTAATGTCACGGGCGGCTATTCTGACACCGCAAACCCCTCTAGGTCACCCACTGCGCACTTGCTCTGTCGGGTGTCTCTCCCGCCAGCTATGCGGGACTACCACATCACTCCCATCGGAGGATCCCGCAAGTCAGCTGGTGCTTCAAGAGGCCAGGTCCGTACTAGCAGATACGTATCCCGACCGGAATCGCGGAGTAGCATCCCTGTTTGTGCCACACTAGGACCGCCAGCAACGCGACGTAGATGGCTCGTTGCTTCGGTTAGGTGATGGGACATCTAGAAGATGGAGACTCTGAAGATCATCTGCATCAGCGGCTTCCACTCCACTGCCGCTATCAGGGCAACCGTGTGGTTCAGGCAAATCAGAACCATGAGAAGCTGCCACTTGATCCTACGTCCACGGTCCTGGTCGTAGCGGTCGGAGCGTCAAGAATCCGTGAGGGAGGTGCGGTGGAGCTGATGCATCACGATGCCTACCATACGCGGCACAAGGCTCAGCAAGACCTGTTCCCTCACATCGAGTGGTTCTGTGATCGTCGGCATCTGCATTCGACGATCGGTTACCAGAGATTTGTCCACTATCATGCCCCCCTATCCTGAGAAAATG
>CAZEXX010000436.1:0-2745 GCA_964516885.1 uncultured Anaerolineales bacterium | reverse complement strand
AGCCACGTTGACGTTCACGCCGAGACCCACAACCAGTGCCACAGGCTGCCCAGCTTCCGAGAGCACCACCTCGCTGAGCATTCCCGCCAGCTTCAGCCACCCCCCCGACCCATCCGCCGCTTCGTAGATGAGATCATTCGGCCACTTGAGCCGCGTGGCCACACCCGATACCGTGCCAACTGCAGCCACCAGGCTGAGTCCGCAGACCATCGTGATCCGACCAGCGAAATAGGCGAACGGCTCAGGTGGGCGGAACAACAGAGACATCAGCAAACTGCTGCCCACGGGGGCTTCCCAACGCCGCTGGAGTCGCCCCCGCCCCGCGCTTTGCCGGTCGGCGACGACGACCAATCCCTCCGCGGCACCGGTCCGCGCGGCCGCCAGAGCCACATCGTTCGTCGAGCCGATCTCCATGAAATACCGGAAGTTCCGGCCAAACCGCCCCGTGGCCCGCTGATAGGTCCCCAGTCCCTGTTGATTCATCCTTCCAACCCCTCTAGGCCACTTCCTAGATAGCTGATCTCTGTGGACCGCAGGCGTCTCGCCCGCTCCGGCGCTCCGTAGCCATACGCGCAGGCGTATCTCTGGACCGCAGCGACCGCACGCGCATAGATGTGGCCAAGATGGTCGCGGTCTAACACCCCCCTGCTCACGGCTCCTCCCCCAGCATCGCAGCCGGCCCATCCGGTTCGAGCCATGACAGCGCATTGACGGCGCTCCCATTGACCCAGAGCTCCCAGTGCAGATGCGCACCGGTCGACAGCCCTGTGTTCCCCAGGGCGCCGATCCGCTGGCCCCGCGACACCCGGTCTCCCACCTCCACCGCGATTTCCGACAGATGCCAGAACCCGCTCACGACGCCCCAACCGTGATCGACCAAGATGGCGTTACCGCGCACCACGAGCGTCTCAGCCAGGATCACCACCCCATCCGCCGGCGCCAACACCGGTTCCCCCCCCTGCCCGTCGAAGTCTGAGCCGGCATGATAACTGCCGAAGCCAGAGCCGTAAGACCGCCGGGAGCCGAAATACGACGTAATCGCCGCATCGACCGGGCGCATGAACGGATAGGACCAGTACCGCACCGGCGACCGGAGCAGGCGCAGCGCCGCGATCTTGGCCCTCTCGGCTTGGCTGCGCTGCGGGTCAAGCAGTGATTGGCGATCGGGCGGCAGATCGATCCGCTCGTAGTCATAGCGCCCTGCCGTCACCAGAATCGGCACCGGGACAACCATCTCACCCCCTTCGGACGTCGTTAGTGTCAGGGTCAGCGTATAAGCACCGGGGTCCAGTAGTGGGGAAAGCCCGGCCAGCCCCAGCCAGCTCTGGCTCGGTTCCGCGCTACCGACGCACGTCTCGGTCTGTCCGAGATAACTCAGCGTACAATGCACCGGCTCCGCCGTCTCCACAACGACGGCGACGGTCTCGCCCCGGTCGACGGGCTGGGCTGACAAAGAGAGAGAGAGCACTGGATCGGGCAACAAGCCGGCGCCCACGGGCAAAGCCTCCGTAGCGAACGCGCTCTCGGGAACCAATAAAGGCTGCATCGCACTGTGCGGCAACGGATTCAGCCAAAGCACATCCCACAGCCTGGCACCGTACCGCAACGAGGCGTCGATCCGTGGAGCCCCGGACCACGTAGCCCCTCCGACTATGGGGACCGCTCGTACCGGGAGGCCCGGGGGCAACCGGAGGGAATAACCCACGCACAGCCCCGTGGGGAGTAGCAGACGGTTAATGCGAGCGAGGGCCTGAGGGGTGATCCCAGCCGCACGGCTTAGGGTGACCAGATCCTCCCCCCACAACAGGTTGTGGACAGTCCCAATCGCCCCAACCGCAGGGGAGAGCGACACTACCTGCCCAGGGTAGAGCTGACGCGGGTTCTGGATGCCATTGGCATGAACCAGTGCCGCCATCGTCACACTATACCGCTCTGCGATCCCAGCCAGCGTGTCGCCAGGTCGCACTACGTAGGTCGGCGAGGGCGTGCTCTGAGGGTCTGCCACGTCCTGGGCCGCCGCCGCCCGTGGCGTCAGCCACAGTGTAGCCAGAAGGACCATCAGGGCCGTCAACCAGCGCACACACGGCTCTGGGCGGCCCGTCGCCCCAACTGGTGCCACACACCCCGTCGCTGACCCGAATCGCCTATGCAAAGTGGAGCCGCTCTCCCTTCGTCACCCACCCCACCAGATCAGTGGGACCCTCCAAGAAATAGCGTGCCGGTCCACAGGGCGCGTAGAACGGGGCAAACGGACGGGCAATCTTGGCATCCACCACCGTGCCCTGGCTGTCCAGCCAGACAACCCCGATCGAGAAGAAGACAAAGAACATGTGGATGGCGGTGCCCCAGCGGCTCTCCGCCTTCTCCACGAAGAGCAACCCCTCGTCCGGTCCTAATCTCCGGCGAAAGGTAAGGCCTCTCAGCCGGCAGCCGAAGCTATCGCATTTCTTGACCCGCAGCGGCAGCGACGTCCCGTCCGCGCGCACGACACTCACATACTCAGCCATGTGATCTCCACACTGTCTATTCCGAGAACAACCTTCTACGATCTGCTCTCCGGGCCTAAGGGCCTGCATCCCGCGTCTGCGCGGGCCGGGCCTTAGGGCCTTCTTCGCGTCCCATTTTCGTCCTGCGTGGTGGGCGACAGACCATGGGAACTACTTCGAAAACAGCCCGCTGCGATCAACTCTCGGGCCTAAGGGCCTGCATCCCGCGTCTGCGCGGGCCGGGCCTTAGGGCCTTCTT
>CAZEXX010000435.1:0-2747 GCA_964516885.1 uncultured Anaerolineales bacterium | reverse complement strand
TCGTGAGCGATGCCGGCAGAGAGTTGCCCCACGGCGGCCAAGCGTTCTTGGTGCATCATCTGCTCTTGTGTCTCCCGCAGTTCCGCCAGCGTCTCCTCCAGGCGTAGCTTGCTCTCCTGCAGCGCCTGCTCCGCCTGAACCCGCTCCGTGATATCCCGGCCCACGCCAATGATGGCCGTCACATTCTCGTCATCGTCCAGCACGGCCGTATCCATCCAGCCCAGCCATCTCCAGCCATCCTTCGTCATGGCGCGTTGTTCGTGGTAGGCAGAGTACGGTGACCGGTTAAGACTCTCCATCGCCTTGGCAGTGCCCTCTCGATCATCCTCGTGTACCAGAGGCACGAAGCTCTCTCCCAGTAGCTCTTCCTGTGTCCTGCCGAACAGCTCACAGTAGGACGAGCTAACGAATTGGAAGTGGCCCTCGACATTAACCTGAACCACCAGGTCAGTCTGATTTTCCACGAGTACCTGGTATTTCTGCTCGCTCTCCCGTAGCGCCTTCTCCGCCTGCTTGCGCTCGGTGATGTCTGCTAGAGCGCCCACGATTGAGACTGTCTTCCCGTCCTTGACCACCGGTGCTTCACGGACCTCTGCCCAGATCTTCTCTCCGCTCTTGTGGATTAACTCGAGTTCATAGGGTCCTTGCGCTTCGCCGGTATCTATTGCCCTTACCGTACGCTCCAGTCCATTCACATTGATGGGATCATCAGACACAAGTTCTGTCCACTTGATCATGGCCTCTTCCGGAGTGTACCCGAGAATCTCTTTCACTTGTGGACTGAGATAGGTAAGCACATGATCCGGAGTATGTGAATAGAACAGGTTCGTGCTGTTCTCGACGATACTGCGAAGTCTTTCTTCGCTTTCCCTAAGTGCTTCTTCCGTTCGCACTCGCTCAGTGATGTCGTCGAACACGGTGGCGAATCGGTCATTGCCGAACGCAAACGCCGCTATTGAGAAATACCTGTCCATCGGCGGAAAATAGGTTTCGAATCGGACGGGCTTGCCGGTTCGAGCCATTGCTGCATAGGTCGCCATGTACCGGAGCTCATTGCCGCCATATACCTCCGACGCCGGCTTGCCGACGATATCTCGCTTCTTCAGGCCGAGAATCTCTTCATACCTCGGATTGACATCGAGTATCCGGTAATCAACCGCGTCTCCGGCTCCGTCATATATCAACTCGTGAAGGCAAACCCCCTCTGTCATGGCATCGTAGAGCGATCTGAACTTCTTCTCGCTCTCCCGTCTGGCTCGGGCCAGCTGAATCTGGGCGTCCAATAGCGGGACCAGGATCGCGAGCACCAGCGTCGCCGCAAACGGTACGAGGCATTGGCGGATGATCTCCCAACGCCAGTCGCTCGCCTCGACATCCATGCCGAGGAGTGCCACCAGTTCTTCTGTCTGCGGGTCGGTGAGCGGGACCAAGGCCGTGATCCACGTGCCCCACCGGTCGGTCACCGGCCCAACGATGGCCTCCTGCCCGGTGTCGAACGCCCGGATGTAGGAATCCGGGACCTCTTCGTAGATCAGTCCGGGCGGCGCATAGTCCTCATCATCCGGCGGCAGGGAATCCACGAAGAAGAAGATCCCTCCGTCCGCGCGCCGGCCCAGCAGGTAGAGAAAACGACCGCCGGGGCCGGCCTGGCGCATCCACGCCAGCTGCTCCTTGAGCCGCACATAGTCGGGCAGGCCAAGATCCTCCTCCGAACCGGACAGGGAGAGCACGCGCTCCACACTGATGGCCTGCGCGGCGATCCGGGCCTTGTCGAGTATCTCCGCCTGCATGCGTTCCGTGGTTACCTGCCCTGTCCACCACAACACCGCAGCTCCTACGGCGAGCGTAAGCAGGACCAAGGCCGGGCCGCGAAGCCCCATCCGCTTGAGTGCCACCAGTCTTTCGTTTGTCATTGTCATCCCAACGCCTCCACCAGCATCTGAGACAATTGCGCCATGTTCGGGGGCTTGAGCATCCATCCGGCCAATCCCCGCTCGTGCAGACGCGCCATTCCACTGTCCATAGATCTAGCGTTACTATAGAATGCCTTCCAGAATGCGCAACTCGCTGAAGGTTGCTATTCCCAAACAGTCACCCAAGTCACTTGACCTTGTTCGCCGGCGCATCCGGATGATCGAAGACGAGATCGCGCGCTGGGGCGTCGAGCCAAATAGCCACTCTGACCCGTGTGGCCTGGCGTAGCTCAACGTTGGTCACCGCAGGCAAGGGTCTACGCCGTCGTCTGGCAACAACCTCTGCCGGACATGCGCCCCTTCCAGACAGGTCGATCTTCCTTGACAATTGTTGTCGACTTGCAGTAGAATATCTACGTACGGTCAGCAGATGGTGGAATCGCTCGAAGCCCAAATGTGACCAGCTTCAGGCGAGCCTGGAACCCGACCGTAGGCGACGTCGTGATCGCGCTCGTGATACCGGAAATGAGGGAATGATCCATTCCACCTCGTCGTGGATCCCCTTCGCTCACCACCGACTGGAGACCTGCACCCGATCCGGTGGGAGGCCGAGACGTTACACATCGGCCCCTGGGCGCTCCATTACACACAAGCTGTCCATATGGGAACCACAGTCAGATTGGAGTCAGATCGGGATCGGGGACCGGCAATGTCAGCACCTTCACCGCGCGGTCGCGTCCGTAGTCACGGCCAAGACGATCACCCCCACAGCGCCCCAATAGCAGCAAGAGCAGGAGGTCAAAGGTGATCACCCACACGCTCATCAAGGCAGGC
>CAZEXX010000434.1:0-2754 GCA_964516885.1 uncultured Anaerolineales bacterium | reverse complement strand
CCGCGCCCACATGAGTCGCCGGAGCCATTGCTGCCACATCCGCCGCCAGCAGCACGAACATTCCCGCCGAGGTTGCCCGCGCGCCGCCGGGCGTCACGTAGACCACCGTAGGCACTGATGCTTCCAGCAGCATCTGCACCATCTCCCGCATCGAGACCTCCAGCCCGCCGGGGGTATCGAGCGTGATGACGAGTGCCTGCGCACCCTGTTGCTCTGCCAGACGCAAACCGCGCGCAAGGTAACGTGCTGTAAAGGGATTGATGACGCCCTCCACCTCAAGCACCAAGACCGAGCCCGTCACAGCTTGGGCCGTTTCGGGACGGGCGATCAACAGACCTGCGATCAACACAAGCAGTAGCCAACGGTGTTTCATTCTACTTCTCCTGTGGAAATAACGGCTCGCACAAGTGGCTATCCAGCATCCACAGCATTGGTTTCTCCCCTCCAGCACCAACGATTGGGAGTATGCGTCTGAGCTGGTCTTGCTCGACTGCGCTACTGACGAGCTGAACGATAGTGCCTGCCAAGGCTGGTAGGATCCCGTTCGCTCCACCATCTGGGACCTTCCTGGAAGTCTCTCTGCCTTGGTGTAGCCAGTTGAGCAAGAAGTTCCTCATCTATAGGGTAGTGCATGATCGTCACCGTGTCAACAGTCCGCAGTGCCAGGGCTTGGGCACCTGGACAGCTCTTGAGCAAAATTGTCATCCTGAAAGGGTCATGCATCTAATTCACTAGACAGAGCAGGCCCAGTGAAGGATCTTGTGTTTCGGCAGCGCTGGTTTCAGCGTCACCGAACCCCTTGGGTTCGCAGGATCCCTCGTTGCCCCTTCTGTGGGCTCAGGTTGCGTGCCAAACCCACTCGGGATGACAACAGTTGCGTCTGCCGGTTGAGATGCGTACGCTCTGTCCGCAGTGCGTACACTTCCTCGATCGCTTGCTCTATCCAGCTCGTGCCGTTCTCGTCGGTCCCGTGTGCTTCACTGCCGCGCCCCTCCGTTCTGAGCAACGGCTGACTGAGCGCCGAAAGCTGAGAGCTGACAGCTGAAAGCTTCTTCCACTTGCCCCCGGCGACCACATGAGTATCCTTACCAATGCAGCACCCTTGACGAAAAACATCCCAGGAGGACCTACAATGACACAACTCCCGCGACCCGAATACCCGCGCCCGCAGTTTGTGCGCGACGCGTGGCAGAACCTTAACGGCCCGTGGACCTATACCTTTGACTTCGGTAAGTCCGGGCGGCAGCGTGGCTTCGCCGAGAGCAAGGGCTTTGGCGCCGCCCATCCCGGGGGCACCATCAACGTCCCATTCTGCCCGGAGTCGAAGCTCTCCGGCGTGGCGCATACCGATTTCATCGAGATGATGTGGTACCATCGCGCGATCACCGTGCCCGCCGAGTGGGCCGGCAAGCGCGTGATTCTGCACTTCGGCGGCGTCGACTACGAGTGTGAGGTCTTTGTCGACGGCGTCTCCGTCGGCAAGCATTGGGGCGGCACGGTGGCGTTCAGCTTTGATATCACCGGCGTCGTCAGGCCCGGCGACACCCACAACGTGGTCGTCTACGTCCGCGACGAGGTGCGCTCCGGCGTCCAGCCCGGCGGCAAGCAGTGCCCCGACCTCAAGTCCCGCCGTTGCCACTACACGAGAACGACGGGCATCTGGCAGACGGTGTGGATGGAGGCGGTCGCCCCCACCGGGCTCAAGGACGTGCAGACGGTGGCCGATCTCGACGGCGCCCGCTTTGTCGTCACCCCGCGCTTCTACGCGGTGAAGGCCGGCACGACGTTCCGCGCGACGCTCAAGGACGGCGACGCCGTTGTCTCTCAGGCCGAGTGCGCCGCCGTCGACGGCGTGCCCGTCGTCCTGCCGGTGCCCGGTCCCAAGCTATGGTCGCCCGCCGATCCTTTCCTTTATGGTCTGATCTTTGAGGTCGTCCAAACCGGGTTTGGCGAGGACGGCGGTGTGGTGGACACTGTCGCCGCCTACGCCGGCATGCGCAAGGTGCACGTCGAGGGCAACCGCGTCTTCCTTAACAACGAGCCCTTCTACCTGCGACTGGTGCTGGATCAGGGCTTCTACCCCGATGGCATCTGGACAGCACCGACAGATGCAGCGCTGAAGCACGACATCGAGCTGTCGATGGCGGCGGGCTTCAACGGCGCGCGGCTGCACCAGAAGGTCTTCGAACCGCGATTCCATTACTGGGCGGATCGGCTCGGCTACGTGACCTGGGGGGAGTCCTCCAGTTGGGGCATCGATGTGACCGGCATCGAGAGCGCGCGTAACTTCCTGGCGGAGTGGCGCGAGATCGTGACCCGGGACCGCAACCACCCGTCGATTATCGCTTGGACGCCGTTCAACGAGACGCGGGGCGGCGCAGGGCATCCGCAGCACAAGCGACTGCACGCCGATGCCTACGATCTGACGCACGATCTGGACCCGACGCGCCCGGTGAACGATGCCAGCGGCTACGCCCACGTCAAGACGGATCTCTGGACGACGCACTCCTACAACCAGGTCCCCGAATCACTGAAGGCGCAGCTCGCCATCGACTCTGTGACGGGCGTGTGGCGCAACTTCCCCGAGGTCGAGGTCGCCTACATGGGCCAGCCCTATATCGTGGACGAGTTCGGCGGCATCAAGTGGATCCCTCGGGAGGATCTTGTCTTCGCGGACAATTCCTGGGGCTATGGCGACGATCCCAAGACGCTGGAGGAGTTCTACACCCGGCTGGAGGGGTTGGTGGACGCGGT
>CAZEXX010000433.1:0-2784 GCA_964516885.1 uncultured Anaerolineales bacterium | reverse complement strand
CGCTCGGCGAGATGGAACCAGCCGTACCGCTGCAGGACCCTGGACAGCACGCGCATGACCTCGCCCTGATTTGACGGCTCGGTCGCGATGAGCGCCTCAAGCTGCGTCGCCGCAGCCCGACACGCGTCCGCACCCTCCTGCCGGCGCACGCGGCGTGCATAGTAGAGAGAGAGCCCCTGAACCGCCTGATCGATGAACGCAAGCTCTTCAGCCTCAACGGCCCAATCCCAGGCAGCCCGGGCGTTGTCGATCTCCTCGTCCATCTCGTCCAACATCACCTGCTGGCGCGGACCTTTGGCATCCTCTGCCCAGGCTGTCAGCGCGTCGGCGTAGTAGGTGCAGTAGCGCAGATGGAGCCCTCTTGCAGCCACAGGATCGCAACTCAGCTTCTCCGCACCATACTGCCGAAGCAGCTCATGCATCCTGTAACGCCCCGACGAAGCACGACGGAGCAGCGACGCATCGACCAATACCCGAAGGTCGCGCGGCAGGGCACCGGCAACGTCCTGCGCAGCGGTGCGCGTGAACCCACCACGGAACACCGCCAGCGCCTCGAACGCGGGGCGCTCGCGCGGCGACAGCAGTCGCCACGAATGCTCGAAGACGGCGCGCAGACTGCGGTGGCGTCCAGGCGCGTTGCGCCAGTTCGCCCGCAACATATCGAGGCGACGCCAATCAGCACCGGGACCGTGGTCGGCGAGCGCCGCCGCGATCTCCGTGACGGGGAGCGTGGTGATCCACCTGGCGGTGAGCAGAAGCGCCAGCGGGTGGCCCTCGACGCAGCGGCAGATGCCGGCGACAGCAGCGCAAGTGGTCTCGTTGAGCGCAAAGCTGGGGAGCACGCGCTGCGCGCTCTGGACGAAAAGCTGCACGGAAGGCAGATGGGCAACCGCCTCAGCTGTTGCCGCGGATTCGTCGGGATAGACGAGTGCATCCACCGGAACCACGTGCTCGCCCAGGACGTTCAGCCGGACCCGCGACGTCACAAGCACCTTGACCCCTGGCGCGGCAGCCAGGATGGCGCTCACGACCGTCCCCACACTGGACTGGCGCGCAGCCAGGTCATCCTCGCCACCTTCGCCGCCGGACGCGCCACGTACCTCAACAAGGTGCTCGGCGTTGTCCAGGAGCAGAAGCAACGCCCTCTCCCGCAGGTGGTTGCGCAGTTGCTGCGCCTGCGGGCCGCCCTGGTCTGAGAGGGACAGCCCAATCGCTTGCGCGATCGCGGGTATGAGCGCGTCCGGCTCCGAAAGGGACGCCAGCGTCACCAAGAAGACGCCATCTGGGAAGCCGGCTAGCTGGTGTCGGGCGACCTCTATGGCCAGCCGGGTCTTGCCGATGCCGCCCGGCCCGGTCAGCGTCAGCAGCCGGCACGCCGGCTGTTCCAGCCGGACCTGTACAGCCGCCAGTTCCGCCTCACGACCGACCAGAGGCGTGATCTGGGCGGGTAGGTTGTGGCGGGGCACAGCTGGAAGCCGCGGCACTATCGGGGCGAGCTGGGGCGGTTGCCCCAGGGTACCGGACACAATGCGCTCATACAGGCCGGTCGTCTCTGCTTCCGGCGCAACATCCAGCTCTTCCGCGAGTATGCGGCAGCAGGCGTCGTACTGTCTCAGGGCGGCGCTGCGCTGACCACTCCAGGCGAGCAGACGTATGACGTGACGGTGGGCATCCTCACGCCAGGGGTCAAGGTCCAATTGCCGCCAGGCGTAGTGCAGCGCCCTATCGTACGCACCCCGCTGGGTGTACGCCTCCACCAACGATACAAAGAGCGCCATGGCGACGCGCTCCAGGCGCTCGCGCTGCAGCAGTGCCCATTCCTCGAAGGCCGGACTGTCTCTCAGTGAAAATCCATCCAGGAAAGGCCCTCGATACAGCGAGATCGCCTGATCGATCACTGCAAGCGATTGCTGGGAAGCTCCTGCTGACGGCCGCGCCTGGTGCGACAGGACGAGTTGCTCCACATCCAGCCAGTAGTCGCTCGTGCGGCGGAACTGCAGGGCGTGATGCGTCACATAGAGGAACTGCGAGGACGCGTCCCTCTCGCGATCGCCAATCGCTTCTCGGACGTTCGAGAGCGCCTGGCTGAGCGAATGGCGGGCACGGCGTTCCGGGTGTTCGGGCCAGAACATCCCGGCCAGGGTCTCTCTGCGGTGGGCGCGATCCGACTCCACCGCCAGGAACGTCAGCAGAGCCCGCGCTTTGTCGGAGTCGAAGCTGGCGAGGGGTGTCGCGTCCAGGGTGATCTGCAGCGTGCCTAACGAAAGGATCGACAGACGGGCCACGGGGTCCCCCGGTTCACTAGTACATCCTCACGCTCAGTATACGTCGGTTTCAAGATACAGGCGAGTCTGCTGCCCGCGGTTGCCGGCCAGGCGAAGACTGGTGGCGCGCGCTCCCAGGTCATATCACCGGCAAAAAGCTGTATGGCCCGGAGGCATACTTGATAGTCGCCTGATAGAGCCATGATGGTCACCTGCTACTGTGGAGAAGAAAACGGTGGGCAGGAGGCGTCGTGACGAAGGCAACAACGGAGTATCGATCGTACCTGCTGCGGCTTTGGCACACGGGGGAGGCCGGCCCTTGGAAGGCGAGCCTGGAGGACCCGCTTACAGGTGGGCGGCGGGGCTTTGGCAGCTTGTGCGCGCTCTTCACCTTCCTGCTGCAGCAGACACGCTCAGACCACCATCTCACACAGGTAGAGGACGACGGCGAGCCAACTCACAGTCTGTGCTGAGGGATAGACGTCGCGTTCGCCGGCGCACGTGTGCGCGCGCACCACGC
>CAZEXX010000432.1:1336-2791 GCA_964516885.1 uncultured Anaerolineales bacterium | reverse complement strand
GACATGGAGTATACGTACTTAGGACGCACAGGCCTGAAAGTCAGCCGCTTGTGCTTGGGAACGATGAACTTCGGCCCCTATACCACGGAAGAGGACAGCTATGCGATCATGGATCGCGCCCTGGAGTTGGGGATCAACTTCTTTGATACGGCAGATGTCTACGGCTGGAAGCTTGGCGAGGGTGTGACCGAGCAGATCATCGGCCGTTGGCTGGCGCAGGGCGGCGGCCGCCGTGATCAGATCGTGCTGGCGACCAAGGTCTACAACGCGATGGGCGATGGGCCCAATGATCGCGGGCTTTCGGCGTACCACATCAAGAAAGCCTGTGAGGACAGCCTCCGGCGGTTGCAGACCGATCACATCGACCTCTACCAGATGCACCACATCCAGCGCGATACGCCGTGGGAGGAGATCTGGCAAGCGATGGAGCAGTTGGTACGCGAGGGCAAGGTTCTGTATGTGGGCAGCAGCAACTTCGCCGGATGGCACATTGCCAAGGCGCAAGCGGCGGCGGCTCGCCGCAACTTCATGGGCCTTGTGGCGGAGCAGAGCCTTTACAATCTGACGGCGCGGATGGTTGAGCTGGAGGTGCTGCCGGCGGCCGAGGATTACGGCCTGGGGGTGATCCCCTGGAGCCCGTTGGCGGGTGGCTTGTTGGCCGGTGTGTTGAAGAAAGCCACCGAGGGGCGCCGCGGGTCGGATCGTATGCAAGCGCAGGTCGCTGAGCACCGCGATGAGATCGAGGCCTACGAGAGCCTTTGTGATGAGCTTGGCGAAGCGCCCGCGAACGTTGCGCTGGCCTGGCTGCTGCACAACCCGGTGGTGACGGCGCCGATCATCGGCCCGCGCACGATGGCACAGCTCGACGGTGCTGCCGGTGTGCCCGAGATCTCGCTGTCGAACGAGGTGCTCGCGCGCCTCTCAGCGATTTTCCCCGGCCCCGGAGGCACGGCCCCCGAAGCGTACGCTTGGTAGACCGGTAAGAGACGCGGCACAGGTATCAGGGCCCGCCCTGATACCTGTGCCGCAATTTGCTTAAGAGGGCGTGCTCTATATCGGAGCACCAGCATCTGAACGGTAATCAAACAAGGACTGGCGTCAACAGAACCCTCGGGTTCGCAAGATCCCTCGTTGACCTTCTCTCTGGCTCGGGTGGTGTGCCGGACCCACTACTAATGACATAGCGCCGGAGGCCTGTATGTGTCTACCACCACCAGATCCTTCGGCGGGCTCAGGATGACAGACTGGCGTGTCGTGGTAGCCTGGCCCCCGTGGCTCTCTCGCGATGGCGGTGATCGGGATGACAGGTACTGCGCTTGTCGTCCAAGATGTGTACGTTCTGCCTTGGTGTGGCGCGGTCGTGGGGTGCGGGTATAATGGTCTCTGCAGCGGCGATCGCGCATTTTTGCCCAAGGACTCTATGGATCCAGAGAACGCGTCCCAACACGAAAGGAC
>CAZEXX010000432.1:0-1236 GCA_964516885.1 uncultured Anaerolineales bacterium | reverse complement strand
CCCCTAGATCGTGCTGCGCCGGAGACCACCGGCGTCGCACAGATGACGCTGGAGGGTCTACGCCCCACGACCGCTGTCCTGAGTATCCTTTACCTGTCTTTCGCTCTCGCTCACACGCGGCTGCCCCAACCTCTCTCCACGATCCTGGTGCCGTGGGTGCTGTGTTCATCTGTGTTGCTGCTGTGGTTGCGGTGGGAACTCAGACAGAGTCACAAGATCTGGGTGTCCATCCGTCTCACGAACTCCGTGCGCCGTTGACTTTGGTCATTGGCTACAGTCATAAGCTGCTGGACGAGCCGGTGCTTATGCAGGATCCTTCACTCTACGCGATGGTGCGTGGAGTGGTGTTGGGGGGCGGGCGTCTCCAGGAGATCGCCGACCGGATGCTGGATCTGGCAGAGATCGAGAGCCAGAGCCTGCAACTTGAGTTCGAGCCCGCTATGCTCTGTCACTTGTTGTCGGATGTTGTGAAGCGGGTCTCTGAGGCGGCGTACCATCGCCAGATTGATATCGTCCTTGACGATCTCTCAGCGCTGCCGAAGATTGAGGTGGATCAACTCTCACTGGGCAAAGTCCTCCGGTATCTCGTGATGAATGTCATCAAGTATACGCCCAATGGCGGTCAGATCCTGATGTCGGACGGCTACCGGCATACGCTTGTGGCGAGCCAGGATTGGGCCTTGTCTTCGTCAAGGGGATTGTGACGGTGCACCGGGGAGATGTGTGGGTCGAGAGCACCGGGTGTGATGTCGATGCGTGCCCAGGGAGCTGCTTCCACGTGCTATTGCCGGTCGAGCAACCGGTAATCGGTGAAGAGATGAAACAGAGGTTGCTTCAGATCGAAGCCATCGGCTTTCATGCGAGTCAGGCCGGTGGGCCGACGTTATCCAATAACTGAGGGAGGTACCATGTTAGTTGTTCACGTATTTGTACACGTCAAAGAGGATGTGGTTGAGGCGTTCAAGGCTGCCACGGTGGAGAATGCGCGTAACAGCGTCCAGGAGCCGGGCATCGCTCGCTTCGACGTCGTGCAGCAGCAGGATGATCCCACACGCTTTGTGCTGGTCGAGACGAATCCCCGCTTTCTGTAGAAGAGTCGTCCATATTCCCTGTACTGTCCTCGGCATCAAGCCACTTCCATCTGACAGTCTTTTTCCGGGGACCTAGCTTCAGTCTTCTGGCACGGCATTCTATGCCATTCTCTGATCTGCCTGTTGCCAAGAGAATCTCATCCCA
>CAZEXX010000431.1:0-2807 GCA_964516885.1 uncultured Anaerolineales bacterium | reverse complement strand
GCCCATATCCAGGATATCCTGCAGCGAGGCGACGTCGGCCCCGGCGTCGCGAAACGCCAACACGGTGGTCTGCTCGAAGAGAGAGCCCGCCTGTGGGGCGCCCGCGGCGTAGTAGTAATCAGCCGGGTCCTGAGGTGCGACCTCGGAAATCAGCACGAGCTTCACGTTTTCGGGGGCGATGTCTATATCGGGGACGGCATAGGCGCTGGAATTGACATCCGTGCATGGGTAACCCTCGCACCTGATGAGATCACTTGTGCGCATGGAGACCTCCAGATTGAAGGCTACAGAAGCTTCTGTCCCATCGCGTCGAACGCGCACAGCTCAATCCTGGCAACCCGGCTGTCAGGATATGCATCCGCGTGCATCGTCCATATCATCGCATCGCCGAAGCTTTCGTCGCCGGTGGGAATGCGCCGGGTCAGGGTCGCCTCGTGGGTGTACCCCAGTTTGCGGGGCACCGCGGCGCTGCGCACGTTGTTCGTCAGACAGTGGATCTCCACCAGGCGAACGGCATCGATCTCGAAAGCAACCTTGGTCAGCGCCTCGGCAACCTCCGTGGCATAGCCTTTGTTGATATGATCGGCGTGAATCCAGTAGCCGATCTCACGGGTGCCCGGGCCCGCGCGTGTGTGCAGGCCTGAACTGCCCAGGGCGAGCGTCTCGTCTCGGTTGAAGATGCTGTATACGTAGTCCCGATCGAGATCGAATTCCCCGCGCCAGCGGCGCAGGAGGGACGCGGTGTTGGCGACGGTTGGACACTCGCCCTTCGCCCACGGCATCCACGGACCGAGGTGTTCCCAACTGGCCGTGAGGGCGGCATTGAGCATGGGGGCGTCTCTGGGTTCCCAGCAGCGAATCACTAATCTGGCGGTCTCGATCCGGTAAGCCGGTCCGGCAGGTTGTGTCTGGCTCATATGTCCTCGCTAGATCTTGTCTCGGGCTCAGAAGCTGATCGCTGGGTCAAGCTCTTCCTGTTCAGTCAGCTGCCGCAGGTAGTTGCAGTAGGCGTTCTCGCTGGAACGATTGGCAATCTCCAGGAGCTGCTCCTTACCGATGTAGCCTTTGTAGTAGGCGATCTCCTCGATGCAGCCGATTTTCAACCCCTGCCGGTGCTCGATGGTCTGCACGAAGTCACTTGCCTCGAGCAAGCTCTCGTGGGTCCCGGTGTCCAGCCACGCGAAACCGCGCCGCAGGAGCTGAACCTTCAACTTACCGAGCTTGAGGTACTCGTTGTTCAGGTCCGTGATCTCGTACTCTCCCCGGCCAGAAGGGCGCAGGGACTTTGCCATATCCACGACGGTTCGGTCGTAGAAATAGAGGCCGGTGACCGCGTAGTTCGACTTGGGGTGTTTGGGTTTCTCCTCAATGTTCAGCGCGTTGAACTCGCGGTCGAATTCCACTACGCCGTACCGCTCAGGGTCCTGGACGTAGTAGGCGAAGACCAGTCCGCCGTCCGTCAGGTCGCCCGCTCGGGTCATGATCTGTGCGAGGCCAGGCCCGTGGAGGAAGTTGTCGCCCAGCATCAGGGCGCAGGGACCACCGTTGATGAACTCCTCGCCGATGATGAAGGCCTGGGCGATGCCCTCTGGATGGGGCTGTACGGCATAGTCGATCTGCAATCCCAGCCGTTGACCGTCACCGAACAGCTCGCGGTAGAGATCCATGTGCTGGGGCGTTGAGATGATGAGGAACTCGCGGATATCGGCATGCATCAACACGGAGAGGGGATAGTAGATCATTGGCTTGTCGAAGATGGGCAGGATCTGCTTTGACAGTGAGATGGTCAGGGGGTACAGCCGTGTTCCCATGCCGCCGGACAGAATGATACCTTTCACGTGTCGTCCTTTCAGGGTGACGGGCGGGGGCCGTAGCGTGCCGGCTCCCCGCCTGGATTCTTGGGCCAGTAGGTGCCAGATTACCGCGGAATTGGCCGGTGTCAACTTAATGCACCCCCTTTTTCGCTGTTCCTCCGGAGGGGGCAGGGCGGCGGCCGATGGGTGTGGTGCGTCAGGCCGGTTGCATCACAATGGGCCGCGTCTCGCGCCCCTCGCTCCCCAGGGTCTGAAGTGCGCAGCAGCTGCCGTGAGCAGTGGAGTTTTCGCGGGCGCCAAGATGCGGGCAAGATGCCCGCGGTCCCAGAAGGCGCGTTTCAGGTTCGTAGTAACGACGTCAGTCGTTCCCGATCGCAGAACCAATGAACTGGTTACTACGAGCCCAGGACTGCATGCGGCTGGCAGGTTTGTCGCGGCCTCTACATCACGGCGTTTGCTCTGCGCCGGGCGAGCCGGTGATGTCGGCGAGCCGGTTAAAGAAGGCGCGTTTGAGGCCGGTGTTGATCGACCAGTTGACGGGCACCGTCTGGTAGCCGGTGAGGGCCTCGAAGGTGCTCTCGCGCCCGTGCTGGGTCCACTCGTAGCGCCCGTGGTCCCATCCGCCGGCGCCGTATCCCTGGATGTAGAAGCCCCAAGAGGCGTACTCATCGACCGCGGCGTCGAGGTTGTTGACGTACATCGAATCCTCGTTGACGAGGAGGGGTCGCGGGTTGGCCTGGAATGCCGGCGTGGCCCTGATCTGCCGGAGTTTCCGGCGGAGCCTGCGCGCCCAGGAGTCGTTGCCGTGGGGTAGGTAGAAGTCGACGATCTCCTCCCACGGCCCCGGTCGCAGAGCTGCCGGTGGGAGGCTGCTGGCGCTCACCAGCAGGCGGCGACCGCCCACGGTGATGTTTTGAGCAGCCTCAATCAGCTCGTGGATGCGCGCGGACTGCGTGATCTTGTCGCCATCGTTGAACTCGTTGTAGACGTCGA
>CAZEXX010000430.1:0-2820 GCA_964516885.1 uncultured Anaerolineales bacterium | reverse complement strand
GCTCGCTCCAAGCCAGACCTAAAAACATGGAGTTATTTTTGCGCCGCTCCTTACCATGACGGCTCACTGCACAAGGCCGAAGAGATCGAAAGGGCCATGAAGCTCACCAACTGGATCTGCGACGAGGAAAAGATGGCCCTGACCGATAACGCCCTCTTCACCCACCCCATGCCCATCGACCGCGGGCACGAGGTCTCCGACGCTGTGGCCTCGGGATCCAACTCGATCATCTACGACGTCGCAGAGAATCGCCTGCACGTACAGAAGGCCGTCATGGCCCTGACCATGGTGTAGCGAAATGGATGACACCCAACTTGCGGTAATAGCGATCGGCGGCAACAGCCTGATCAGCGATCCCCGTCATCAGTCCGTTGATGACCAGTACGAGACCACCCGGACAGCGACCCGCCACATAGCGGACCTGATCGAGGCCGGCTACCGGGTGGTGATCACCCACGGGAACGGACCCCAGGTGGGCTTCATCCTCCTGCGATCCGAGGCGGCCAAGAAGGTGATCCACGAAATCCCGGTCGACACAGCGGGTGCGGACACCCAGGGCGGCATCGGGTACCATCTCCAGCAGACCCTCGGCAACGAGCTGCGTCGCCGGGGGATCCTGCGCTCGATCACCACAGTGATCACCCAGGTCCTGGTGGACAGGAACGATCCGGGCTTTGAGAACCCCGCCAAGCCCATCGGGGTCTTCTACAGTGCGGACGAGGCGAACCAACTCGAGGAGGAGCGGGGCTGGCAGACGGTTGAGGACTCGGGCCGCGGCTGGCGCCGCGTTGTCCCTTCTCCCGCACCCGAGGAGATCATCGAGTTCGACGCTATCGAAACCCTGGTCAAGGCCGGAGTCCTGTTGATAGCGGTGGGCGGCGGCGGGATCCCGGTGGTGCGGAATCCCGACGGAGACATCCAGGGCGTGGCCGCGGTAATCGACAAGGACCGCGCGTCGAGTTTACTCGCTACAAAGCTGAATGCGGAGGTCCTGATCATCTCCACAGCGGTGGAGCAGGTCTGTCTTCGCTTCGGGACGCCGGAGCAGGAGGCCCTGAGCCACATCACCCTCGCTGATGCGAAGCGCTACCTCGACGAGGGGCACTTCGCACCGGGCTCCATGAAGCCCAAGATCGAGGCGTCGATTCAGTTCCTCGAGAACGGCGGCGAGCGGGTGGTCATCTGCTCCCCGGATACCATCGCGGCAGCTGCTGCGGGTGACCGCGGCACCACCATCGTGCCATGACCACCAACGTCTCCCACCTACGCTGCCTCCTCTGCGAGGCGGAGCACGCTTGGACCCCCACCCTCTTCACCTGCCCGACCTGCGGCGGAAACCTGGAAGTAGCGCTCGACGCGGACGCTGTGCGTGACGCACACGGTCCCAGGGGCTGGGTGGACGACGCGGCCACGGGGATCTGGCGGTACCATCGCCTCCTGCCGCTTCGAGGCGACGCGGCCGCGCGGACACCCCTGTCCGTGGGCGGGACACCCTTGACCGACGGCGCCCGGCTCCTGCCCAAGCAGGGCGCGCCGGGACGGCTTCTGCTAAAGGACGACACCCGCAACCCGAGCGCATCGTTCAAGGACCGTGCGTCCGCGGTGGCGCTGGCCTACGCGGTGGAACAGAATGCGACCATCATCGCTGGCGCGTCCACCGGAAACGCCGGCTCTTCCATGGCATGCCTGGCCGCGAGCCTCGGCAGGCGGGCGATGATTTTTATCCCAGCGGCCGCGCCCAAGGCCAAGGTCGCCCAGATCCTGCTCCACGGTGCCATGGTGGTACGCGTGGATGGGACCTACGACGACGCGTTCGACCTCTGCCAGCGCCTCTCAGAACGCCACGGCTGGTTCAACCGCAACACCGGGACCAACCCCTACACACGAGAGGGCAAGAAGACCGTCTCGTTCGAGATCGTTGAGCAGCTCGCCTGGTCCGCACCGGACGTGATCTTCGTACCCGTGGGCGACGGCAACATCCTCTCCGGGGTCTGGAAAGGCTTCCTTGACCTCCACGCGGTAGGCGCGCTGCGATATCTGCCGCGCCTGGTGGCAGTGCAAAGCGTCGAGAGCAACGCGGTGGCCGAGGGGTGGGAACGCCTCTGTACCGGAAAGACCGAGCTACGAAGGGCCCTGCGGCCCGTGCGCGCGACGACCCTCGCTAACTCAATCTCAGTGGATAGGCCCCGGGACGGGTTCGCCGCACTCCGCGCGATCGAGGAGAGCGGCGGCAACGCTATCCAGGTCACCGATGATGAGATCCTCGAGGCCGCATCCCTCCTGGCCCGCAGGACAGGCATCTTCGCCGAACCCGCAGGCGCCACAGCCCTCGCCGGCGTCCTCAGGTGGGCCGGCACACGCGGCTTCGGCCCTGACGAGACAGCAGTCGCACTGGTGACAGGCTCCGGCCTCAAGGACGTGGAAGGGCTTCTGAGGGTCGCGCCGAAGCCGGTGGACGTGCCGCGGAACATGAATGAGGCGTGGGCGGTGTTGGAATCCCACCTGTCGTCCTGAATTAGTTACGGCTCGAGTGACCTCCGGAGACAACATGGGGAAACGAATCCGACCGCTTTCCGGAGCTGAGCGGCAGCTCTGGCTGCTGAGCCGGGTGAGCCCGTTCCAGATCGTCCTGGTCCTGGAGTTGCCCGCAGGAGTTACCGCTCCGTGCGAGGACGCGCTCCGGGCAGCCTTGGACAAGGTCCGCGGTCGACATCCGCTCCCCCGGGTCCGGGTGCCGCAGGACCACATGGGCCAGTTCGTAGGCAATGCCCGCTCCATGCATCGGGTCAGGCCGGATGCACAACTGTGGGACTTGGCCCG
>CAZEXX010000429.1:0-2835 GCA_964516885.1 uncultured Anaerolineales bacterium | reverse complement strand
TGACACTTACTTTCTTGTGAAACCGCGGTAAGCTAACGTCGATCGTAGTTATCAACCTTTGCTCCTTCCCACTTGATATCTCGATCAGACGATCTCTTACGCTGGATTGGGTGCGGCATTTGTTGGCATGCCATCTGGCGGATTTGAGCATACCTTTGGGATTCCAGGAGGATTAGGATGGCCCGGGAGAATAAGAACAGTCAGGTCCAGGCGACCCCGGTACGGCGTTCCGTATCACGCCGGCGGTTCCTTGAGATGGCAGGGATGGCAGCCGCAGGGCTGTTGATGTCCCGATGTGCACCGGACATAGCGGACGATGCGGTCGAGATCGCGCCGGCGACGGCGGTGCCCGAGGCGACGGCGACGCAGGAGGTCGTGGCTCAAGTTGTGGCTGAAGCTGCAGCCACAGAGACGGTGACGCCGGTTGCCACCGCGACTGCCGCTGCCGAAAGCGTGCCATCAACGGGTGCCTCTACCCAGGTCGCGATCGCGGCGGTGAAGGATTATGATCGCAAGCGCATCTATGATGCGGTTCGCGATATGGTGGATGATCTCGGTGGGTTGGGGGACGTGGTCCGCCCCGGTGATCGCGTGGCGATCAAGGTCAACCTCACGGGTGGGTTGGGCAACAACGGCCCAGCCGGGCTTTCGCCGATGGAATCGTTTGTCACGCATCCCGAGGTGGTACGTGCGTTGGGCTCTCTGGTGCGTGATGCCGGCGCCAAAGAGGTCTTGATCGTCGAGGCCGTCTATCAGTGGGGTTCGTACGTGGAGTGGGGGTACGAGGAGGTGGCCAAGGATATCGACGCTACGTTGATCGACCTCAATGCCACCGATCCCTATGGCGACTTCGTCAACGTCAAGGTGCCCGGTGGCAGCGAGATGTACCAGGACTATATCTTCAATCCCATTCTGCAGGAGGTCGATGCTTTTATGTCGGTGGCGAAGATGAAGTGTCACTGGGTCGCGGGCGTCACGCACTCGCTCAAGAACCTCTTTGGATTGGTTCCGGCGCGGTTCTACAGGCTGAGCGAGCAACATGCCCACCGCTCAGAATTCCACGGACCGACGGATGAGACGGCTGGGCAGCGGGTGCCACGGATTATCGTGGAACTCAACAAAGCCCGTCCGATCGACTTCGCGCTGGTGGACGGCGTGCTGACGACAGAGGGCGGTGAGGGGCCGTGGATTGGGCCCTTCGGGCCCATTGCGCCGGGGGTGCTCTTCGCCGGGAAGGACCCTGTGGCCACGGATGCGGTTGCCACGGCTGCGCAGGGCTTCGATCCCACTGCACCGGGTATGACGGAGCCGTTTGTCCGGGGTGAGAATCACCTGAATCTCGCCGCCGCCGCCGGCCTGGGGACCAACCGCTTGGACGAGATCGATGTGCTGGGCGCTGCGATTGAGGACGTCGTCACCCAATTCAGGCCCTGCGTTATCTAGGGTTGTTTTGCCTAATCCTGGAGTTGGGGTAGAATTGATCACGTGTGCAATCACTTCCCCTCACGCACTGAGGGATGCCATTTTGGCTTCACAGAGAATCTAGGAGACGAAACGTTTCGCTATGTCAACACCCTATCTTGAGTACGAACTGCAGGACGGTTTCATTCACAATTGGCTGGTAGTTGGTCCGCTTGAGACATCCGTCGAGGTTGCGGCGGGCGATGATCTGGATGAACCTGCTCGTAAGCTGCAGATCGCCCAGGAACGCTATGTCGCAGAACCGGTTGTAGAGGGAGACCCGATTGATCGGGGATCTGCCCTTATCGACGGTCAGGAACTGAAGTGGGCATACACACGCTGTCTTGACGATCACTTCGTGGACCTCTCGACATTCCGCCACACCTGGACCTATCTGCGGTCGTGGGCATATACGCAGCTTCGCCTTTTTGAGGCTGCTGATGTCACATTTGTGCTGACAACCAACGGTCCGGCCGATGTGTGGATCAACGGCCGGCACGTCCACCGGCAGGAGCACTTCCACCATCAGGATCCCAAGAGCGTTGCGTTCACGGCGTCTTTGAACGAGGATGACAACGAGATCCTGGTGCGTTTCGAGGAAGTTGCGGCCCGCGAGTGCCCCTATGTGATGGCGCTCAAGCTGGAGGGGCTTGCAGACCCGGAGGATGTGGAAGTCCGCGTGCCTTCGGCGACAGAGCGCACTGTGCGTCATATGATGCTCGAGCGGGTCCTCGAGCAGGCGTGTATCGAGACTGTGACAAGCTATAGGGGCAGGGTCGTAAACCTGCACTGGGCCGAGGATCTGGAGCCTAACTTCAACTACGAGTACAGTATTCAGGGCCCAGGCAATCGGATGAACGTGGCGGGCGAGACGGAAGCCAAACCAGGTGAGGTTGCCGACATTGGTCATGGTTTCCGGATCAGGCAGGGACCGTACCGCGTTGTCCTGCGACCGGTCAGTGCTGAGTATGCTTTCTATAACATCCGGTATCATTGGGACATCCCCTTGTTTATTCTGGATAACGAGTACTCTGAGACGGCCTATGGCACCTATGAGGGACGTAATCGCGAAGCCCTGGAGTATGCTACAACGCAAAAGGGCAGTGTTTACGCTGAGATCGCCAAGTTCGAACTCAGTAAGTGGGAGGACGTCGATCTGGACGTGATCCACAAGACGATCGCGTCGATCAACGAACGTGGGGATTGCAGCGACTTCTATCTCGTTGGGTTATTAGGGGCTATGTATCGCTATATGGGCGAGGATGGGTTCCCTGACGACCTGAAAGCACCGCTCAAGGAGTGCGTGCTGGCCTTCAAGTATTGGCTGGACGAGCCCGGTGTCGACGCGATGTGCTACACGACGGAGAATCATAG
>CAZEXX010000428.1:0-2840 GCA_964516885.1 uncultured Anaerolineales bacterium | reverse complement strand
GGCCTATAATCAGATAGGGACTGGCGGGAACCATGGGGGCCCGTGTCTGGATGCCCCACCGCATCCTGGCGATGGCAATCATGAAGTTGTCGCGGTGTCTATCCCTTGCCTGCCCGCACACCGACCAGGCCAAGCCATCCGTCGTTCTCCGGCACGGTCACGGACGATCCCACTTCCGATACTCGTACGCAGCGAGAGCAACGAAGGCAAAGCGGCGGCGTAGCCATCTGCCGGCACAGCACTCAGAGGAGGTGACAGGTCATGGGGCGACTCTCGGTGAAGCTGCTGGGACCGTTCGAGGTCCGCCTGGGCGACGCCCTCATCACCGACTTCGGCTATGATAAGGTGCGCGCGCTGCTCGCATATCTGATGACCGAGGCCGGCCATCCTCACCGCCGCGTGCGCCTCACCGGCCTGCTTTGGCCCAACTACCCCGAGCGCAGCGCGCGACAGAACCTGAGCCAGGCGCTGTTCACGTTGCGCAACGCCATCGAGGACGCGGTTGGCCCAGAGGGGGAGACGGAGTACCTCTACGCCACCCGCCAGACGGTCGAGTTCGAGCACACCAGTAACTTCTGGCTGGATGTGGCAGCCTTTGACGCCGCGATCAAGGCCAGCGCGGCTCACGCGCACCCCCACCTCGGTTCCTGCGAGCCATGCCTGGCGCGGTTGGCAGAGGCGGTCACTCTCTATCGCGGCGACTTCCTCCAGGACCTCGCGCTCGATGACACCGCGGCCTTCGAGGAGTGGGCCCTGCTCCAGCGGGAGGCGCTGCGCCAGAAGGCGCTGTGGGCGATCGAGCAGTTGGCCGATCACCACGAGGCCTTGGGGGCGTACGAAGAGGCTCTGGCCTTCGCCCGGCGCCAGATCGCGCTCGAGCCCTGGCACGAAAGCGCCCACCGGCAGGCGATGCGCGCCCTGGCGCTCAGCGGTCACCGTGCCGGGGCCCTGGCCCAGTTCGAGGCCTGCCGCCGGGGCCTTGACGAGGAGCTGGGCATCGAGCCCGACGCCAGCACCCACGAGCTCTGCCAGCGCATCCGCGCCGGCGCGCTGCAGCCGCCGGTTGAGGCGGTGCGTGCTGCGCCCGAGCCGATCCCGCACGCCGTCGCCGCCACCCCAGAGCCCGGGCCCGTTAGTGCATTGCCTCAGCCCAGGGCGACGCCGCTCAGCCCACCGGTTGAGACCCACCCGGGTCCGCTGCCGACGCTGGAGGGTGAGCGTCGCTGGGTGACCCTGGTCCTTGCCGACATCGCCGGTTCAGCGGCGCTGCTCCAGCAAGCAGGTTCCGAAGCCTGGGCCGAGGTCATCGGGCCCGGGACCCTGCTCCTGACAACGGAGGCAGGGCGACTCGGGGCCCACGTGCGGCAGACGAGGCCCGATGCGCTTGTGACCGGCTTTGGTGTTGAGGTCGTCCATGAGGACGATCCCGAGCGTGCGGTACTGACCGCGCTGGCGATGCAGCAGACATTCCAGGCATATGTCCGCGAGATCCAGGAGCCCCTTCAATTGCGCGTCAGCGTGTGCACCGGCGAGGCCATCGTCAGCACTTGGGGGGACAGCCCCACGATTATGGGCGAAGTCCTCACCACAGCCGAGCAGATCCACGCGCAGCTCCCACCAGGCGCCCTGTCGGTCAGCGACACCACCTATCGCCTTGTCGCACCACTCTTCGAGTGGCAGCCCCTCAGCGGCGGCGACCACCGTCCGTTGGCCCATCTCCGCGCCGTCGGCAAGGGCCGCGGCCTGCCCGGCCCTTCCTCCCCCCTCGTCGGCCGCGACCGCGAGTACCAAGCGCTGGAGGAGGCCATAGGCCGACTCAGCGACGGCGTCGGCGGCATCGTCACCATCGTCGGGGAAGCGGGGATTGGCAAGTCGAGACTCGTCGCGGAGGCGCGAAAGCAAGCAAGTCAAGAATGGAAGAATCAAGAATCAGCGAATGGAGAATACAGGATCCGGACTACCGCGCAGCCTGACACCGCGGTTCCCCATTCTGCATTCTCTCATTCTCCATTCGCTGATTCTTCCCCCCACTCTGGTGGGGCATTCGCTGATTCTGCATTCTCTCATTCTTCCATTCCCAAGTGGGTCGAGGGCCGTTGTCTCTCCTACGCGACGCGTGTCGCCTATCAGATGTGGGTCGACGTGATACGGGCATTGGTCGGTGTCTCCGCCGACGCGCCACCCGTCGAGGTGCGTGATGCTCTGCGCCGCGCGGTGCGGGTGCTGTGCCCTGACCAGTTCACGGACGTCTACCCGCTGCTGGCCTGGTTGATGGCCCTGTCCCTGGACCATGCCGCGCAAGCGCGGCTCCGCGGCATCGACGCCGAGGGTCTCCGCGTGCTGGCCTTCCGGGCGGTTGAGATGCTCCTGGAAGGCGCCGCCTCACAGGTGCCGCTGCTGGTCGCCCTTGAGGACCTGCACTGGGCCGATGCCACCTCCCTGGATCTGCTCGAGCACCTGCTCCCACTCACGGAGCGCGCGCGCCTGCTCTTCATCTGCGTCATGCGCCCCGCGACCGAGCACCGCTGCTGGCACATCCGCGAGCTGGCAGGCCGTGATTACCGCCACCGTCACACACACCTGCATCTACTCCCCCTCACGGAGACTCAGAGCGCCGCGCTGGTCAGCTACCTCCTCACCGTCGAGGATCTGCCCGTCGAGCTGCGAGCCCGCGTCCTGGCCCGCGCCGAGGGCAACCCCTTCTTCCTCGAGGAGATCCTCCGCGCCATCATCGACGCCGCCGCCATCGCCTATGACGAAGACTCAAGTCGGTGGCGCGCAACTCGCGACATCGCAGACCTGCCCATCCCCGCCACCCTCCACGGCGTCATCACCAGCCG
>CAZEXX010000427.1:0-2846 GCA_964516885.1 uncultured Anaerolineales bacterium | reverse complement strand
ACCAATGCGATCAGGGTGACCCGCCCTGTCGAGAGTTTGTGCAGCCAATCGGAGAGATCTCGCATCACACTCTGGCTCCAGCTTGACGTGGATAGCCTGGGTCATAGAATACACGCATCGCGGCAGTGAGCAATGGAGCTGGGCATCTTCTTGCACGGTGGACCGATCCCACGATGGATCAGGAGGTTCTAGCATGCCGGTACTGGATGACCTGAGAACGTTGTGTGAGTGTGAGGACTTCCCCGCCATCCCCCCAACCTGGTGCGCTGTCAACTACCTGCTGCTCAAGCACGCGGGCGTGGTCGACCTACCCATGGGCGCCGTGGTGGCGGCGTCGGGCGAGGCCTCTGTCTTCAGCTACAACCCGCACGACTTTGCCCCGATGTACTTCGGCACGATCGGTGGCAGCGAGCGGCTGCAGCGGGCCACGGGCTACCGGAATGAGGGTGTCCGCACGAAGGATGCGAAGAAAGCCTTCGCGTTCGTCAAGGCCACGATTGACGGCGGCAAGGGCGTCGCGGTGGCGGGGCCGGAGATGGGCATCTGCTACGGCTATGAGGATCCCGGCACTCGGGAGGAGCGCACCGTCTTTGGTATCGCCAACTGGGGCCCCGGCTTCGACGGCGCCTACACCTGGGAGAAGTTTGTCGCCTACGTCAACGACTTCGGCATGAACGAGGGCTTCTTCGCGGTCGAGAAGACCGGGGAGCCCGGTGCACCTGAAACCATCGTCGAAATGATCGCTGAGCAGGCCGTCGTCTGGCAGGAATCGCACCCCGCGACGGCGTACGGGCGGAACCAGGAGGAGTACGGACTTCGCGCCGCCAGGCGCTACATCGACGATGTGACTGATCCCGAGATCCGACGTACCATCGACAGCCCCTACATCAACTGCCATGCCCTGCTTTTCCAGCATAGCGGACGCTATTGGCTGGGCACGTATCTGCAGAATGTGGCCGGCCAGATGCCGCCGGAGCAGCAGGACCTGGTTGCGGAGGTCGGTACGCACTATCTGCAAGCCGCAACAGAACTCAGACGCTTCCAGGAGTACAATATCCTCGAGGGCAAGAGCGAGGAAGAGATCGCCGAAGCGCTGACCTGGCTGGAGACGGCGTACCAGGCAGAGGCGCAGGCCGTGAGGAAGCTAGCCCAACTGCGCGACGCGCAGGGGGACTAGAGGCTCGCGTGCCCCGTCGTTTGGCTGATCGACGGTTCGCAGGCCGCGGTGTCAAGGCAGAGCCTTGGCGAACCAGGGACGGCACAGGTGGGTGCCTGCTGCGGCGAACTGCTGGAGCTATGTCCCCCCCTGCATACCGGCTTGTGCATCAGCGATGATGCGCCAGGTGTCGGTAAATGTGTCCGGCGGCAGTGTGCGATCGCTCTCGGGTTTCCTGGTCAACGTAAGCGCACCGCTGGGGCACGTCGATACGCAGAGTCCGCAGCCGATGCAGCGATCGGCGTCTAGCATCACGTGCGTATCGTCTTTGGCGAGGGCCTGCATTTGGCAACGATCCAGACAGGTCCAGCACCCCAAGCACAGGTTGGCATCCAGTTGGGCAATAAACGCGCTGGCGACGGCTTCGGATGGCCGAGGGTGTTGCTTCAGCCCGCCCAGGATGCCACAACAGCAGCCGCAACAACAGCAGATCGCGGCGGCATCTTTGGAGTTTGTGGGTTGTAGAACCAGGTTGGCGTCGTCGGCCTTGGCCAGAATCTCCATAACCTCTGTCCGATCGATGGCTCTGCCCCGCCCACCGTTCACATAGAAGTCAGCCCACTCGTCGAACATCAGGCAGGTCTCCTCAGGTGCCTCACATCCACCACCTGCTATCTTGGCGCTTTTCCGGCAGATGCATGGCGCCACGGCGTAGCGATCGTGAGCCTTGACCAGCTCGTAGACGTGTTCGTACGGGAGTGCCTCCAGGCGGAGCTCGATGCTCTCGTGTATAGGAATCGTGCGCATCTGAGGAATCGTCGGAGCGCGCGGTTCTCGTTGTTGGGTGCGCCAGTAATCATTCACCGCTTTCAGAAACTCTGCACTCAGGCTGTTGACCTGAAACTCATAGATGCCGATGACGAAGGGGGCGGCCTGATAGCGTGAAGGAGCATCCTCGGGCTGAACGGCGAAGATGAGACCTTTGTCAACCATCCCGTTGAGCCGCTGCTCTGCTTCGGATAGCGGAAGTCCTGCGCGATCCGCGATTGTCGCGGCTGTCTCGCGATCCAACGTCAGGTGTGTGGCCAAGTCGGCCTCCTCCGGAGTGAACAATGTCTGGAGAAGGCGGATCTCGGCGCCGGTGGAACTCGGTGGGAAACCACCGGGGAGGCGATTCAGATGCTCGGCCAGCCTATGGTAGCTTTCTGTGCTCATCTTGTTCTCCTAGCATTCTCAGAGACAACCTTCGTGACGAACAACGACACAACCAACACCTCCTCTCTCAACGTGAGATTAGGGCGGGCGGTGCTGGATGCAGACACTTGGGGGGAGTGATGCCAGGATGGTCAACCGCGGTGGTTGTTGGTGGATGCAGAGAGCGTTAACCCCATTGTAGTGGCGGCGAGCGCTGTTGGCAAGGTGGTCGGTGGCATGGGTGGATTCCGGCAATCGACTGCCCTCTGTCCGCTCTACACAAGCCGGTGTCAGCTTCGACTGCGCGAAGCCGCAGATTCTGAGGGGCCGAGTTCCTCCTGGCGCAGACTCGTTCGCGCCTCCGGCGCGGCTGCGGAGGCCACCGAATTGCGGAGCCGGTCCGAGCCACAGCGGTGATACGGTGACCCTGGTAACGCGTTCATCGGCGGCGAGGTGGCGCATCGGTTGTGCCTGTGCTTTCTGATGCCCACGGATC
>CAZEXX010000426.1:0-2850 GCA_964516885.1 uncultured Anaerolineales bacterium | reverse complement strand
TCCATCGTCAGCGTCGCCGTACTGGCGTTCCCATCTGCAGAGAGCACAACCTGGCGGCTTGCGCTGGGCGCGGTCGGGCCGACCCCGGTCCGCGCGCCCGAGGCCGAGGCGATCCTGGCGAAAGGTCATGACGCCGAAGCCATCGACCGGGCAGCTGCCTCCGCCTACGGCTGCTGCTGCCCCATCGGCGACATCCGGTCCGGCCTGGAATACCGCCAGGCGATGGTGGTCAACCTGACCCGCAAGGCCATCCTGGCTGTCGTCGCCCAACTACCGCAGGCATAGGGAGGTACGACATATGCTGCACGAAATCACCTTAACCGTGAACGGGGATCAACACATGATCGCCGTGCGATCCCACCACACGCTGCTCCAAGTCCTCCGCGAGGACCTGGGGATCACCAGCCCTAAACGCGGCTGTGAGAATGGCGAATGTGGCGCCTGCACCGTCTTGATGGATGGTCTGCCGGTCAACTCCTGCATGGTCCTGGCCCCCGAGGCCGACGGCGCCGTCATCGAGACCGCCGAAGGACTGAGCAAGGATGGCAACCTACACCCCCTCCAGCAAGCCTTCATCGACCACAACGCCGTCCAGTGCGGTTTCTGCACCCCCGGTATGCTGATGTCATCCAAGGCCCTCCTCGACCGCAACCCGCACCCCTCCGAGGATGAGATACGCTATGCCCTGGTCGGCAACCTGTGCCGCTGCACCGGCTACGTGCGGATCGTGGCAGCGGTGGCGGATGTGGCGGAAAGAGAATAAGGAGGTCAATATGCCAACCTCGACACCCAATCCAGTCGGCAAGAGTGTGCCTCGCGTCGACGCATTCGATAAAGTCACAGGATCAGCCAAGTTCGTGGATGATATGGCGTTCGGGCCCGGTCTGCTATACGGGAAGATCGTCCACAGCCCCATCGCCCACGGGCTGATCAAGAAGATCGATGTGACAGAGGCTCTGGCCCTGCCCGGTGTAAAGGCCGTCGTCACCGGCCAGGACAGTCCCACACCACTGGGCCTCTATCTCAAGGATCGCTTTGTCTTCGCCTACGACCGCGTGCGCTATGTCGGCGACTCCGTCGCCGGCGTGATCGCCGTCAGTGAGGAGATCGCCGAGCGCGCAGCAACCCTCGTCCACGTCGAGTACGAGGAGCTCCCCCCCGTCTTCGATCCGTACGAGGGTGCGCAGCCCGGCGCGCCGTTGATCCACCCCAACCTGGGAAGCTACGAGGTTGTCAACTTCATCTTCCCCAAACCCGGGACCAATATCTCGGAGCACTTCAAACTGCGCAAGGGCAATGTCGAGACCGCGTGGGCCCAGTGCGCCGACATCGTGGAGGACACCTACACCCTCCCGCAGATCCAGCACGCGCCGATTGAGACGCACATCGCAGTCGCACGGTGGGATCCCTCAGGCGAGGTGACCCTCTGGGCCGCATCGCAGTCGCCCTTCGCGCAGCGGGACATCCTGGCGCAATCGTTGGACGTGCCGCACGGGAACATGCGCGTGATCTCGCCCTATGTCGGCGGCGGCTTCGGGGGCAAGGCCGGCATCTCCATCGAGGCCAACGTGGTCCTGATGGCCAAGGCCGTCCGTGGACACCCCGTCAAGGTGCGCATGACGCGCGAGGAGGAATTCGTTGCGACCAACGTGCGCCAGAGCCTGATCGCCAACTATAAGATCGGTTGTGACGCCGACGGTAATCTGCTGGCGATGGAGGTAGTCTACTACTTCGGCGGCGGGGCCTACAACGATTACGGCGTGAACATCGCCCGCGCAGCCGGCTACTCCTGCACGGGTCCCTATGACGTCCCCAACGTCAAAGGTGATTCCTACTGCGTCTACACCAACCACCCCATCGGGAGCGCGATGCGCGGGTTCGGCATGCCCGAGATCCATTGGGGCATCGAGCAGATCATGGACCAGCTGGCAGCCCATATCGGCATGGACCCCGTGGAGTTCCGCCGCCGCAACTGCGTCCGCACCGGCGATACGATCCTCACCGGCATGACCATGCCGCAGGTGGACCTGCCGACTTGCATTGACAAGGTCACGGAGGCCATCGGCTGGGATCGCGAATCCGGACCGTCGGCCCCCCACAAGGTTCGGGGCAAGGGCATCGCGATTATGTGGAAGGCGCCGGCTATGCCGCCCAACCCGGGCAGCTCCGCCATCGTGCGTTTCAACGAGGACGCCACCCTCAATGTCTACGTCGGCGCGCAGGAGATCGGCCAGGGCGCCTTTACCGTCGCCGCGCAAATGGCGGCCGAGGCCCTGGGCATACCCTACGAGTGGGTGCGTGTCTCGGCCAACCCTGTAGATACCAAGTACAGTCCGTACGAATGGCAAACTGTGGCGAGCCGGATCACCTGGTCGATGGGCAACGCTGTTAAAGCCGCGGCCGAGGACGCCAAGGGGAAAATCCTGGACACCGTGGCAGCCTACTGGAACGAGAACCCGGAGGATCTGGACATCAAGAACGGCATCGTAGTCTCCTATAAGTCGGAACGCGAACAGCCGCTCAAGAACATGGTCATCTACGGCCTCCCCAACGAGAACTTCGAGGGCTGGCAGGGCGGCCCGGTCGTGGGAACCGGCAAGTTCATGCCCACATACGTCACCGGGCTCGACCCTGAGACCGGACAGGGCACGCGGGCCGTCGTGCACTACACCGTCGGCGCGCAGGCCGTCGACCTAGAAGTGGACAACGACACCGGCACCATCGAGATCCTGAAGATCGCCAGCGCCTACGTCGTAGGCGCTGGCGAGCGTCAGGATCTCGATGGTGCCGGTGGCGGGGGCCCCGGCCAGCGCGGGGCGCCGGCCGGCGCCCCGGGCGGGGGGCGCGCCC
>CAZEXX010000425.1:0-2856 GCA_964516885.1 uncultured Anaerolineales bacterium | reverse complement strand
GCGGGACAGACGCTGTTCTATGCGCTCCCACTGGAGTCACTGCCATTGGAAGCCCGCAGCGAGGCTTTGTCGAACGCCATTGGCTGGCTTTCGGCTCTGGGGGGCAGCCAGTGGACTGTTTCCCCGACGGTGTGCGCGCCAGGTGACCCAGCGACATTCACACTGGTGCTGCACAATAGTGAGAGTTCTGCCGTCACGGCTGCGATCGTCCATCGGGTGCCCGCGGATTTTGCCGTCATCCCGGGACACTTGCCGCCAGAGCTGGACTATGATCCGATCTCTCGTGAGCTCACGTGGTCTGGTTGGGTCGCTCCAGACGTGCAAACCACGGTAATGTGGCGTGCAGTCTGGATGGGCGTGCCGTCGCCCACGAGTTCGCCGACGGTGACGCTGACGTTGCCGGCGTGGGGACTCAGTTTTTCCAAGATGGCACCCTTCTATGGTGTTGGGCCGGATCTGACATCGAGTGACTGGCTTTTGACGGGGCTGGACCCGGTGCGCACCACGGTCCCGGTATCGCTGACCTTTGCCATACGGAATGAAAGCCCGACCGCTGCAGATGATGTCGTGCTATCGCTCTGGATGATGCAGGGCATCAGCCCGATCACGATATCTACGCCGCTCACCCACGGTTTGGCTCTGGCAAGCTGGAGCGGCGTCCTGGCACCTCACGAGACCCAGACGGCCACCGTCCAGATTCAGGGGCAGACTTGGGGTGTGCCGCTTCGGGTGGATGCGCTGCTCACGACCGGCACAGGTCACCGGTGGGAGGATTCCCTGTGGCTGGCGTTTGATCCGTGGAAGAGCTATCTGCCCATTGTGACGCGTGTGCGCTAGCAGCCTGTCGGAAGAGTCAAGGAATCCGGCTTTTCAGCGTAGAACAACGGCCTCATTGCGCAAAAACGGGGCAATCAATGACCAAGAACCGGATTTCTCAGCCGTATGAACTGATTCTCCGACAGCCTGCTAGACCTGCTATTGCAGTTGGCGGATGACCAAAACCACCTTGCCCTGCACCTGGACGTGGCCCGTGGGAACGTAGATGGGGTCCATGGTGGGATTAGCAGGCTGCAGCCGGACTTGCTTGCCCTCGCGGTAGAATCTCTTCAGGGTGGTTGACTCCTCGTCGGTCAGCCACACTGCCGCCATCTGCCCATTCTCGACGCGATCCTGGTGTTTGAGAATCACGATGTCCCCGTCACCGATCAGCGCGTCGATCATGGAGTTCCCCTGGACCTCTAGGGCGTATAGGTCGGAGATGTCGCGACCAAAGAGGGCACGGTTGATCTCTATGATCTCACTGCCGGCTAGTGCTTCCACATTGATGGGGACGCCGGCGGCAATATAACCCAGGAAGGGAATCGGGAGCAACTCGCCGTCGTTGATCTTGACGGAGACTTCCTTTGTCGCGGTCTTGGTCAGCTGAATCGCACGTGACATAGAGGGTTCTCGGACAATCAGTCCGCGTTCCTCAAGACGCTTGAGATAATAGGTGACCAGCGAAGTGGAGTTGACGCCGATGGCGTTACCGATCTCGCGCACCGTAGGGGGATAGCCGTGTTCGTCCACGTGTTGTGCGATGCAATTCAGTACTTTCTGCTGTCGCTCAGGTAGCTGCTTAGCCATTTTCGCCTCCAAATAGCTCACTGCTGATGCTCTGTCTGTGGGTTATTGTTTCCCAATATCCCAATATCCCAATCACATTGTACTCGATCATATGTTCTAAGTCAAGCCTCAATTAGAACATGTGAGCAAATTCGTACCCGGGTGGACTGGGTGCAGGATTCTCGTCATTATGCTATAGTATTCAACATAGTATCTGACATATCGAACGTGTGAAGGGAGGCTGGCTATGAGTGAGTGTCTGACGCACGTTGTGAAGCGTACCGGGGCCGTGGTGCCGTTCAATCGCGAGCGAATCACCAATGCCATCTACCGTGCTGCTGTCGCCGTTGGGGGACGCGACCGAAGCACCGCAGAGATACTTGCTGCTCAAGTGGTGGATATCCTGGAACGCAACTGTGACAAGAACCGAATCCCCACGGTGGAGGAGATACAGGACCTCGTGGAGCGCGTCCTGATCGACAATGGGCACGCTAGTACGGCCAAAGCCTACATCCTTTACCGCCGCGAGCGCGCAATCCGCCGTGAGCGCCGCCGGGAGGGCAAGACTCAGCGCGACCCGGAGAACATCCCCTACCGGAAGTTGTGGGAGGTCCTTAACTGGGCTGTGGACCACAACGTTCACAATGTCTATCGTCTGAACGAGCGCCTTGCGCGGGGAGAATTCCTGGATATCGTCCACGAATCGGATCAGGCCTATGAGTTGGATGTGGATGATGCTGCTGCCAAGATACTGAACCATCGGGAATCTGTGCGCGTTGTGATCATCGCCGGCCCGTCATCCTCCAACAAAACGACGACTACCGTCAAGCTGGGTGAGCGACTGGAGCGTGAGGGTATGGGTCTGGTCTCGCTCAACGTCGACAACTACTTCTTCAATCTGGACATGCATCCCCAGGATGAGTTCGGTGACTACGATTTTGAGACCCCACAGGCGCTGGATCTGGCCTTGATCAATGAGCATCTGCAGCGGCTTATCGCGGGCGATGAGGTCATGCTTCCCTACTATGACTTCAAGACAGGGCGGCGGCAGCCTGAGGTCACGCCGATGCGTGTGCGGTCCGACCAGATCATCTTGATCGACAGCCTCCACGGGCTCTATGAGGGCATGACGGAGGCCATCCCTGCTGAGCAGAAGTTCAAACTTTACATTGAGACGCTCCTGCAGATGAAGGGCCCGGACAACAACTACATCCGCTTCACCGATCTGCGCCTGATGCGGCGAATGGTGCG
>CAZEXX010000424.1:0-2863 GCA_964516885.1 uncultured Anaerolineales bacterium | reverse complement strand
TGGCCACCGTTGGCGACATCCTCGTGGACCACGACACCACCGACGCCGTCTACCGCATCTACATCAAGGTCGCCGCTGGAACTTGGGCAACCTACGACACCACCGACACGCTCACATAGGGGGCATGGCGAGAAGGAATACCGACGAAGGGGTGGGGGACAGGGACAGGGGGAGTGTGGTTGACGCCGAAGCCAATGCTCGGGTAAGGTTGCCATATCATCGTAGTGGTGCCTCCTCTGTTGCCGTGTCTCTGGCGCCAGATTCCTTGACAGGGCTCTGGGCGGCGTCTATCATGTTGCTGGGAGGGAGGGCAACCGCAGACCGCATCGTCAGCTGTACCCACATCTCCACAACACATCATCCTCACGAATCTCCGCAACCTGTGCCGCATCGAGCTGGTCGGGCGCGATGCGTGGATCGAGAAGGCTGCGGAGATTCGCAGGCAGTAACGCGATTCGTCCTTAGTAGCAGGAAAGTGACAGGCCGACTGACGTTGAGCTGGCGCGCCACGGCGGCGCGTGCGCCACGGCGGCGCGTCCAAAGGAGGTGACATGATGGAGGAACCGCGCTTCACGGCGGATATGTATATGCGCCACTACGCCGCCCAGCGGGGCATCACGGTTGAGGAGATCGGCGTCGCGCCGGTGGTTGTGCTCTCGGGGGCACCGGGGGTGGTGCGCAGGATGGCGGAACAGGTCGGGGCTGAGTTCCGGCCGGCGTGGCCGTGGAGCAAGCGTCGTCCGTTTTTCACGGGGACTGTGGGTCAGCGACTGGTTTCGTTTGCACAGGTGGGGGTCGGTGCACCAACGACGGTGGCGGAAATGGAACAGATGATCGCGTGCGGTGCGCGGACGTTCATCACTCTGGGGTGGGCCGGCAGTCTGCAGCCCTCGCTGCCGATCGGCAGCCTGCTGATACCGAATCGGTGCGTTACCGATGACGGTACCTCACCTCACTACACGCTGCCGGGGAGCGGCGCGCCGGTGCCCGATGGTGAGCTTGTGGATATCTTGCGGGACGCTGCGGCATCGGAGGGGCTGCCGATCCAGCTGGGCACTCAGTGGACGACTGACGCGCCCTACCGCGAGCTGCTCGGCGTGATCTCAGCGCATCGAGCGAACGGTGTCTTGGGTGTGGATATGGAGACGGCGGCGATGTTTGCGCTCGGGCAGTTCCGCGATGTGGCTGTCGCCAACCTGCTGGTCATCAGCGACGAGGTCTGGCGTGAATGGCGTTCAGCGGCCTACACCGACATGCTTAGAGCTGCAACCCGGGACGCGCAGCGGGTTGTGCTGCGCGCCCTGCGTCAGCTGTAGGTGTGTCCGACCGAGGAGAGTGGAGCCTCTGATTTCCCCTGCCTGAGGGCGCCGGCTGTCGCTCCCAGGATCCCGCGTTTTCTGCTGACGAGCTGTGCGCAGGCCTATTTGCTCGTCTGTAAGGCGTGGCCCTCAGGAGAGCATTCTCCCCTCAGGAGATACGTTGAGTGTGGCTCAGCGCGAGTCAAAGCTCCGCGTCTCTGGGGTTCGATCACCATTCTCTCGACCAAAGAATGCAGTACCACGTCCCCAGGCTCGTTGACGCCCCACAAAGGTAGGAGCCCAGCATGTCGGAGGCGTGTCATTCCTGTGGACGAGGAGCCCGGAGCTGAACTAGGACTTGCAGGTCGGGGAAGCTGGTCTACACTCGCGACTGTTTTTGGCTACAGGATTACTACGCGGAGGACGTTGCCCGCTACACTGCGGCAGTTGGCATCGGCCAAACGTCCGATCATATAGTGACAAGGAGATTCTTCTATGTCTGACGATGTTTACCGCGCGCTGGCGCAGCAATTGGATGCGATTCCGAATGGTTTTCCCGCTACTGAGAGCGGTGCGGAGCTACGCTTCTTGGAGAAGCTGTTCACGCCGGAGGAGGCGCTGCTTGCCGGCTTGATGTCGATGGCACCGGCGTCGACTCAGGAGATCGCGGGGCGGGCGAGCGTGGATGCCGGCGAGGCTCGTCGTACGCTGAAGGGGATGGTCAGGAAGGGGCTGATCACGATGCGCCGTGCGGCTGGTGAGGGGGCGCGGGGGCTGAGCTTCGCGCTTATGCCGTTTGTCGTCGGCTTCTACGAGGCGCAGTTGCCGCGGATGGATGCCGAGATGGCGGTGCTCTTTGAGACGTATTTCCAGGATTCCCGCGGACTCGACATCCCCGGACCGTCGGTACACCGCGTGATCCCGGTGGGCGAGGCCGTGAAGCAGGATGTGGAGATCCAGCCCTACGAGCAAGCCGTGGCGCTGCTGGAGGGTGCGAAGTCCTGGGCGGTGCGCGACTGCATCTGCCGCGTGCAGCAGAAGCTCCTGGGCAAGGGCTGTGAGGCGCCTCTGGAGGTCTGTCTGATGTTCGCGCCGGTTGAGGGCATCTTTGGCGGGAGCAAGGTGGACCGCGTGATCGACAAGCGCGAGGCCCTGGCCCTCTTGAATGAGGCCGCGGAGGCGGGTCTCGTGCACACGGTTGGCAACTACCGGGAGAATCACTTCTACATCTGCAACTGCTGTACGTGTTGCTGCGGCGTGCTGCGTCGCCTATCGGAGTTCGAGATCCCGACGGCGATTGCGCACTCGGCGTACCGAGCGCAGGTGGATGCGGATCTCTGCATTGCGTGTGGTGCCTGCGCGGAGCGGTGCCAGTTTGACGCGATATCAGTCGGTGAACTCGCGGTGGTTGATGCCGGGCGCTGTGTTGGGTGCGGGCAGTGCACGCTGGTCTGCCCGGTGGACGCGGCGAACTCAAGGAGTTCGATGTCGCTGGTGCGGCGACCTGAGGACGAGGTGGTGGGGATCCCGCTGGATGACGCGGCTTGGGGCGCGGCGCGGGATGC
>CAZEXX010000423.1:0-2888 GCA_964516885.1 uncultured Anaerolineales bacterium | reverse complement strand
AAAAGGTATAAAGAGAAAAAAAAGGAGAATTAGGGTCGGACCACGACATCTCCTTGATTGCTAAGATTACTTTAGATAATTAAACTTTCTAAGCGATATTTAAAAAAGTCAAAGGAGGCTTCGATGAAGAGACAAAAAGTATTTCTCCCGATGGTTTTACTGTCTGCCGCCATTTTTCTTCTCACCCCGATAGCCGCTTATCCCGTGGGCTGGGTCTGGGAAAACCCTCTTCCCCAGGGGAACGATTACCGGGCCATCTGGGGTGAACCGGGGGGGGCGGTTTTCGCGGGGGGAGATAAGGGAACGATTTATCGCCGGAGCGGAGGGAGATGGTCTCCGATGAAGAGCGGTACGACCGAATGGCTCCTCGGCATCTGGGGAAACTCCGCCGACGATATCTTCGTAGTCGGAACCAACGGCCTCGTGCTGCATGGCGACGGGGCCGCCTGGTCGGCGATGTCCAGCGGCAGCGAGGCCGAGCTTGACGGCGTCTGGGGGAGTTCCGGGGATGACGTCTTCGCGGTCGGGGCGGATGGCACCATCCTCCATTATGACGGCGGCTCCTGGTCTGAGATGACCTCTCCCGTCTCTTCCACACTCCACGCTGTCTGGGGCGCATCCGCCTCCGATCTCTTCGCCGTGGGCGACGGCGGCGTTATTATTCACTACGACGGAGACTCCTGGTCGGAGATGACCAGCGGCACTCCCTACTGGCTGAACGGCCTCTGGGGGGCTTCCGCCAGCGATCTTTTCGCCTCGGGCGCGGTCGGAACCGTCCTTCACTACGACGGAAACGCCTGGAGTCCGCTGACTACCGGCGCTGCGTTCGGTCTCAACACTGTCTGGGGCAGCTCGGGGAGTGAAGTTTTCGCGGCGGGGGACGATGGGGTTATCATCCGCTATGACGGAGCGGACTGGGAAGTGTCCACGACCGGCGCCGGGGATGATCTCTGGGGCTTGTGGGTCGGCGGGGGTAATGTTCTGGCGGTCGGGGATAGCGGGTGTCTCCTCCAGGATGACGGCGGGGGCTGGTCGGAGCTTAACAGTTCATTTACCGGTAATACGCTCCGGTCCATCTGGGGCAGTTCCTGCGAGGATATCTTCGTGGCGGGTGATTTCAGCACCATGCTCCACTGCTCGAGCGGTAGTTGGTCGATGATGTCGGTCCCGGATTCCGCGTACCTCCTCGGGGTCTGGGGCGCCGGCCCGGACGACGTTTTCACCGCGGATTCGGCGGGGACGATATTCCACTACAACGGCGCCGCCTGGTCGGTAAGCACGGCTTCCGGTCAATGGTTTGACGCTTTCTGGGGGAGTTCCGGGACCGACGTCTTCGCGGCTGGAGCCAGCATCGTCTATCATTTCGACGGGAACACCTGGACCGAGATGAGCACCGGGATCCATACCATATTCTGGGGGATCTGGGGTAGTTCGGGAAGCGACGTCTTCGCGGTGGGCGACAACTGCCTGATCGGCCACTACGACGGGGGGGACTGGTCTCAGATGAGCGTTCCAAGTAATTTCCCTGATTTACACGGGATCTGGGGGGCGGCCGCCAACGATATCTTCGCGGTGGGGGGCGGCCCGGCCCAGATCGGTTACATCCTCCATTATGACGGCGTTTCCTGGGAAGAGATGACGATGGCGGGGGGGTTCCCGAACATTCTCTGGGGGGTCTGGGGACGTTCCGCCGATGAAATTTACGCCGTGGGGGAGCAAGGCCGGGTAATCCGCTATGACGGGGAGGTCTGGTCAAATATGGAAGGCCCCTCTTCGGCGTGGCTGCACAGTATCTGGGGATGTCCCGGGGGAGATCTTTTCGCGGCGGGAACCCTTGGCACCTTTCTCCACTACGTCACTCCCTCATCTTCCCTCGTTCTGGAATCAGGGGATTACAACGGGGACGGGACGAGCGATATCGCCGTCTTCCGTCAAAGTACCGGTCTCTGGGCGGTCCGGGGATTAACGCGGGCTTACTTCGGGGACGATTACGACCTGCCGGCCTCCGGCGATTACAATGGGGATGGTTCCACGGAGATAGCCGTTTTTTCTCCCAGTTCCGGCCTCTGGTCGGTTCAGGGAATGACCAGGGTTTACTTCGGGAAGAGCGGTGATATTTCGATCCCCGGAGACTATGACGGGGACGGTTGCTGCGACATCGGGATCTTCCGGGACGCTTCCGGCTTCTGGGGGATCAGGGAGATCACCCGGGTCTATTTCGGGAGCAGGGGCGACTGGCCGATGCCCGCCGATTACAATGGTGACGGCGGGGAGGAGATCGCGATCTTCCGGCCCGCCGTCGGTCTCTGGGCTCTAAAGGGAACGAGCAGGATCTACTATGGACGGGAGGACGACTGGCCGGGGACCGGAGACTACGATGGAGACGGGACCGGGGAGATCGGCATCTTCCGGCCCGGTAACGGCCTCTGGGCAATGCGGGGGATTACCCGAACCTACTATGGCTCTTGCCTGGACCAGCCGGTCCCGGCCGACTACGCCGGCAGCGGTAACGACGACATCGGGATCTTCCGGGAAACCTCCGGCCTCTGGGCGATTCGCGGAATAACTCGTGCTTATTTCGGTTCCACCGGGGATATTCCCGCGACTAGATAGACCACACTCGAAAAGGTATTTTCAACTTCTTGTGTTCAAAAAACTAAATATTCACCACGAAGGTCACGAAGAACACGAAGAAAAACAAAGAAAACTATGTAATTATTCCTGTTTTTTCAAATTCCTTCGTGAACTTCGTGTTCTTCGTGGTTTAAAAGGCTTTTCGAGCAAGGTCTAGATAGGGAGTGGGGAGAGGATGGTTACCAGTTGACAGAAAAAGAATCAGTGTGACCCGCAAAACCGACAGTCCCGCGGTCCCGATGTCTATCGGGACT
>CAZEXX010000422.1:0-2890 GCA_964516885.1 uncultured Anaerolineales bacterium | reverse complement strand
GCTGTCGGTCAGATGGATGCCGATCGCGGCTTCCGGATCTCCCAGAATCTTGAAGAGGGGGCGCTGTTCGCGGATCGGCCAATCTGCCAGCGAACCCGGGGCCATCGTCGCGCTCTTCCCCAGTTCGTAGCACGTCTTCAGGTGCGCGTGCAGGGCACGCGATGCAGACCCCAGCGCTGCTTCTTTGATCACATCGGCCCAGAACTGGAACACCATATCGTCCTGTTGTTCCCCCCAGGCTTGGAGCTCCTGTCCGCACGTGGCAACGTAGGCGAATACCCGGTGGACAGCGTCAAGGTTGACGCGCAGGACGCGGCTGCGTAGCGTGATGCCGTCGACAACCACAGCATCGGTCTGCTTCTCATCGATAAAGACGACCTTGTGCATCGCCTTGGGTCTGGCGATGGCCACAGCCTCATCCAAGAGGTGTACAAGGTCCGCCTCAAGAGAGCTGCCATCCTTGATGTGCAGGCGCTTCTTCAGCGACGCGATGTTGGGCCGGAAGTCGATCTTGTCTAGGATATAGGTGGTCTCAGCGTTGGGCTTGGTGTTCATAGTGCTCCGTAGTCACAGTCAGTATTGGGGCGACGCTCTCTCCCGAGGCCCGCCTCAAGCCGCGTGCGCCCGTGCGTGCACCTGTGCGCGCGCAGCCATGCTCGGCGGCTCGGACGCCGCCTGGGGAGCGCGCTTCTCTCTCCAGGCGGCATCCGCCGCCGCACATCTCCAGGTCGGGACAATCCCAGCACTCCTCGGGCAGGCCGGCAGCTTCAGGGTTTGTCTCGCGGTCCCGGAAGGAGAGGAAGAGCTCACTGTTCCATATCGCCTCCCAGGGATCGTTGAGGATGTTGCCGGCGGAGACGTAGTATGATTGGCAGGGTAGGACATCGCCGTTGGGCTCGATGCAGATCGAGTACTCGGCGGCGTTGCAGCGCTTCGGCGAGAGCCCCAGCTCCAAGGGCGAGAGCCGGCAGTAGTCGGTGACCGTGTACCATAGGAAGCGCATGTCGCGCGCTGCGGCTTCGTCGCGGATTGCCACCAAGAGCGATGCCATCTCCTCCACCGGGATCGCGTCCGGCGTGGACGTGCCGCCGCCGGCATAGATCATCCCGTTCATAGCGAAGGTCTTCAGTCCCACATCATCCAGGAAGCCGACGATGTCGACCGCGTGATCCTGATTCCGGCGTGTCAGTGTGGTATTCGTGATGGTGTGGAGCCCGCTCTGTAGGGCGCTCTTGATACCGGAGAGCGTCTCCTCAAAGGCGCCCTCGGTGGCGACCATCGCATCATGTACGGCCGGTATGTGGCTTTCGAGCGTGATCTGCACGTGGTTGAGCCCGGCGTCTGCCAGGCGCCGGGCCAGCTGATCGTCCGCCAACCGGCGACCGTTGGTGTTCAACCCCACGATGTGCCCCAACCGGTTGGCGTAGCGCACGAGGTCGGGGAGTTGCGGGAGCAGCGTCGGCTCCCCACCGGTCAGGATGAGGTGGGGAATGCCGATCGCGTTCAGCTTGTCGAAGACCCGGAACCACTCCTCTTCAGACAGCGTGGCCATTGTGAATCGCTCGGGTTCGTTGTAGCAGTGCGGGCAGGCGTTGTTGCACGCGTAGGTCAGGGCCACATCGGCCTTGTAGGGCGCCGTGACGGGGGTGCTGAAAACCGGCTGGAACTCAACACCAGAGGCAATGGCGCACGTGGGACAGCCGTCTGTACTCTCGCGGAAGCGTGCCACCATCTCATACATACGGTTGAGCGCCGTGGACAATTCCGTCCGCGTGACGCCGCGGTACCGGCGCGCCAAACGTGCTTCTGCACGCTCCTTTGGGACGTCGTCCAGCGCTAGGCTGACCATCTGAACCGCGGTCGGGTTCAGGTGAATCACCTCGGTGACGTCGATGAAGAGCACGCCGGATCCATCTTCGTGGATGCGTAGATGGATGCGACGTTGACCGCCGTCGAGTTGAATAGGGTAGGTCAGGAGGCCGGGGGGATGAGACAGGGCCTCTGTGCGTAGGCCGGCGCTGTCACCCTTTCGGATTCTATTGAGGAAATCTGTCCACTGGTGGCTTAGTTTCATCTCTCTAGTCGTCTACGTAACTCTGCGCTGTAGGGTGTGATCATCGGGCGGTATCGATTTTCCGTCACTCTTTTGCGGCAGCTAACGCTGTGCGAACTGACGGCTGAGATCCATCGATGCCACCCGCGCCTTGGGTGATAGGGCAACTGCCCTGCCCTGCCCGGCGCAGGTGCCGGTGCTACCACTTGGGTGCTTCCTCGATCTGGTAGGAGGCGCCGCAGTAGGGACACTCCACGAAGATGGCGCCGGCTTTGACCTCAAGGTTGTCCTTGCTCAGTGCGCCGCCGCAGGACTGGCACTTCATCTGCTCCAGCTGTACGTCGCCCGTCAGGTCGATCTTCTGAATGTGGGTGATCTCCTCCTTCGTAGGTTTCACGCGGGTGAGGTAGACCAAAACGCCGGCGGCGGCGAAGAGGATGATGCCGACGACGACACGAATGAACTGGCCCTGCGATCCGACGACGAACATAAAGCCGAAGAATGCTACCACAGCAGCAATCAGATAGGTTACGATTTCCATCGCATGCTCCTTGGGGTGCTGTCAGAGTTGCAGGAGCTAGTATAGATCATCCTGGATCGACGTCAACGACGATGATCAGGGCTATCGCATCTGCCCAAAGCCTCAAGCCAGTCTGTCATCCCGAACGGGTCGAGCAGACAACTACTTGGTATACCGCGACAGTGAGGGATCTCGTGCCGCAAGAGCGTACGCTCTTGGAGCACAAGATCCCTCGCTTTGGTGCCTCGCAAAGCCGGTAGCTGGGTCAACTCGCTCGGGATGACAGACAATGCGCGGCCTCACTCCAAGTGCGATAG
>CAZEXX010000421.1:0-2910 GCA_964516885.1 uncultured Anaerolineales bacterium | reverse complement strand
CCTACACGCTGGCGCTCTTCAGCCGGAACAAGGGCATCGATCTTCCCACCGGCGATACCGTAACTGCTGCACGCACGGTGCTGGATCATTACGAAGACGAGTGGACGTCCTGGCGCTGCGAGCAGATCACGTCCTGGGCGGCGGAGGCCAAGGGGGTGCTCAAGCGTCTCCGTCCCGATGCTATTCTGGGGTTGTTCGGCGTGCCCTGGCGGCCGCAAGATCACGACGGGGCCATTCTCAAGATCGTCGGGCAGGACTACCGCGCCTTGGGAGAGCACGTGGACGTCTTCTCACCTATGGTCTACCACCTGATGTGCGGCCGGCCACCCAGTTGGATCGGCGAGGTCATTGAGGAGGTCCATAACCTGACCGGCAAGCCGGTTTGGCCCATCATCCAGTCGGTAGACCAGCCTTTGGCCCGCCTGTCGGCCGAGGAATACGGCCATGCATTAGATGTCGCGTTGCGCAACCCCGCTTCGGAGGGTGTGCTGGTTTTTCAGATGGAAAGCGCTCTGGATGAGGCCAAACTGGAGGTCACAAAGTCCAGGTTCGGATCATAGCCAACCACAGAAGACAGGGAGGAGCTTGTCTTCGTAGCAGACGCCACGTGCGCTCACGCGCACACCACGCAGCACGAAAATGCAGGAGCCGTTCTGCCAGGGCCAGTGTCATGCTCGACCTTGTCGAGGCCCGAGCCCGTCTTCGTGTCGAGCCTTCAGCAGAGGGACGCGGGCCTCAACTGCGTTAGGATTGACACCGGCCCCAGCGGATTGTGGACTGTTTTCGAAGGAGGCCATGAGCGATGTCACGTAAACAGGTGATTCCCGGTATCCAGGAAGAAATGTTCGCGCACGAGGGTCTCACTCAAGATGTGGTGCTGTGGGAAGATGGCCTACGCGCGGATACCGGCCCAGGGCATTTTGAATGGTGGTATTTTGACGCGCATCTCCAGGATGGTTCTACAGCGGTGATTGTTTTTATGACCAAATCGCTCATCAACCGCCGCTCACCGCTGACGCCCGGCGTGCAGGTGACAATTACGCGGCCCGATGGCACAAAAGAGATGGCACTGTCGTTTTTCGCCCCCAATCAGTTTTCGGCCTCCCGTGATTCTTGTGATGTACATATTGACGATAACTGGGTGCGCGGCGACTTGCGTCGCTACGAACTGCACGTCAAAGTGGATGCGTTAGCAGCTGATCTGACATTCACCGGACGGGTGCCGCCCTGGCGTCCCGGCGTGGGCAAGAACTACTACACCGCGGATTTTTCTCGCTATTTTGCCTGGCTGCCGGCCATTCCTTTTGGCGACGTGGAGGGTACATTGGCCTACGATGGGCAAACGCACGCGGTGCAGGGCCGCGGCTATCACGATCACAACTGGGGCAATGTGGACCTGCCGACGGTGATGTCGCATTGGTACTGGGGACGGGCAAACGTGGGCGATTTTCACACCATCTTTGTCGAACAGGTCTCCACCAAGAAGTATGGCTCTCAAAAGCTGCCGGTGTTTCTGCTGGCGCAAGGCAACCGCATCCTGATCGGCGATGGACGCCCGCTAACCTTGCAGCTTGCTGATTGGCAAACTCACTCTTGCGGCAAACAATACCCGCGCCAGCTTGATTTTCACTGGCGGGGCGAGGAAGGAACAGTACACCTGGCGCTGCGCCATCCGCAGCAGATCGAGGCGACTAGCCTGTTGACCGCGTTGCCCTGGTGGAAACAATGGCTATTGGGGTGGTTGGTCAATCCCTACTATTTTCGCTTCAACGCCGAACTGGAACTGCGCATTGACCTGGATGATGTTCAAGCCGTGGAGCGGGGCAGCGCATTGTACGAGATGATGCTGCTGCGCTGACTTGTCTCTTGCCAATAGCTATTCTCGAAAGGAGTATACGATGGATCAGGTTTCATTTCCTATTGGGTTGTGGTGCGCGCCGCCGCCGGACCTGGCACGATATCAGGAGATGGCCGACTGCGGTTTCACGGTTGTGCCTGTAGTGGTCGAGTCCCCGCAGCAAGGGCGTCTGGTCCTGGATCTGGCGCAGCAGGTAGGCATCCAAGTCGCAATAGCCGACCCGCGCATCCACCGCGACCTGCCGAATCAACCCGACTGGCAGGAGGTCGTGCAAACAGTCATAGATGACTATGCAGATCACGCGGCGTTGTGGGGCTACTTGCTGACCGATGAGCCTCACTTGCGGCACTTTGAGAACCTGGCTCAGCTAACACGCGCCTTTCAGTCTCGCGACCCGGCGCGTGTGCCCCTTATCAACCTCTTTCCCAACTATGCCAGCCCCGACCAACTGGGAACGGTGGAATACGAACGTCACGTGCAGGCGTTCGTGGAGACCGTTCAGCCGCCAATCCTCTCTTATGATCATTACGCGCTGATGGAATGGGGGGACAGACCCGAGTACTTTGCCAATCTGGCGATCATCCGCCGCCAGGCATTGCGCGCCGACCTTCCCTTCTGGAATGTCATTCTCTCAACACCCCATTTCGACTATCGTGATCCCTCGCCGGCCGATCTGCGCTGGCAAGTCTACACAACGTTGGCCTACGGCGGGCAGGGCATTGTCTACTTCACGTACTGTACGCCCGACGAGGATAACTATCGAAACGGCATCATTGACCTATACGGTCAGCGCACGCCAAAATACGATGTGGTGCGCAGGCTCAACCTGGAAATGCAGCATCTTGGCCCACATCTGCAGCGTCTCACCTCAAGCGGCGTCTACCATTGGCCGGACGCGCCGCAGGGAGCAATATCGTTGCCCGGCGATGGCCTGGTGACGAGCATAGAGGGCGGCGAGTTTGTACTGGGCGAGTTTGTAGATGACGAGGGGCTACCCTGGCTGATGGTCGTCAACCGCGACCGCGAGCACGCCGCGTGGACAACGCTGCGCC
>CAZEXX010000420.1:0-2922 GCA_964516885.1 uncultured Anaerolineales bacterium | reverse complement strand
CCTCACCGATGGCGACATCGCCCGGACCGTCAACCGTGACAGTGGGGATGGGGGCGCCGGAGTAGCCGTCCCAGCGGGAGGCCATGTCGGGGTAGTCATCGTTGTGCTGCAGGATCAGCGTGCCCTCGACGGGGAAAGCCTTCTGCAGGTAGAAGGGGCCGGAGCCGACCCAGAAGTGATTGTAGCGGCGGAACCACTCTTGCAGGTTCGCATAGCGGCTCGCGGCCTCTTCGGCGGTGATGTACTGCCCCAGGGTGGGCTCGTAGGGGATCAGGCTTGTCTCTTGTGCCTCATCCAGCTTGGCCTTCAGGATCTCGAGAGTCGGGCCTGCGATGTAGCTCATCCACTCGACCTCAAGCGCATCCGCCTTGTCACTGGAGAAGGCGGCCTCACCATTGGCCTCGGCCAGCCAGCCGAGCTCGACGGTGTGCCAGGGGGCCTCGGAGCCGTTGCCGTAGTCGGAGGGGTGCGCGGCACGGAAGTTTGTGACGTTGGTCTCCGCGTCCAGTTGGTAAGCATCGGTGTAGTACTCGAGGACGAAGGGGTCCTCAGAGACGATGCGCCAGCCCTTGAACGCAGCCATGAAGGAATTGAAGTCGGGCACCTGGGCCTCATCGTAGACGGGGCTCGCTTCCTTCGCCTGGTCAAACTGCATGATCATGAACATCACGAAGTCGCCGATGGTGTAGGGGCTGCCATCGTGCCACTTGGCCGTGTCGAAGAAGTCATCCTCGTAGTACATCACGACCTTGCTCTTCGCCGTAGTGGTCTCGGTGAAGCGCTCGCCGGCGGTGATGAAGGTCTGGCTCTCAGCATCCCAGTCGGCCCATGCATCGTCGGGTACGACGATCTCATCGGCGAACTCGAGTGTGGCCCAGTCAAGGCTCTGTACGACGGGCAAGCCTGTCTCGACAACAACCTCGGCCTTGGCAAGCCGCATCGGCAGGTGCAGACCGGTGAAGGGATCGGGCACAACGGCCCGGCCCTGCATACCGCGCTGGGGCATCATGTCGTAGACCCAGTTGGTGCCCGCGATGGGATTCCAGGGCTCGGTCATAATGCTGGGCATCGCGAGGTTCAGCGAGCCGCCCACCTGATCCGTGAACTTCATCGTTTGGCCCCAGATCTGCGAACCGTAGATCGAGCCGGCGAGGTCGCTGGCCAGCGTGACGTTGGTCTTGTGAGGGGCGACACCGGTGTCGTCCTTCAGCCAGATGCGGACCGAGTCCTTCATGGCCATATCCAGCGCGCTGGCCATCATATCTCGGCGCTCGTCCATGGACGCGAAGGCGCTGTTGGTCAGATCGGTGGACAGCTGATAGAACTCATCGGTGGGCGCGTAGGCTGCCCACAGCGGGAACGGCAGGCCATCGGGGGTGTAGAAGAAACTGAACTGGACGGCCTCATCACGGCTGATGGCGGTTGAAACCCAGCCGCCGGTGTAGAAGTTGAAGCAGCCACCCATTGGATCGGAGCTGATCCAGCAGGGGGAGGCCTCAGCGGACGTCTTGTAGTCACGCGTGACGGTGAAACCGATGTCCTCGAGAACATTGGAGACGTAGTCGCCAATCTCAAGGCGCTCATCCTCGGTCCGGATCAGGGCGATGATCTCGACGGGCTCGCCGTTGTACTGCCAGATGCCGTCGACCAACTCGGCGCCCAGCGCTTCCATCTCGGCGGTGATGATTTCCGCGCCCTTCTCGGGGTTGTACGCGTAGGTCAACTCGATGCCGGCGACGACGTCAGCCAGAGCGGCCATGTCCGTCGAGGCAAAGCTGAAGGGGACGAACCGCGGGCGGGCCAGGCCACCACTGATCTCCTGGGTGATGTAGTCGCGGTCGATCAGCCAGTTCATTGCCTCACGAATCGCCGGGACGGCGAAGGGGTTAAGGCTACCATCGTCGAGCTCGGGGCCTGAAGGGTTGAACGTGATCTCATTGTAGCTGCCGTACGAAGTCTCGTAGGCGATGTCATCAGACGCGAAGATGCGATCCGCGATGTCGGGCTCAGAGATGCTGTACGCGTAGACATCGATGTCGCCGACCTCAATCCGCGTGACCGCGGAATCGGACGAGGGCTCCTCGGAGATAATCACCGTATCCAGCCAAGCACCTTGGCGCTCCACCGGTTCGGGCGTGACCTCAACCTCGACCTCGACCGGGACCTCAACCTCGACCTCGACCGGGACCTCGACCTCGACCTCGACCGTCTCGATCACGGTCTCAACAATCGTCTCGGGGGTTGGCGTCGCGCAAGCGGTCAGTACCATGCTTAGCACTACGAGGGCCCCGAGCACAGCCATCAGTTTCCTAGCCATTCTGTCTCCTCCTTCAAAAAGGATTGATTCTAGATTCTCAGACGTCTATCATCGAGTGCTGTTACGCACCAGTCTTTGACTTCTTTCCCACCTCCTTGCATCATTGCCAAACCAAGACGTGTAGGGTGTCCATAGGATAGACCCAACACGCCATATTCATTCTAGAGAAAAATAACCAAATGTCAAGGTAACATCACCACGCGCTCGACCTACTGTCCGTGGTGGACATAGAGAAACTCGCGCCCATAGCAGACCGCTACCGCATCCCTGGTGCAGCCCTACGAAGCATATCGCAGATCGAGTATCTGCGGGACTACCGGGCCGGCATAGGGAGAAGGGTGGCGTCTCCCATCAGTTCCCCAGTACGTCAGATGTGTGGATGAAGGCGGGTAGGTCGTGAAGCTACGGACCCAAGACGCAAGGCGATGCCAGGCAGCCGAGTAGCCACGCAGCGGCGGCGCAAGGCGCTCCAGGAGCATTTCCCAGGCAGTTCGTTCGACCGGCGGCATCTGCACTGCACGGACCAGTCGCTTCCACGCATTCGCCGGGGCCTCCTGATCTGCAACCGGTGCCAGGGCCTGTCGGAATAGATCGTCCAGAGCTGT
>CAZEXX010000419.1:0-2944 GCA_964516885.1 uncultured Anaerolineales bacterium | reverse complement strand
TCAGCGCGGACCAAGCCGGTCCGGCAATGCACATTCTGATCTACCTGCCGAACACTCAATCGGGCCCGGTGCCCCTGTTCGTGGGACTGAACTTCAACGGCAACCACACGATCCAGGACGACCCCGCCATTCTGCTCTCCACGGCCTGGATGCGGGGCACACCTAAGATGGGCATTGAGAACAACCGCGCCACCGAGGCCTCACGCGGCAAGGCAAGCACCCGCTGGCCGGTCGAGTTAATCCTGCGGCGTGGCTACGGGCTGGCGACAATCTACTGCGGCGACCTCGACCCCGATACCGACGATGGCTTTGCCAACGGCGTCCACCCGCTCTTCCCACGAGACGACAGCGCCGGCGATGCCTGGGCCACCATCAGCGCCTGGGCCTGGGGCCTCAGCCGCGCCCTCGACACCTTCGAGATGGATACCGACATCGACGCGGCGCGCGTCGTCGTTATCGGCCACTCGCGACTGGGCAAGACCTCCCTCTGGGCCGGGGCTACCGACCCACGCTTTGCTTTGGTCATCTCCAATGACTCCGGATGCGGCGGCGCTGCGATCTCTCGCCGTCGCATCGGCGAGAGCGTGCGCCGGATCAACACGACCTTCCCACACTGGTTCTGTACCAACTACAAGCAGTACAACGACAATGAAGCCGCCCAGCCCATCGACCAGCACGAACTGATCGCACTCATCGCGCCGCGCCCCGTCTACGTCGCCAGCGCCGCCGAGGATCTCTGGGCTGATCCGCGCGGAGAGTTCCTGGCCGCCAGGGCCGCCGATCCGGTCTACAAGCTGCTGGGCACCGCCGGGCTCCCGATAGACGAGATGCCGCCCCTCCACACCCCGGCCCACGGCCGGATCGGCTACCACATCCGCGCGGGCAAACACGACATCACCGAGTATGATTGGACGCAGTATCTGGACTTCGCGGACAGACATCTGGGGGCGGAAGAGTGAGAGAATGGGAGAATGAGTGAGCAAGCGACACGAAAGGAGACCGACGTCATGCGCATCATCCAGTTTCTGGATCTTGAGGGGACACACCGGGTAGGGATCGTCCGGGACGCCGAGACGGTGGACGCACTTGCCGGGGAGCAGACCGTCTATAGTTTGGCGCTCGAGGCAATCCGCAGCAGCAAGTCGCTGACCCAGGTGCTCAGCGAGCAGACGGCCGGCCGGCATTTGGAGTACGCCACCCTTGTCGCCGAGCGGCGCATCTTGGTCCCGCTTGACCACCCCGACCCGGCCCATACGCTGGTGAGCGGCACGGGGCTGACCCATCTGGGCAGTGCCGACGCCCGCGACGAGATGCATAAAGCAGACACAGCCTCGACGGACGCCGCCGCCACGTCGGCGGAACCCCTGACCGACAGTATGCGGATGTTTCGGATGGGGATCGACGGCGGCAAGCCCGCTCCTGGTCAAAACGGCGTCCAGCCCGAGTGGTTCTACAAGGGCGACGGCGGAATCGTCACCGCCCCCTACCGCCCGCTCCTCGGCCCAACATTCGCCTTGGATGGCGGCGAAGAGCCCGAGATTGTGGGACTCTATGTCGTGGGGTTCGACGGCACACCCTATCGACTGGGCTTCGCCCTGGGCAACGAGTTCTCGGATCACGTGATGGAGAAGCAGAATTATCTCTACCTAGCCCACTCCAAACTGCGCCCCTGCACCTTTGGCCCTGAACTGCGGCTGGGGGAACTCCCCCAGGACATCCGCGGTGTCTCACGCATCTTCCGCGAGGACAGCGTTATCTGGGAGAAGCCCTTCCTGAGCGGGGAACTCAACATGTCGCACACCATCGCCAACCTGGAATACCACCACTTCAAGTACCGCCAGTTCTGCCGCCCCGGCGACGTGCACGTGCACTTCTTCGGCACAGCGACCCTGAGCTTCGCCGAGGGCATCGCCCTGACACCGGGCGACGAGATGGAGATTGAGGCCGAGAGCTTCGGCCGCCCGTTGCGCAACGCCCTGGCCATCAGCTCACAGACAGATCACACCATCAGGGCGCTGTAGGATGCCTACCCTAATTGAGGAAAACACCGCACCTGTGGTAACATGAAGTCGTAATCTTATCGTGCGGATTATCGAGGGATCTAGCTATGGATAACGACCTGATAACGCTGTGGGAAACACCCAAGGCCAAGGAAATCTACATGATCGTCGGCTGGCGCCAGTGGGCGGATGCGGGAGCGATCTCATCGGGGCTGCCCCTGTATCTCATCCACCGGACCAATGCCCGCAAGATCGGTGAAATCAAGGACGACGGCTTCTATCTCTTCCAACTTCCGGGAGCCCACCACTTCCTGCGCCCTGAAATCCAGCTGGAAGACGGCTACCGCCAATCGCTTAAGAAGCCGCAAAACGAATTCTACTACTGGGGCGACGACGAAAAGGGATTGGTCATCTTCCTGGGTGAGGAGCCTCACATGCGTGCCGACCGCTACACCGAGGCACTGCTCAGTGCAGCCAAGACCCTGGGCGTGAAGCGCGTCGTGGCCGTGGGAGGCGTCTACGGCGCGATGCCGTACAGCCGGGACCGCGAGGTCTCGTGCGTCTACAGCTTACCGGGGATGAAAGAGGAGCTTGAGAAATACGCCGTTCGCTTCTCCAACTACGAGGGGGGCACTACCATCGGAACCTACATGGTCGACAACGCCGAGCACTTCGACCTGGAGTTCCTCGTCTTCTACGCTATTGTCCCAGCCTACGACTTCTCGCCCGTCTCCGACTTGGTCCATGCCATCAGCATCGAGCACGACTTCAAGGCTTGGTATGACCTGATGCGCCGCATCAATCATATGTTCGAGATGGAAATTGACCTCTCGGAGCTCGAAGAGCAGAGCTACGAACTGCGCCAATCCATGGACGCCAAGATCGCTGAACTGGAAGACCAGCTGCCGGACCTGGTTGTTCATACCTACCTGGCCGATCTGGAA
>CAZEXX010000418.1:0-2948 GCA_964516885.1 uncultured Anaerolineales bacterium | reverse complement strand
CCTCTTTCTATATATAGTTTGAAAGTCAACCTCTTCGAGTAAGTTCCAGCGATTCCGCAACTCCGGCTTTGTCTGGGCGCGGGGGGATGTTTGTGGCGCTGTAGTTGTTGGGTATTGCCGATCGCTGAGCGCGCCGCGCCCGAGCGAGGAGATTCGCAGAGGTCTTTTCGGCCTGTTTTAATCCAGTGCGCCGGACGCCCTGGGAGCAGGCGACGCGAGTCCATTGCCTGCGAGCAGTACCGCAGGGCACAAACTCCGGCCAGTTGTTTTTGCCATTTCGCGAGCCGTGTGGATCAAGGCGGCGCGCGGCATGCTTCGTCAAGCCACGCAGCGCGCCATCCCTTCAGTTCGGCCAGGCCCAGGTAGAGCTGCGAGGCGATCGCGATCAAGGTGAAACGCGCGCGCAAGGGCGCTTTGAGGTTGCGTCGGTAGAAGGCCTGCACGAGCACGAAGGCTATGAAAATGGTGAGGATGAAATTCTCGATGGCCGTAGGCTCGTGTCGGAAGCAGTGGTTGAGCGACCAGTGCGTTACCAACGTGTTGAAGATTTGGTTTTCGATCTCCCAGCGTTTGTGGGCGGCTTGCCAGATCTGGCGCGAGGGCATGACGGCTTTGGGAATTGTGGTGGCCCACCACCAAGTATGGGTTTCGGTCTTCTTCTCCCACTTCCCGGCGATCCGTTCGCGTTTGGTTTCTGTCTCGAGCGTGTGGAGCACTCTGAGAGGCGTATCGATTCCGGAAGAAGAAGTGAAGCCTTCGGCGTCCCAGTACTCGATAGTGCGTCGCCCATCGTCGGTTACTCGGGGCTCCTCGGCGCTGAAGACTCCTTCGGCGTCGGCCAGGAGCGCGCGGTTGTTGTTCTTGAGCACGGCGATGACGTGTTTGCCGCGCTCCTGGCAGAAGCGGAAGAAGGGGCCTTCGAGGTAGGCCGCGTCGCCCACCACGGCATCGAAGAAACGTGAGTACTCACGGAAAACCCTCTTGAGCAAGCGTTTGGCCGCCCCCACCTCGTCCTCTCCGGGCTGGACCATTTCGACGTCCAGGGGCAGGGCCAGGTCGAATCCGATGAGAGTGCAGACTACGCCGCGATGGTAGTATTCGGTGACCTTTCGCTCTTTGCCTTTCTTGCCCACGGTGATGGTTCGCGCAGAGCAGGCCGCGCAATGACGATGTCTACTGGGAAAAAAACTCGTGGCCGTCGACGGCCGCGAAGCGCAAAGCCCAAGGGTTCTCATCAAGTGCCTTTTTGCGTCGCAAACGATGGTTGTTCTCGCGCAGCATCCGCCGAAGCGAGCCCGAATCGATCTGCCCCATGACGCGCCCCACGGTATCGGCGCTCGGTTTGTCGCGACCAACCAGGCGTTCCAGGCGCCCGGGCACGCGCAATTCCGATTCAATTGCGTTCAGGCTACCCCGTCGCGTAGCGATCGTGAAGAACGCCGTTGCCCAGACACTCGAAGTGGGGATCTGGGGCCCAACGCGCGTGTCGCACAAGGTTCTGAGCGAGGCGGTGAAACCGAAGACCTTGTCGATGTAGCCACAGAATCGCCTCATCATTTCCGTGGGCCTTTGCGGTTTTGCTTGGCGGCCTCTTTGTCTTTGAAGAAGTTCTCGAGCGAGGCCTGACAAAGCGTTTCGAGCAACCGGGCGGCCTCGCGGCCCTCTTCGACCCAGCGCCGCGCTTTCTCTTCGAGTTCTCTGGGGACGTAGATCATCTTGCGTTTGCCCTCGCAACGCGTGGCGAGGTACAGCGAGACGTGCAGGTGGCCGCGCGCGCACCGACAGCCCTCTTTGCCGCATTTGCGTTTCATAGTCACTAGACTTCCTTGGAGCATGGGCCTTCCTTGGCCGATGAATTTGATCGCAGCCGAACGCGTGGCGCGCTCTCTTGGTGTTTGCCCTCCTCGATGTCGCATGGTATGGGGCTCCTTTCCACATCTGATATAGTTACCTATATCAGATTGCGATGAAAAGTCAAGCCTTTTCTTGAATGCGAATTTGCTCTGATTCGCTATTCAGCGCTGAAAGACCGATTTCATGGGCTTTGAAGAGAAGAATGCCTGAAGTTGCGGAATTGCTGTCTTGGGGGCTATCCACTTGACGCAAGCACCCCCAAGATGTATTGCCTTAAGGCTACCCATTACCCACAAGTTTCGCCACAAACAACTGGTTATGCCAGATCGCACCAGATGGTTATTATAATAAATACAGAAAAAGTTGCTAGACTTTCTTGGCGCCAGCCTGCATTCTTTGCGTATGGCGCTGTCGATTGCCCAATCCTCCCCGTTCTTTCCGCCGAAGCCCGGGCGCGACGCCAACGGCTCTCACGCCGAGATCTCGGCCGTTTCGTCGCCCGAGGCTTGGGCCGCGGGCCTTTTCGCGGAAGCTGATTTCGGCGATTTGCGCTTGCGTCATCGTGCTATCCAGATCGCCGCCACGCTTGCTGCTGCGCCCACTGACAGCATCCCTCAGGCCTGTGAAAAATGGGCCGACACGAAGGCCACCTATCGTTTCATCGAGAATGAGAAAGTCCTCCCAAGTGCGCTTCGCGATTCCGTGGACCGCAACACCGCCCAGACCTGCGGCGTCCTGGACACCGTGCTCGTCGTCCAGGACACGACCAGCATGGTTTTCCCAAACGCTTACGAAGCCAAGGGGCTCGGACCGGTCAACAACACTAAGGCCCAAGGAATGTTCGTCCACACGGCCTTGGCGTTGCGCGAGAACGGCATAGCCGTTGGCGTCGTCGGACAGCATTGTTGGTGTCGCCCCAAGAAAAAAGCGACGACGAAACAGAAGAATCGCAAGCGAAAAAAAACGCCGCCCGGTCAGAGAAAGGAAAGCGCTCGGTGGATGGAAATGACTCGGCATGTAAATCGAGTCATTACGGAGCAGGTACGGCCGAGCAACCCCACTCGCATCATCCACGTCTGCGACCGCGAGGGCGA
>CAZEXX010000417.1:0-2958 GCA_964516885.1 uncultured Anaerolineales bacterium | reverse complement strand
GGCAGTCGAGCGATGAATGCACATCTGTTGGCACCGAGTGAGCTTCGTTGTCGAGTTTGATCAGGCATCTGGCGTCCAGATCGAGCGCCAAGTGGCCAAAAACCAACATCCAACATCCAGCACGCAATACCCAACCAGGAGTCAGTCATCGTATCTAGTCCAGGGGACCCCAGATCACGCGTGCGTACGGCACTGGCGCATTGTGTGCCGGCCCGCGTACCCTTCTCGTGGAACTTCGGACCCACCCCGGAGATGGCAGGGGTTCTGACGGCGTATCTGGAAGATCGTGGTCTGGACTGGCCCACGCTGAGGGATACGGTCGACGATGTGCGCCAAGTCGGGCCTGACCCCCTGTGGGTAGCGGCTACTGATAAAGATATCTGGGGTATTGTCCGGCGATCTCAGTCCTACGGTGCCGGCAGCTATGACGAGATTGTCCACACTCCGCTCTCCGGGGTCACTGACCCGGCAGAGCTGGATGGCTATCCCTGGCCCGATCACAATCTCTATGACTATGCCCATTTCCGCGAGCAAGAGCTGCGGCTTGATCCTGACTCCATGCGGGCGCGAAAGCTCTCCATCAGCGCGTGCGGCAATCCCTTTGAGATCTACTGCTGGATGACGGGGCTCGAGGAGGCGCTGATCAATGTGCTGATCCATCCTGACGTAGTGCGCGCCGCGCTAGGGCGGATCACGGATTTCTTCGCCGCCAAGATGGCCCGGGCGCTGGAGGTCACGGGCGATTTGGTCGATATTCTCTACTTTGCCGATGATCTGGGTGGTCAGCGTGGCCTGTTGATGTCGCAGAAGGCCTATTGCGAAGTGCTGAAACCGTACCACGCCCGGCTGTTCCGTTTGGGTAAGGCGTTGGCACCTCAGGCGGCGGTGATGTTCCACAGCGATGGCGCTGTCTCTGATATTCTTCCCGAACTGATCGATGCGGGGATCGACGTCCTGGAGGCGGTCCAGACCGATGCCGATGGCATGGATGCAGAGCGACTCAAGGATGTCTTCGGTGACCGGTTGGCCTTCCACGGCGGGATACCTGTGCAATCGCTCTTGCCCGATGCTGATGCGGCCACTGTCTTCCGCGAGAGCCAACGCCTGGTCAAGATCTTCGGTGAGGGCGGCGGTTACATCGCGGCCCCTACCCACGCCATACAAGTGGGCACCCCGCCCGGGAATGTGATGGCGATGCTGCGCGCCGTGTTGGGTGCGGAGGACTACGCGGCTGCGCTCGAAACAGCTCGGGTATAGGTCAACGCACAGATTGAGGAAGAGGAGTGCCTGTCAATGACGATATCGCTTCGCTCATACATGGACTTTGCGGTTGAGACGGCCTACTTGGCCGGACGACTCACACTGAGCGCGTTCCAGACCGGCGTCCATACTGACTACAAGACAGATGACACGCCGGTAACCACTGCCGATCGCCAATCCGAGCAGTTGATTCGCGCGCGCGTCGAGGCGCGGTATCCCGGCCACGCGATTGTCGGCGAGGAGTACGGCGCTGATGATTTTGCCGGGTCGACGCATCACTGGTACGTCGATCCGATCGACGGGACCAAATCCTTCATCCACGGTGTGCCACTGTATGCTGTACTCATCGGCCTGGAGATCGAGGGGACGGTTGAGGTGGGCGCCGTCTACTTCCCGGCATTGGATGAGATGGTTGCCGCAGCCACGGGTGAGGGTTGTTGGTGGAATGGACGCCGGTGTCACGTCTCGACACAAACTCGCCTCGATCGTGCCGTGGTGTCCTTCACCGATGTCAACAGCTTTGAGGCTTGGGGACGCTCCACGGCCTGGCAGAGGATCAGAAATGCCACCTACTACCGCGCGGGCTGGGGCGATGCGTACGGCCACGCACTTGTTGCCACGGGCCGCGCTGAGATCATGCTCGATCCGATTATGAGCGATTGGGACTGCGGTCCGTTTCCACCGATCCTCAAGGAAGCCGGCGGATACTTTGGTGATTGGAGCGGCAACGTCACGATTCACGCTGAGGAAGCTTTGTCCACCACACGGGCGCTTCTGCCGGAAGTGTTGGCGCTTATCAGGGGGTGAAACGGAGTTCTGTCCTGTGTTCAGGTCTGTGCAGGTGGCCGCTACGAACGCCGGCTGGACGTCCGCAGGCCCTGAAGCCAACCTTTGAGACAAGGCCTCACGCAAAGCCGCACAAGACGCCAAGAAAGCCGCAAGGAGCGCGATGGCGCCGGGCGAATGTAGGGGCACCCACAAGGGGCGCCCCTACAGCGCTATCAGGAGGGCCACAACGACCAGAGCATTTGCATACCCCACTATCAGCTCTCCGCCGGAACACATTAGTCCCCCTTTGGTTTCCCGGTACCCCTGCGTAGCTTACGCCTGAACGATGTATCGACCGTGACCTGAATCACCTTGCGACTTGTGCCACGTGCAGTAAACTCACACGAGCTCTGACGCGATGGAGGTTCACTGTGGCGCACGAGTTCGACGGCAAGAGCTCGAGAAGACCTCTGCTCACCAGCAGGCGTGGAGCGAGCGATTGCTTGCGGAACTGGACCTCAAAGGCAGCGAGCGTGTGCTCGATCTGGGATGCGGTGATGGTCGCGTGACAGTGCAGTTGGAGACGCTGGTGCCCGATGGGGAGGTGGTGGGCGTTGCCCGCTCTCTCCGCTCAGTATGTGGGCTTCCGTCGGCCGTGGTTCATGCCGTTGATCGGTACTTCCCCGACACGGCCACGCTGCTCCGCTGGGTCGATCAACCGTGCCTGGTGCCATTTCTGCCGCACATCGCCGGTGCGGACAGGGAGGCATTCCGGTCCTGCGTTCACGCTCGCATGATCGAGGAGACGCTGCCGCCGGGTGGCACGTGTTTCGAGACGTTCAGGCGTGTCAATGTTTTCGCCCGGAGTTAGGCAACCGAACGGGGTCGATCACCGTATATGGAGAGGGTGTCCGCGACAACTCAAGATAC
>CAZEXX010000416.1:0-2982 GCA_964516885.1 uncultured Anaerolineales bacterium | reverse complement strand
CGCAGAAACTGGTCGAGCTCTTCTACCCGGACGTACCGCTCAAGCGGGATTTGGTCGGCACCGAGAGCCTCGTAAGCATTGCCAAGGCGCGAGAGCTCCTTGGCTTCGATCCGGAGTACTCGGTGAGTCGGTGGTTCTGAAGAGGCGAAGTAGGTAGTAAGAAGAAAGCAGTAAGGGGGAGACAAGGCGCGATGGCCTTGTCTCCCCCTCTTGTTCTTCACGGATTGGCGGCACGTCTCTCTCCGGGGCACCCAAGCTCCCGCGCACCTCGGCTCCTCTGCTCTGCTGCTCCCCTGCTACATACGGCGAGCGAGTGCCTCAAAGCCCTGGCGCACGGTCTCATCGATCCCCGCCGCAAAGGGCGCCGGCCCGAGTTGATGATACCAGCTCGCGTTGATGACTTCGTAGCCGCCCTCGGGTAACAGCGCGTCCGTCGGCAGATAGGTGCTGACATCCTGGCAGTAACCCAGAACCGTGAGGACAGGATCGTCCAGCCACTCCCGCAATGCCGGCAGCCACTCGGCGCAGGCCTCGGCATTGAACCAGGCGACCCGATGCCCCTCCGCAAGCTGCAGCAGCCCGATCTCCATCGGCAGCATCGTGGGCAGAGGACGTCCGGAGGCAATGCGGCGGCCCCAATATCCACCTACATTCCGGCTCAACTCGTCATCGCGGGCCGCCATCTCGCTCCAATACGACAACGGCATAACGCGATCCGCATCGAAGCGCGGATGCATCCACCCGGAAACCGCCCGGAGCGACAGCGCCGGCTGCTCACCCGACGTTTGCAGCGCCGCCACCACATCGTGGGCCAGCTCAGATCCGGCCTGGATCACATCCTCGGGCCGGGATTTGCGGAAAGCACCTAGATCTCGATCGGCCAGCACGCGAGGACGCACATTCCCCGCCAGCCCCTGAGAGAATTGACAGTGGACGTTGGTACCGAGCTCATGTCGCAGGGCAGCGCGCGCCGCACCAGGAAAGCCGGCGGAGATCCCATCCCAGGCGAATCCATAGACGATCACGGGATGGCAGCCATAGCTGAAGATGATGGCGCGATCCTCGCTGTCATCGACCTGGAGATCCAGAACCCAGAGATCCGGATTGTAGAAACCATCGGGATTTGGCGCAAGCGCCATCTCCCCATTCGGTAGGCGCCGGCGCCGGTTGATCCCGACATCGGAGCTCCCGGTGTGCACCGTAACCGAGACGGAGTGCATCCGCACCAGGGCTTGCTCAGCGGCACGCTGGATCGAGCGGGCCAACGTTTGGTGATACTGAACCAGCGGGGCAGGCTCCTGAATCACCGGCGGGTATTTGTTGAAATTGGTCATCGGGCCACTGTGGACGTGTGCGAAGTTGAGCACGACCGACTCATAGGGCGCCCCGGTGATAGCCGCCAGAATCTGCCGCACTACCGCGGCGCGTCCGTGGTCCATCCCGATCAGATCCAGCGAGACCCAGAGTTGGCGATTGCCGGCCCCGTCCTCCAGGATCAACGCCTGCGCCATCAGGGGGTCCAGCACTTCAGTCGCCGGCGCGAAGCGCGGGCCACGCCCACCCATCGGAAGCCCCAAAGGCGGCGTGATCTCCACCTCAGCCCATCCTGCTCTAGACGTCATGGCTGACCTCCTTATGGGGGTGATCATTGACCCGGCATTGCCAATGCCAGGAGCTCAAAACCCGCCCTTCGGGGCTCCAAGGCTTTGAGCTCCTGGACTCAAGCAGGGCCAGTCTCAGCGGTAGAGTATATCCAGCACGTTGTCACTGCGCAGGCGCACCGTCTGGCTGTCCACCCGTTCAACACCGGGCTGTGCCATGGCGCGATCCGCGACATCGGTATGGAAGTAACGCTTCACCAGAATATAGGGAGGATCCCATACCAAAGGCGGCAACGGGTCCGCGCGCTGCTTCTCAACCGCCTGTTGGATGCGCACGCGAATCAGATCGCGAGCAGACTCTTTCGAGAGGGAAATGGCCGAGTTACGACTCAGCCCCTGCTTCACCGCCGCCGTCGTAATGCCGGGGATCAGCGCTTCGGCCTCCCGGCAGGCCGCGTGGTCACCGCTCAGGAAGATCGTGGGCACACGAAGTGCACCGCACTGCAGCGCGAACTGCGCCGTCTCACCGATCGGAATGTCGTTGAGCGTATAGCGATCAATCGTCCCGCTGCTCTGCGTATGCGCCAGATTCCCGTCGACGACGCCGGCCATCGCGTGCTGGCCAACCAGCACCGCCACATCATACCCGGCCATAATCGGGTTCCGCACACTGTCAGGAGCCAGCGGACGCCCGTGCATCAGCTTGGCCTTTGGATGCAGCATCTCAAAGCAGATACCGCCCGGACCGTGCATGTCGAGGACCAGAACATCCTCGACGCCGGCCGCCAACAAGCCCTCCACGGCAGCATTCACCTCTGCAGTCAGCAACCGCTTGGCGTCCTCGTAGTACTTGCCGGTGGCGTACGAATCCTTCTCGAACGTCACCACGCCCGCAACACCCTCGATATCCGTCATCATCACGACTTTCATAGCCACACCTCCAACACGAGTTATGACGTTGGAACGTTCACACGTTGGAACGTTCGAACGCGTGGTATTCTCTGTAAACCGTCCGACCAAGCGTACGCCCAGCCGCTGCAGGTCGCGATGACCTCAACACTATATGCGGCTCAGAAGGAGCGCAATGCTGTCGAAGCATCGGTCGGGCTCATGCACATACAATAGTCCATCACACTCAGTAAGCAAGGATGCCCCGCTTCGGTGAAGCTTCCCTTTTTCAGGGCATTCAACACACCGAGCCTGCTGCGCCGCAGACAACGTGTGACAGACTCAGCTATTGATCACCTTTTCTGTTGACAGATAGGGCCCCTTGGGATTGACAATGGTCCCATTTTCAGTTGACAGAAACGAGCGAGAGAGTGAGAGCCCTGCACTCATCCATGCGCTGCGCGACTGGGCGAGCAGCAGCGTGACCGCGATG
>CAZEXX010000415.1:0-2982 GCA_964516885.1 uncultured Anaerolineales bacterium | reverse complement strand
CGGGACCGAAATCGCCGAAATCAACCTGGACCGAGGTGGTCCCGTCCGGATTCTCTAGCCAGAAAGGAGCCCCTGAGGGTACGGCGGTGACGTTGGTCACAGTGAGACCGTCTTCAACTGTGTCGGTAAAAAGAAGATCATAGGCGGTTGTGTTATTCGGGAGATCAATGTATATCGTGTAGTCAAGCGGCTCTCCGATGGTGACATCACTAATGCCCGGGGTGTACCCCTCGGAGGACTGGGCCTTGGAGAGGGAGAGATCGGTGGTGTTGTGCGTCTCGGAGTCGGGACCGATCCCGGGATAGATCCGCTCGTCCGGATCACTACCGGGGAGCGAGGAATACTCGGTTACCCGTGCCTCATTGGTCATTGAGAAGGACGCTCCGACATCGGCATCGACGGTGGCGTGGTAGCTGATGGTAACCGTCTCTCCCACCTCGATCCGTGAAGGCGAAGTATTAGATGAGACGGGGAGAGAAGTATCGATGGAGATAAATGTGACGGTATAGGTCTGTCCCGACCAGGCGGTGGTGTAGTCCGCGGGTGTCAAGGTCCGGACGCCAACTGTAATACTGTCCACCGCTGGGATGGCCGCCCTCATCCCGACCGGTATCAGGTCGGTAATAACGGTATCGAAGGCCGTGTTCCAGCTCGAGGTGGTGGAGTTGGTAAAGGTAACCACGTAATCCACATCCTGACCCCCTTGAACAGGATTCAAGGTGGTGGTCGACTTGTCGAAGACGGCCAGAACCGGCTGATCGATATCGGTCACGATGTCGGTATCGTCGGTGAAGCGGTTGGTGGATCCGTTCCCATCGGAGAAGGTGGACCAGTTAATTCGGCCGTCATCGAGAGCGTAATCATCGACTTCGGGCGGCGTCCATATCGTGTCCCCTCCCCCATCGTCCAGACCGGTTACCAGCAGGGCGTAATCAACCCTAAAGTAGTATTCAATGTCACCCCATGGCGTGCCGGAACTGGCATTGACGATCGGGTTCATATCCCAGAAGACGGTCATCCCGGGAATCGGATAGGTATAAGAGACCCATTCCGGCTCGGTCGAAGTTACGAATGAAACACTCTCGGTCGGGTAACCGGTAACATCTGAAAAAGTCGATGAACCGGCCACATAATAAAGCCCGTCTTCATGAATTATGTCGTAGAGATCGGGCCAGTAGGCGGTTGTCTCGGGGGGCACAGTGACATCCAGCCGGTAGTAAACGGTCTCCCCGATGGTAGCTGGTGACCCGGAGATAAGGGTCTTGTTAATCGTCAGATCACTGGTTGTCAGCGCCAGCCAGCCGCTTCCATCCGAGTACTGACGGATATCCGGGTTGCCCGGATCATAGGGTAGGGAGTAGTAGGTATCGACCTGGGCAAAGTTGGAGAACTCGGTAAAGGCTCCCACATCGTAATCGATGTAGGCTTTGTAATAGACCAGCATCCGTTCATCCGGCGCCAGCCGGGCGGCGGAGGTAGTGAGCGGGGTATTGAAAGTAATATCGAGTTGCCCCGATACGCTGGAATAAGTACTGCCATAGTCGGCGGGAGAGGCAAGCGTCCGGTCGATCGGTCCGTAGGGAGGAGCATCGACTCCGACAGTTACTATGGTCGGGGCGGCGTCGCGCATCTCTTCAGGCAGTGTATCGTCGAAGTGGATATTATAGGCGGTGGAGTTAACGGAGGTATTATCGTTGTCGAATTGAACCCGGAAGTAAACCTCATCCCCTCCCTGGACCGGGCTGGGATCGCCGCCTTCAAAGGCCTTGATAAAAGAATCGATATCGGGCTCGATGATCCCGACATCGGCCGAGTCGCTGTCGTTATAGTTATTGGTCTGGTAGGTAAAGGAGATATCGGCGTCATTGGTCTGGGTCAGGCCGGCCCAGTTTACGCCGTCGGAATCAATCCGGGCTTCGATGTCGATAGTGACGGTGGTGGTGGCGGTAATCTGGTTCCAGGTAACCTCGATTGTTCCCGCGACTGGATCGGCGGTATTGGTAGTCCAGGTCCCTGGAGTGACGGTATGGCCGAGATACTCCAGTCCCGGTGTGGGCAGCTGATCATTGATGGTAACAATGCTATAGTCCGGGTTCTGAAAATCGGCGATGACGGTAAAGTATACCGTCTCCCCGATTGTGCCCCGGCTGTCGGAGGATTTACTGAAACTGGCGTTGGAGGCGTAGACGGTTGTCCCGTCGTCACTGTAATTGCAGCCGGTGGCCGCGCCCCCGGCATCGACACATTCCCCGATCACCTCCGCCTGATGGAGAAGACTCCCCGCGCCGACATCGGCAGTAATGACATAGGTCCGCGGTGCCGAGGAAGTTATAACACCCCCACCCACGTCGCCCGAATCAAAGATCACCTGCTGGCCGATGACAGATCCACGCGTGGAGTTGATGACGGAATATCCGGTCCCCAGCGTGTGGATCACTGTCCAGTCATCCGCTCCGGATATCCCGTTATTGTCCAGTGTAACGTTGAAGGTGGCGCTCCCCCCGTTAATTATAATCTGGGTGACAGGAAGAATCGCCAGATCGAGATCGGCGTAATCGGGAGTCACTGTATTGGTATTAAAGTCCACTCCATCGGTGACGAAGGTTCCGCAGGTGTTCGAATAACTCCCGATCGCCGAGCCGCCGACCGGGCCAGGAATCGGAGGGTCGCTGTCAGGATTGGTGTCACAGGAAAAGTCAGACGGCTCACGATAGACATCGAAAGTGATCGTCAAGGTCTCGTCGGGACCGATATAAGCATTCCCGATGTTGATGTTTCCACCCTGGGCAACTCCGGCGAACTGGAGCTGCTGTGGGGTTCCACCCAGATCAATCGGTTCCTCCTCCGGGGCTGTGAAGGTGTGGGCCGGATCAGTACTGGTAATCTCCGCTCCCCCACCGCTGGAATCATATAGATAGCCTATTGGAACGGTGTAAGTAAAATCGATATCGTCGGCAGTCGCCCCGTCATTGATGACGTAAA
>CAZEXX010000414.1:1663-2990 GCA_964516885.1 uncultured Anaerolineales bacterium | reverse complement strand
CTTTCTGGGTTCGCAGCCGGAGCTACCTGCAGGCAGCTTGGCTTCTCTTCTTGGGCTGTGTCGCGATGTTGGGCTTGGTGCTGGCAGCGACCCGTTATCCTCCCCTGGTCAGTCTACTTATCCTACCCGTGGCCGCGGGCACAATCCTCATCAGCATTCCTGCCGGGCTGGTCACATCCTCCGTCTTCACTGCCGTCTTGTTGATCTGGCCCGGTCTGTTTCCGGGAATGGGAGAGGGACTGACGGTGATCACGATTGCCGGGATCTGGATCGTTGAAGGTGCGCTCCTGATGACGCTGAAGCCGTTGGTCAATACGGTTCAGTGGGCCTGGCGCGGGTATGAGCGGAGCCTCGATTCTCTGGAACAGGCGCGCGACTACCAACAGCAGCTCTCTGAGACGCTGGAGGACTTGACCGAGGCCAACGGGCAATTGATGCGTCTCAACCGCTTGGCCCAAGCTCTGCGCCAGGCAGCCGACAACGAACGGCGTACCAAGGAGCAGTTTGTGGCCAATGTGAGCCACGAGCTTCGCACGCCGCTCAACATGATCGTGGGTTTCTGCGAGATGATGCTCGAGAGTCCGGAGACTTATGGAGATGTGCCGCTGCCGCCGACCCTGTTGGCCGATCTTGACGTCGTCCTGCGGAACAGCCGGCACCTATCGGACATGGTGGACGATGTGCTCGATCTGAGCCAGATCGAGGCAGGCCAGATGGCTCTGGTTCGCGAACACGTGGCGTTTGAGGAAATTGTGACCTCAGCCGTCACGGCTGTCAGTCCTCTCTTCAAGTCGAAATCACTCTCCCTGGATGTCGAGATTGAGGCGGATCTGCCCTCCGTTTTCTGTGACCGTATCCGTATGCGCGAGGTGATGTTGAACGTGTTGAGCAATGCTGGGCGCTTTACCGAGGCCGGCGGCGTCACGGTCAGAGCCTGGCGCGAGCAAGACGATCTGGTGGTGAGTGTCACAGATACCGGTCCCGGGATTCCTGAAGGGAAGCGGGCGCGGCTCTTCAGACCCTTCGAGCAGCTGGACGCCACGATCCGTAGGCGTTATGGTGGCACGGGGCTTGGACTGAGCATCAGCAAGAGCTTTGTGGAGCTGCACGAAGGCAAGGTGTGGGTGGAAAGTCAGGAGGGGCAGGGAACAACGTTTTTCTTCCGCCTGCCATTTACCGCCCCGGTGCCACTGGGTGACAGCTATATACGCTGGGTGGATCCCTACAATCCGTACGAGCCGCGGTCCCGCCCATCGCGATTGCCGCAAGTGCAGATTCAGCCGCGGTGGGTGATTGTTGAGCAGGGGACCTCGATGCAGCGTATCCT
>CAZEXX010000414.1:0-1563 GCA_964516885.1 uncultured Anaerolineales bacterium | reverse complement strand
GATGTGATTCTGCTTGACCTGATGATGCCGGAGATGGATGGTTTTGAGTTCCTCCGGCTTCGCAAGGGCACGGCTTGGGAAGACGTGCCGGTGATCTTGATCTCCGCACGGGATCCGCTGGGACATCCCATCGTGAGCGATGCCCTGGCGGTCACAGTGGCGGGCGGACTTTCGGTGAATCAGATCCTGACCAGCATACGCATGTTCACGTCGATGCTGGCTCCGGACCGCCATATGTCGCCCGGACGGGATGGCGCTTTCACTCTACAGTCGTATGGGGCGGATGTGGACTAGCTTCGCGACCGGGTGAGCCCTGCCAGCATCGAGAGGAGCGCATCGCGGGTGAAGGGCTTCTGCAGGAAAGCCGCCGCGCCCAGCGCCAGTGCCAGTCTCTCTTGGGGGAGGATCGTGCAGATCACCACCGGGATATCCCGGGTCTGCGGGTGTTCGCGCAAACGGCCCAGGAGCTCCCATCCATCCACGCCGGGAAGCATCACGTCCAGCACGATGGCTTGGGGGGCTACCTCGATGATGTCAGCCAGTGCTTCTTCAGGATCGCGACTGCTGGTGAGATCGAACTGCGTGCCTGCCAGATAGCGATGGAAGAGCTGCAGTGTATCTGCGTTATCGTCGATGACGTGAACCGGAATGCGCAGCGGAAGCGCGCCAGGCAAGGTCATGATGATGCTGCAGCCGTCCGTTGGAGATACGGTGTTCAGCGTGCCGCCTCCGAGCTCGACCAGTTCCCGGCTGATGTTTAGATTACTGATCAGCTGTTCATCCATCGGGACCAAGCTCTCATCGCCGCGCCACATGCACAGGGTCAGCCTGATCTCTTGGTCGGAGCTGGAGACCTGGAAATGGCCGTGTCCTCCGGCTGCTGCCGGCACTGCAGCTGATAGTATGTTGAGGAGAGCCTGGCGCACTGTGGCCAACTGCCCCATTATCAAAGGTACCCCTGCCTGCACGTCAAAGGCAACCTCGACATGCGATTCTCGGAGCAGCGGTGTTGCTGTACTTATCACGGACTCTAGCAGCGCCTGGACATCGATGACCTCGCTGGGCACGGTCTGCTGCAGCCACGCGAGTTCCTGGTCGCGATCTCGTTCAACGGCAGCGGTTTCGCTATCTCCGTCCTGCTGCGGTTGGATTGAGGATGCGGGAAGCTCGTAGCGGTGGCTGAGCGCGTGGGTCAGGACTTGGATGGCCTCATGTTCGTTGCGGCGTAATTGGCGCACGCTAAAGTTCATATCCGCCGCTGTTTCGCGCTGGCTGAGCCGCTCGACAAAGCGATAGGTGAGGATGTTGTACACGCGCCACGCGTGTGCGTCGGCCGGGACGTGGCTGTCGGGTCTGAGTGCCTCTATGGACCTGGACAGAGTGCGCCGCAATTGTGTCAGGGGACTCGGGCCTGCATCGATGCCCAATAACGTCAGAAGTTGATTTTTGCGCAGTTCTGCGGGATCATAGAGATACTGCAGGGCATGTCGCAATGCCTGCTCTAAGACGTCTTCTTGTTGTGGGTCGGTCATGTCCGCCGCTTGTCCCCTGGTTGTCCGATTT
>CAZEXX010000413.1:0-2991 GCA_964516885.1 uncultured Anaerolineales bacterium | reverse complement strand
ATATGACAGACTGCGTTCACAGGCGGCCCGCAGGTCGGCAGGATGCATATTATTGGGGGACACCTTGGTCGCAATAATGACCTTGTCGCGCATACCCTTGAAGGCGCGGCCCAGCAGCACTTCTGAGGCACCGCTACCGTACGCCTCGGCTGTATCGAAGAAGTTGACGCCAATATCAACAGCCGTCCTCAACGCATCAATGGCGTCCTGCTCGTCCTGATCCCCCCACACCGTGCCGCCGGCAAGTGCCCAGCAGCCCATACAGATCGCACTCACCTCAAGATCACTTCGTCCAAGCTTCCGGTACTCCATAGTGTTGACCTCCCTGGTCTTGTCAAAGCTATTATAGATACCCCGGCAAATAAGCCCAAATTCCAGGGCGCACGCGTGTCGAACTCAACCGAATCGATGGATGCTTCTTCGTGCCCAGGAGGCACTCGTCTCCGTCGCAGAGACCCTCCGGCACCGCCGCTTGCGACGCAGTATCTTCTGCTTCGGTTCGCCGGCAGAATTGCCCAGGCAGGCATTGTACGGGCAGGTCTAGGACCTGCCCTCTGCCCCCGCCGTTGGCGCGACATCCCGACCAGCCCATCGCCTGAGATGCCGCCGCCCTATCCCGGCGGAGTCGGCAGCTCGATTGGCTGCCCGCCCTGCGCAGCCGACTGACGTATCGCCAGGATCAACTCTTGGTCCAGGCGCGCCTGATAGGCTCCATAAGTAGGTTCAGACCCATCGCGCACCGCCGTCACCAGACTCATCAGACAGCCCGCTACGCCGATCTCGTCGTCATGCCACTGTAGACGACGGCCGATTGCCTCCGGCCTGAACGGATTCTCCCAGATGACAACAGGGAGATCCGGATCGCCCGTATGCGCGACCATCTCCACCAGAGCCCCACCATCACAGCGTTCCCACCGCCGCTCCACCGTGATAAAGCGTGGCCCCTGTCCGCCCGGGGCCAGCGTCGACAGACGCTCCTCCACATCGAGCCCCACGCCGACGGTGATGCCCATGCCTTTCTCGGCCATGAACCGGCTGCTGCGCCACCAGCGCAGCGCGGAATCATAGCCAACATCCGTCCAGTGGAAGATACCGAGTTGGCCGCCTGCGAACTCGATTATGCCGTGTTCCTGGGTCTCACGACGTGGGCCAGAGACGCCGGTGATGATTGACCAGTGAGGCGTCAGATCATACTCTTTCACCGCGCCGGTCACGCGGATGGGCCGCGCATCGAATCCCAGATAGCTGCGCATCACGCTGATGCCATGGTACCCGTGCCCGGCAAAGTCATTGAAAGACACGTAGACCTTTCCGAAGAGTCCGGCAGCGATCAGCTTGAGCTTGAGCTGCTCCAGAGGGCGTCGGTGAAACTGCTCCGAGACTTCGATCTTCACCCGCTGCTGCTTGGCGGTTGTGATGATCGCGTCGGCTTCAGCTAGATCGTGGGCAATGGGGGTCTCCAGCAGCACGTTCAGCCCGTGCTCAACCGCCATGAGTCCCACAATGCCGTTGGCGCTGTAGGCCACCGATACGATGCCGATCTCCGGGGACGTCTCCCGGGTAAGCTGATCCAGATCCGTGAACCAGGGCACCCCAAGCTCCTCACCCAGGCTCTGGGCCGAACCCTCGCTGCGTCCCCATACCGAGACGAGCTCCACTTCGCCGGACAATCCCCTCAGAATGGGACCGTACAGATAACCCGAACGCCGCGCCGTGCCGATAATGGCCACTCGTACCAAGTTCTTGGACGTATCCATAGTAGTGCCTCCTGTGATCATACAGTTATCATTCACACCATCAAAGCCAAGAAGCGCTCCACGTCGTAGAGCGCCGACTGAGCGGGAGGGGAAACCTGCAACGCGAACATATCAAAGGCATGCTCCACCTGCGGCAACTCCACCAAGACAACCTGGCGACCCGCCGCCACCAGCGACTGGGCGAGCGCACGTACGTCGGCCAGGGGGATGACGTGATCGTGCTGTCCCTGGAGAATCAACGTGGGGGGACAGTGGTCTCCCACGTGAGCCACCGGAGAATAGGCCAGAAGCAAGTCACCGATCTCATCGATAGGCCCGCCAAACAGACGCTCGGCGAGCTCTGTCCAGCGCAGATAGCCTGCTTTGGAGAAGTAGCCCAACAACCGCCCCAGCGTGTGCGCCAGTGGATGCATCGACTGCTCGGACCAATAATCCTTCAGCGTGCGGAGATCGGGCACCGGGTAGTACGCAACCACACCGCGAACGGAGGTATCGACTGCACGAACATCCCAAGGATCAAAGTCAGGGCTGTTCGCGGTATATGCAGCCATAAGCGCCAGGTGTCCCCCTGCAGAGCCCCCGGATACGACAATCCTCTCCGGATCCACATCCACAGTGGTAGCGTTGGCCCTGAGCCAAGCGATCGCCCGCTTCGCATCCCCCAACATACCTTGCATGTCCGTCTCAGGCACCATGCGGTAGGACACATCCATAACGACATGTCCCAGGGAGGTGAGATGGCGGAAGAAGGGACGCGTCGCAACATCCTTGTCGAAGGACTGCCAGGCACCGCCGTGCAGGTAGATCACGCCGACCCCAGAACAGGGCACACTGGGTGCCGGCGTCCAGAGGTCACACAGCAAGTCGCGGCTCGGCGCACCATCCACACCGGGGACCGAGGCGAAGGCCACGTTCCGGGTGAAACGCGGCGCCGGACGCTTGGAAACTTGACCAATATGCCATCGGTGACGCAGCATCCGCGGCCTGGAGAAGCTGGACACATCCTGCCCGAAGGCACGCACGAAGCCATCGTGAGGCGTGCTGACACGATGGACATACCGTGAGGCAAGGATGGCCCCGACCACACCCAGGAATGTGAACGACGGCAGGCCCGACCGTCGCGAGAGCATCGCGCCCAGAAGCCCCATTACCGCGACCAAGGGCGACAGACCGCCCCCGATGATCTTCAACCCATAGCCCACAAGATTGGAGGTCAGCCCCCGAATCCTGGGCT
>CAZEXX010000412.1:0-3008 GCA_964516885.1 uncultured Anaerolineales bacterium | reverse complement strand
ATCTGGCTCTTCGACTATGACGAAACCACCGGCGCTCTCTCCAACCAGCGCCCGTTCGTCATCGTACCGACAGAGCCCAGCGAGGGTCACCCCGATGGCATGACCGTGGACGCCGCAGGTACCGTCTGGTCTGCGCGCTGGGATGGCCACTGCCTGGTTCAATACGACACCGAGGGCCAGGAACTCCAGCGCATCACATTCCCAGTCCCCAAGGTCTCGTGTGTGACCTTCGGCGGCGACGACACCACCGATATGTACGTCACCACCGCCAGCGTGGGCAACCGCGCGCAGGACGGCCCGCTCGCCGGCTCCCTCTTCCACCTCAACCTGGGCATCAAGGGCGTGCCGGAATTCCGCTCGCGCGTGCGGAAGGAATAGAGAATCAGCGAATGCCCCGCTGCGCGGGGAAGAATCAGCGAATTCAGCATGATAGAATCACTAACCAGAAGACAACGGGTTCGGCTGTCAGTCTCTTGATTTCTGACTTCTGGCTTCTGACTTCGGACATCCGACTACCCAGAAAGGACAGCACGTGCAGATCAAAACGATTGACAATGGCCGCCGCCACCGGCGTGAACTATGGCTCGACGACGACACAGAGGTCGGACACCTGTGGGTTATCGACTACACGATGCGCATCGGCACAGCCGAGGTGCGCATGGCAGGAATCGGCGGCGTCCACACCGAGAGAGAGCATCGTATGAAGGGCTATATGCGAGGGCTCTTCGAGGATACAGTGACCTATATGACCGAGGAGGGGTACGACGTCTCGATGCTCTTCGGCATAGCCAACTTCTACAACAAGTTCGGTTACGCTACCTGCGTTGCGCAGCATCGCTTCACCATCAAGACGCGGGATGCCGAAGCCGCAGGCGCAAGCGCGCGGGCACAATTGCTCAAGGCGCGGCCCATCGAGAGCAAGGATATGCCCGCCATCGTTGAGTTGTACAATGCCAACAACGCACTTCGCACGTGTGCTGCGGTCCGCTCAACGGAAGGGTTCACGATGTTCGAAATGGGCACGTACTGGGGGGCACGTGTCGAAACATCACTGTGGGAGGATGTCAACGGAACGCTCCTCGGCTACGTCGTGTGGGACAAGGATCGCTCTGCGGTGAAGGTCGCCGAGGTCGGCGCCGCCGATGACGCCCTCTTCCCAACGATCTTGACGGCCCTCGCCCAGCAAGCTGTGGCGAAACGCTGCGAGAAGATCACGATCTTCGCCCCACCTGATGATCCCTTCGCCGAGTACGCACAGCGTTTCGGCACCGAGTGGACCATCCGCAACCCGCGCTACTCCGATGGCATGCTGCGCATCATGAATCAGCGACCGTTCTTCGAGAAGCTGGCCCCGGAACTGGCGCGTAGGCTCTCCGGAGTCCAGGGGGCGACGCCCATCGCCCTGCATACCGACCTCGGTGCGCTCACGCTGACGCCGGAGAGTGGTCACATCACGCTCCAGGACGGCGTTGCTGCAGAAGCACAGCTGGCGCTGTCGCAGGACAAACTTATGCAGCTCATCCTGGGATATCGCAGCGTGCGTGATATGCTCAATACACCCGACGTAACCGTCACCGGGGATGCCGTGCCGATGCTGCAGGCGCTCTTCCCCCGAGACACTGCCTTTATGTGGAAGCCGGACCACTTCTAGGGGGAGAGGATCAAAAGTCAAAAGTCCGAAGTCAAAAGTCAGGGACCTCATGGGAAGATCGAGTGGGGTCGCATCTCACGTCCTCAAGCGACCGGGAGATGCAGAGGCGTCCCACTCGGGCGATCTGACTTTTGACTGTTGACTTTTTACTCGCTTCTCATAACCTTCCTAACATCGTCACCTAGCCTACCTTGGAGGTTTTCTATGCGAGTTTTAGTTACCGGAGGCACCGGCATCGTCGGCCGTGAGGCCGTCAAACGACTGGTCGCCCACGATCACGACGTTACCGTCATCGGGCGTCGGCCCGGATTCGATATCGAAGGCGCGGCCTACAAACAGTGCGACATTGTGGACTTCGAGCGATTGACCGAGGTCATCGAAGGGATGGATACGATCGTGCATCTGGCAGCCATCCCCAACCCCGCCCTGGGCACCGGTGAGGAGATCTTTCTCGCCAACGACACAGGAACGTTTAACGTCTACCGGGCCGCCGCCAATGCGGGAATCCGGCGCATCGTCAGCGCCAGCTCCATCAATGCGCTGGGCTACAACTTCGGGGTCAAGCGCTTCCGGCTCCAGTACTTCCCAATGGACGAGGCGCACGCCAGCTTCACCACGGATCCATACTCCTTCTCGAAGCAGATTATGGAGGAGATCGGCGCCTACTTCTGGCGACGCGAGTCCATCTCCAGCGTCTTCCTGCGCCTGCCTGGTGTCTATGAGATCACCGAGGACAACGCGGAGCGTATCAAGGGTTGGCGAACCAGAACGATGAAGATGTACGGAGAGCTTCTGGCACAGTCGGAGGCCGAGCAGCGCAGGATTGCTCAGGAGATCATCGAGCAACACACCAGACTGTGCGCAGAACGTGCTTTCGAGCCCAGGGAGACCCGGCTGAACTTCCGCGAGATCCCCAACGCCGGCATCATGTTCGGCTACAGCAACTTCTGGGCCAGCATCGACTCGCGTGATTCCGCACAGGCCATCGAACTGGGTCTGCTGGCGGACTACGAGGGCAGCCACCCGCTGTGGGTCAACGACAGCCACAACTCCGCCGGCATATCGACGCAGAAACTGGTCGAGCTCTTCTACCCGGACGTACCGCTCAAGCGGGATTTGGCCGGCACCGAGAGCCTCGTGAGCATTGACAAGGCGCGAGAGCTCCTGGGCTTCGATCCGGAGTACTCGGTGAGTCGGTGGTTCTGACAAAAGGGAAGAGGGATAGGGGATAAGGCAACAAGGGGTAAGTGATCGGGGAGAGAGGCGGCGATGATGCCGCGTCTCTCCCTTCTTTCTTGAACCATATCCAACTTCCTAACACGCGTCTCTCCGGGGCACCCAAGCTCCCGCGCACCTC
>CAZEXX010000411.1:0-3028 GCA_964516885.1 uncultured Anaerolineales bacterium | reverse complement strand
ACGACCACTTTGAGTTCCCGGGCCGTGATCTGGGCGATGGTGCGGAGGCGGGTCTCCCAGCATGTGGTGAACTCCTTGGGGGTGAGGCGGATGCTGATGCTACCTGGGTTGAACTGCTGCGCTCGTGCAGTTTCGTCGAAGAGGAGCTCCCAGACTTCCTCAATGACGCGACCGGTGGGGTTGCCCAGGTAGACGCGGTGGCTGTCGCCGACGTCCACGGCGCCGGTACCGGCAGCCAGCCGGTAGGTGGTCTGTACGACGATTTCACCCAGGGCGTACCGGCTGCGGCTGCAGCTGATGGCGACCGTGGCGGCGGCACCTTCTCGCCGTGTCCAGATGTTGGCGCGGTGGGACCCGCTTCGCGGGGCGGTGGTTGGGGTATGTTCAGGAGAGCCTCTGGGCGGTGCCGTATCGAGGCGTGTCATCTCGTCTTTCGCGCGGGTGATTGTACGTCATCTCGGGTTACGATCATACCCTAAGTATAGAACAGATGTTCTATCCATGCAAGCGGTTGGCCCCTCCTTTGCTGTGGCGGGGAGAAGAACGCGAGAGCGTTGGAACGTTAGGACGTTCCGACGTTGAGGTTCTGATGGAGGTAGACTATACTTGCATTGGATGACCGATGCAGAGCGTGTGGGAGTGACGCTGCTCAATGGTTGCGTAAGGAGAGACGAGATGCGAAAACGGACGATCACCGATGGTGTTGCCTGGCTGGGCGCTGTAGATTGGGATAGACGCCTGTTCGACTCGCTCATCCCGCTACCTGACGGGACAAGCTACAATGCCTATCTGGTTGAGGGGAGCGAGAAGACGGCGCTCCTGGATACCGTCGATCCTGAGATGGCGGAGACGTTGCTATCTCAGCTGGAAAGTGTGGAGACGATTGACTATGTGATTGCACATCACGCGGAGCAGGACCACTCCGGGACCATCCCGCAGATCCTGGAGCGGTACCCTCAGGCGCAGGTTCTGGCAACGCCCAAGTGTAAGGCAATGCTGGTGGATCTCCTGCGCATTCCCGAGGAGCGCGTGACCGGTGTCGCGGATGGTGAGGTGCTGTCGTTGGGGGGCAAGACGCTGAAGTTTCTGTACACGCCGTGGGTACATTGGCCGGAGACGATGTCGACGTACCTGCGCGAGGACAAGATTCTATTCAGCTGCGATTTCTTTGGCTCACATCTGGCCACGTCCGATCTGTATGTGACGGACCAGGGTCTTGTCTACGAGGCAGCCAAGCGCTACTACGCCGAGATCATGATGCCTTTCCGCGCCATCATCCGGAAGAACCTGGTGAAGATCAAGGCGCACGAGATCGACATGATCGCGCCCAGCCACGGCCCCATCTACGACAAGCCCGCGTTCATCGTCGAGGCCTACGAAGACTGGGTCTCGGCGCAACCGAAGAACAGCGTGGTGCTGCCGTATATCTCGATGCACGGCAGCACCCGGGCTATGGTCGCGTACCTGGTGAGTGCGCTGGCTGCCAACGGCGTGACAGTGCATCAGTTTGATCTAGCGGTGACGGACATCGGAAAGCTGGCGATAGCTCTTGTCGATGCCGCTACTCTCGTGGTGGGGACGCCCACAGTCCACATCGGCCCGCACCCGCTGGTCGCTAATGCAGCGTACCTGGCCAACATGCTGCGACCCAAGCTGAAGTTCGCCTCGATCATCGGCTCGTATGGATGGAGCAGCAAGGCAGTCGAGCGGATCGCAGGACAGATCCCCAGCCTGAAGGTCGAGATTCTGGATCCGGTGCTGTGCAAGGGGTATCCGCGTGCGGCCGATTTCGAGGCACTGGACCGGCTGGCGGCGGAGATCGTGGCCAAGCATCGGGAGCTGCGGCTGGTGTAGCGCTCCTGTGGAGAGGGGTCGATGTGTGATTGACACCACGACTCTGTACAAGGGACTGTGTGCGTTGGCCCGCTCCGCGCGGGCCAACGCCATGGCCGGGCATCTGGGTGCAGCCGTGATTGCCGGCAGCTTCTTCCTCGAGCAGCATCCGGAGCTCGATGGCAGCGTCCACGTCGCGATCGCGGGGGAGCTGGATCGCATCATCGCCGGCGAGGAGTCGCTGTGGTTCGACCCGACGAAGTCGGGGATCACAATCCCGGAGCTGTTCGCTCCGTTCCCGGAGACCGTGCCACAGAGCGATGGGGTTGCAGTGCTCGCGGAGGCGCTGGTTGCCAACATCGACGAGACGCGGCAGTCGGGGCACAACGTGATCTTCACAGCCCTCGGCATCAAGGCGCTGGCGGAGCATCCGGCGTATGCCACGCCGGCGATCGTGGCGGGCATCCGCACGCTGATCGCGAAGTTCGATGGCGCGATTCCGGGCCGCGGGTACTACGGCGCCAAGACCGGCTGGATCACCGGCGACCGGGTGCCGCTGTCGGCCGGCGACGATCTGCCGCCCACCACATCGGAGCAAAGCTTGGTCACGACGGCGATGGATGAGCTCGTGAACTCAGCGGCGATGCGGCGCCAGGGGTTCGGCGGGCTGCATCACATCATCAACCACGCCGCGGCGCTCGTCGAGCTATCGCGCTACGGCTACGGTGAACTGGCGCGACTCGGTTTCGCGGCCCACCGCCAGCACGTTTTGCTGTGGCGGTCGCTGCCCGACCTCGAGGATGAGCTGGGCACGCTCACCCCGGCTGCCCACGATCCCCGGACGCCGGCCTACTGGCGTCACCGTGGCGCGCCCACCCCCTGGTCCGCCCGCCTTACGCACCGGGTCAAGACCCTCTACGGCTTCTTCACCCTCGCGCCTTTGGTGGCAGATCACGCCAGGCGTGACCGGGCCGAGACGCAGTTCAGGTACCTGATGGGGTAGGGGGAGGACGGTAGATGGTGACCAGGGGATCGTGCGCAGGTAGTCAAAAGTCTTGAGTCAAGAGTCATGGTTCGTTGAGGGGGGCGATCTGTAATCCGTGGCATCCGCTGCGGAGCTGTCACAATTCACGATTCACGATTCACTTGTTGTCTTGTGGGGGGCTGCGGAGAACAAGGGGACTTTCTTGAGTAG
>CAZEXX010000410.1:1350-3029 GCA_964516885.1 uncultured Anaerolineales bacterium | reverse complement strand
GAATCGTGGCTCAACAGAGGCGCCGAGCGCCAGACTACACGAAAGGTAGGTATCCCCATGAAAGTATCAATCGCTTCCTATGCGTTTCACGGACTGCTGCGCAACGGCCAGATGGACCTTTTCGGCTACCTGGACAGCTGCCGGTACCGCTACCAGCTGGCTTCTGCAGATATCTGGAACGGGATGTTGACCAACACCGACGATGACTACCTGGCGAAGGTCAAGGACGCGCTGGAAGAGCGAGACCTGGTCCTGGCCGACCTGTGCGTCGATCAGGCACACATCTGGGAGGACGATGCCGAGGTGCGCGAGACGCACTACCGCAACGCACTCGCCCATCTCCGAGCCGCGGAGATCCTCAACGCCAAGACCATTCGGATCGATGCAGGGGGTCGAGACGAGGTCTGGAGCGACGAGCAGTTCGACCTGATCGTCCAACGCTACCGCGAGTACGCTCAGCGCGCCTACGATAACGGCTACCGAGTCGGCCCCGAGAACCACTGGGGCACCGAGGTCGCGCCTGAGAATATGCTCAAGCTCTGCAAGGCCGTCGACCATCCCGGCTTCGGTGTTTTGCTTCACTTCCGAAACAATGACGGAGACGCCCAGATGGCGGCCTACGCCATGCACACCCACATCTCCTGGCCGATCACCGAGGGTCCGCTGACCGAGAGTATGACAATGCTCCGTGACACCGGTTACGACGGCTACTGGAGCATCGAGCACCACACCGGCAAGAACGAGTACGCCGAGGTCGCGGTGCAGCTCGCCAAGGTCCGCACGGTGCTCGCCGGCTGGCGTATCGGCGAATAGCAGGGAATCTGGGCACGGAGCTCAGCGCACTGGCGCTGGGCTCTGTGGTTTCGCACCTCACATCCGACGAGAGAATCTTGACCACCCATAGATTAGAGCTCCGGTGTGGGGACGAGGATTCCCGTGGCGTTGGTTGTCACACAAAGGTTGGTTGTGGGCCCTTCGGGGAAATGCCTCGCCCTCTGCCTTTTGCACCATTCTCCTGGCGGACCTATACTGTGTGCATCATCACCCAAGGAGAGAACATGACCACGAAAATTGGTATCATCATCTGTGACCGCTATCGCCGCTGCGCCGGGGGCAAATGCCTCCGCGCGCTCAAGAACCACGAGGGTGCCTTTGACACGTATCCTGAGACAGAAACGCTGGAACTGGTAGGCTACACCTCGTGCGATGGCTGCCCCGGTGGCAACGTCGAGTACGCGTGCGAAGAGATGGTCAAGAACGGTGCTGAGGTCGTTCACCTGGCAACCGGCTTGGTCGTCGGTTACCCTCCCTGTCCCTACATTGAGACATTCAAGGCGTTCCTGGAGGCTCGGTTCGGCGTCAAGGTCGTGGTCGGCACGCACCCCATCCCCACCAAGTACCTGGACATACACACAAAGTTGGGGACCTGGGACGCCCCCGAATGGGAACCCTTGACCGCGCCAACGATGGCCGACGAGGAAACCCGGGACGCCTACAACTGAAAACACGATTCCCCACCCCAGAGATATCGATGCAGATACAACGGGAGCGTTCCACTTCTGGGAATACACTGAGATGGATTCCTGCACATGTGTCCACCTGCTGTCCACAGCCAACGGATTACGCAGCCACCGGTCGATGCAGGCATTTCGTACAGACGATCCCGCGAAACCCGAGGT
>CAZEXX010000410.1:0-1250 GCA_964516885.1 uncultured Anaerolineales bacterium | reverse complement strand
ATGAGTGAATGGAGCTCCAAGTTCAGTGGGAGTATCACAGATGGGCACGTCCATATGGGCCCCATCTCCAGTGAGAGCAGGATCCTGGCCATCCGTGAGGCGTCCGGGATTGACAAGATCGGGCTGGTCTCCATCCAGGACCCCAACACGGGTATGGGCCTGCCACAGTCTCTCTATATGAAAGCGAAACACCCGGACGTATTCTATGTCTTTGCCGGGCTCAACCATGGCGCAAAGCTCTCAGACGGCAAGGCCATTACGCGCAGCCTCGCCGGGCAGCTAGACGACTTCGTCGGAATGGGCTGCGACGGCATCAAGATGATCGAGGGCAAGCCCACCTCCCGCCAGGTCATGGACATCCCCGTCACCGACGGCTACTTCGCCGATTATTGGGCACACGTTGAGGAGCTGGGCCTCCCGATTGTGTGGCACGTCAACGACCCCGAGGAGTTCTGGCAACCCGAGACGCTCCCGGCGTGGGCCCGCGAGCGGGGTTGGGGCTACGGCCCCGACGATGTTAAGAAAGAGACGCTCTACGCAGAGGTGGATGAGGTACTGGAGAAACATCCCGACCTCAACATCATCTTCGCACACTTCTACTTCCTCTCAGCAGATCTACCGCGAGCGAGTCGTTTTATGGACGCACATCCCCGCGTGTGCTTTGACCTCACCCCCGGGATCGAGATGCTCTACAACATGTCCCACGATGTAGACGCAACGCGTGACTTCTTCCTCAAGTACGCTGACCGTATCGTCTACGGCACCGATGTCGCCAGCCGCCATACCGTCGTGGAGGGACCGGCTCGCGCAGGCATCGTCTACCGCTGGCTGGAGAGTCAGGATACTTTCCGGGTGCCCGAAACTGTGGACTTCCTTCTCGGCAAGCCCGAGGACGGCATCATCCAGGGCCTTGGGCTTCCCGATGACGTGCTTCAGAGCATCTACGTCGATAACTTCGCCCGGTTGGCCGGGACCACACCGAAAAAGCAGGATCTCGGACAGGTGATATCAGCGTGCACGCGTCTGGCTGCCATCGCCCAGGTGATGTCCGGGACACCAGCGGAGAACACGGGTCCCATCCAAGTCGTACGTGCGCTGGAGCAGCTGCAATAGATCCATCAGCTGGCGAATTGTGCATACTGGTTGATTCGCCCAAGCTTGGTTCTACTGAAACAAGGGAACCGTCTTACGCAGAAACGCAAGGAACGCAAGGAACGCAAGGAACGCAAGGAACGCAAGGAACGCAAGGA
>CAZEXX010000409.1:0-3063 GCA_964516885.1 uncultured Anaerolineales bacterium | reverse complement strand
ACCACGTTTGTGAAGCAGTCCGACAACCATCCGAGAGTCCGCGATCTCCCCGCGCGTGAGCGCCCTGTCAACCGTTTGCGTGAAGCAGGTCCCCAAGCTGTCTCCAATGTAGAGCTTGTCGCGTGCTTGTTGCAGTCCGCAGATGCACTTCATCAGGCTGGGGTCGTGATGGCGCAGTTCCAGGATCTCCACAGCCTGAGTCGTGCCACTGAGGTGGACTTGACCGCCATCGAAGGCATCGGCCCGGCGCAAGCCGCAAGAGTCAAGGCTGCGCTGGAGATCGGGCGCCGGTTGATGGCCGAGACACCCGAAGAGAGGTGGCAGATTCGCGCCCCTAGCGATGCTGCCCACATGCTGATGCCGATGCTGGGACACCAGACCAAGGAGCATCTGGTCGTCCTGGTCTTGGACACCCGCAACAGGATCGTTCACCAGGAGACGCTCTACGTTGGCACCATCAACACGTCGCTATGCCGCCCCGCCGAGGTCTTCAGCGTGGCTATACAGCACAATGCTGCAGGCATTGTGATAGCGCATAACCATCCGTCAGGGGACCCCAATCCCTCACCCGAGGATGTCGCCCTTACGCGACGCCTGGTGGAAGCCGGCAAGATCCTGGAGATCGCCGTGCTCGATCATCTCGTGATTGGCCACAACCGTTACGAGAGCCTGCGTGAGCGTGGCTTGGGCTTTGAGTCGGTATAGGGAGAGATCAATGATGACTATCGTAGTCCCACAGAAAGGCTTTTACCTCGTCGGAACGCCCAGTGACAATGGCCTCCAGACCGAGCAGGTTGACAAGACCAAGCAGTGTACTTGTGGGGGAACCGGCAAGAAGCCCTGCCCCCACATCCGCGCCGTGGCTGCCTATCTCCAGCTTGGTGGTGAGCCTGCACCAGCCCCAGACGAGGTGGAACCTGAGGTCAAAATCGGACTCCCTCCCATCTGTCCCATCTGCGGCAATGCGGTGATCGCCCAAGCTGATCACTGGCGCTGCATCTCGTCACCCGGCCACTACTGGCAGCACCGTGGAGAGCAGTCCGGCGTCAAGGCGTTCCTCACCCAACCTCATCCCGCTAAGCAGGGCGCGTTCTATCAGCAGTCAATTGACGAACGCGATGCCTTCCTCGAATCCGTCAGCCATCAGCGTCGTGGCTATTCCCCCTATCACCCGAAAGGAGTCTGAGATGGCTGTCACAATCACCGATACCCTCGCAGCAACTGACGTTGTCCTGCAGCTCTGCTCCCTCTGTGGCGCGGTTCTGGATGCTGAATCGGTCCGCATCCTGTGCCCTGACTGCGAGGCAGACGAGGCAGGGAAATGGGCCGACACCTGTGCTGAGCAAGAGCAAGCTTGGCTTCCCTACTAGATCAAGGAGATATCGATATGGCCAATACACCCAGCATCACTGTTCGCAATGGCGCTACCGGCAAGGTCGCCATCATCAACGGCAAGACCTACGCCCTGCTGCGCTGGTACGAAAGGCCGGCACTTGACGGTGTCTTCTTCCTCGCTGTCGCCGGCCGCGTACCGCTGAAGCCCGATGATCTCGCCGAACACTGGAAGGTGATCCGCAGCGGCGATGTCTACATGGCGATGAACGCGCGGCCCTTCAGTTACCACTTGATCGAGGGGGACAACACACCGACCGATGCCCCCAAGTGGCCGCGGCTGAAGACCGCAGGTAATTTCTTCACCTTCGTCGGGCCTACAGCGGAATCCGCACGGACTCAGATCAAGCTGACGATGGAACGCCATCACGCGAGGTTAACGCCGGATGAGGCATTGGCGCAGGCCAAGGAGGTGCCGGACCTCTGCGGAGGTCCTCCGGCGTACCTGCTAAGGGCTGATCGACTTTAGGCCGATTCTGCGCGCAGAACTGCAGGAGAGGAGCTGACCTTGGGGTCGGCTCCTTTTCTTTTCCACGATATATCGGTCGCACGCACCATCGGATCCACATCGTAAGGAGGTATCTAGATGTCTGAGCAACTCGTTGTCAATCCTATGCCGTCCGTCGTTGGTATCGAAGCCGCGTTCCAGAGCAAGGGAGCGCAGGCCGCCGTCGTCCGCCCTCATTTCGGGCAGGCGCATCAGCAGTATTTCAGCCCGAGATGGTTCACCCAGGCCGCAGCGAACATCGCGGAGGGGCTCTTCAACGTCCACACCGCCAACGGCAAGGTGGTCGGCAAGCCCTTGCGAGTCCTGGACCCCACCTGTGGCAGTGGCAGGCTGTTGGCGCCCTTCGCTGAACGTGGACACCAGGCTATGGGCATCGAGCTGGATGAGCGGCTGGTACCCATTGCACGCCGTGCTGTGGGCAAGGCTCATGTCCGCCAAGGTGATGTGTGTGCCTATGCACCGACCATCCCCCATGGCAGCTTCGATGTGAGCGTGATCAATCCGCCGTATGGCCTCTGGTGGCCAGTCACCGATGGTCTGGGCGACTATGAGCTGGCATCGCAGGCCAGCATCGAGAGCCAGAACATGGTCCTGGAGATGGTGACGCGGTCCCTGTGGGAGGATCGCTACGATGGCGGGCTCCTGATTGCTCTTATGTCGGGCAAGTTCTGGGCTAACAACCCCAAGGCCGCTGAGTACGTGAAACGCCACTATCAGATCATCGCCGACCTGACACTACCTACCCCCTACAAGCAGGAGTACGGCATCGGTGTGGACGCTGCGTTGCTGGTGGCAACTCGCGTCAATCCCCGCAACGAGAACAAGAAGCCCGCACCTCTGACCGGTACTTTCGCTAGCCAGAACCCACACGAGCTCGCCCGTGCAGTGATCGATGCCTACGAGCAGAACTTGGGCCGCCAGTACAGCTGGCAAACCGAGGTCTACTACCTACGCAACGCCAACTCCAAGCGTAAGTTGCCCGATATCCCCGAGCTGAGTATGGCTGTATCCGTGTCCACGACTGAAGTGAAGGCACAGCTGACTGGGCGTGGCCTGCGTGCTGGGGATGACTGGTCCAAAGCCTGGATGAGCTTCTATGCCGGCACACCATTGGAGACGTTCAGCCAAGCTGAGGGCACCAACACCGACCTGATCCAAGCCTT
>CAZEXX010000408.1:0-3077 GCA_964516885.1 uncultured Anaerolineales bacterium | reverse complement strand
AGCAGATGGTCGAGCTAACAGCTCAACCTACATGAGATCTGCATGTAGGCCGGGCCGTCGTGCCCGGCTATCTGGCGGCCGCTACCCGCTGCATTTTCGTCCTGCGTGGTGTGCGTATGCGCACATGGCGTCTATTCCGAAAGTAACCCGATACTCGCTGGGGCCCAGACCCTCTGTGGAACGCTCGACACAAAGACGGGCACGGGCCCCTACGAACCCGCAGGGTTCGCGCAATCGGGGCTGACACCGGCCCGAGCAGAGTGGCAGCGATTCTCGTTCCGTATGGCGTGCGCTAGAGCACCTGAGTCTTAATCCAATACCTATCCTAACGAGGCACCCATGACTTCTCCCATCAAAGCCATCATCGTCGGTGCCGGGCACCGAGCCTTAGTGTACGCTTCTTACGCGCAGCAGCGGCCTGAAGACATGCAGATTGTTGGCGTGGCCGATCCCCTTGAGCTCCGGCGCGACCAAGTCGCCCGTCTGTACGATCTCCCACCAGAGCGTTGTTACGCGACGGCTGATGAGCTTGCGGCGCAGCCGAAGTTCGCCGATGTGGTCATCAACTGCACGATGGATCACCAGCACGTGGAGACCGCGTTGCCTTTGCTGCGTGCGGGATATGATATGCTGCTGGAGAAACCTTTCGCCACCTCCGAATCCGAGATGTGGGCGCTGGTAGACGTTGCCCAGCGCCACAATCGCAAGGTGATGATCTGCCACGTGCTGCGGTTTGCACCGTTCTACCGGGCGATACGCCGGCAGGTTCTGTCAGGTACCATCGGCGAGATTCTCAACGTGCAGACGGTGGAGCATGTCTCGTATCATCATATGGCGATGGGGTTTGTCCGCGGCAAGTGGGCCAATTCGGCCACCAGTCATTCCTCGATGCTGATGGCCAAGTGCTGCCACGATCTTGATCTCATCGCCTGGATGAAGAGCGGCGTGAAGCCTCGGGCGGTCTCAAGCTTTGGCAGCAACTTCCAGTTCCACCCCGAGAATGCACCGGCGGGCGCAGGCACGCGATGCCTCGTTGACTGCGAGATCGAGGCGGAGTGCCTCTATTCGGCGCGCAAGCATTACATCGACCACCCGGAGCGCTGGAGTTTCTACGTCTGGGACAGCCTGGAACACCTTGAGGCGCCCACGCTGGAGGACAAGGTCGCATCCCTGAAGGGCGACAATCCCTACGGGCGCTGTGTGTGGCGCTGCGATATGGATGTGGTCGATCACCAATCCGTCATCGTGGAGTTCGAGGACGGTACTACGGCCACCCACAACATGGTCGGCGGCACGGCGAAGCCCTCGCGTTCGATCCACCTTGTGGGGACCCTGGGCGAGATTCAAGGGGTCTTTGAGGACAACCGTTTTGTCATCCGCCATATCGATCCGCGCCCCGGCCATGAATACGCTGAGGAAGTCGTGGATCTCACCGCCGCCGGTGGCGATATGCACGGCGCGTTCGGCGGGCATGGGGGCGGCGATCTGGCTTTGGTGGCCGATTTCGTGAGCGTGGTACGGGGCGAGGCCCCGTCGATCTCGACGACCAGTCTCGACGACTCGGTGACCGGGCACCTGATTGGTTTCTCCGCTGACCGTGCGATGGCGGAGCGCCGGGTGGTGGAGATCGGGGAGTGATACTGGATATTGGATGGTAGTTGCCGGATGTTGGATGCAGAGCGGAGGTTGCAGGTAGAAAGTTGCAGGTTTGAACGTTGCACGTTGGGAGTCGTGCTCACCATGTCGTGCTACCTGCAGGTGTATCTGATGGTCGTTGTCGCGGCGTCCTTCCGGATACTGCTTACTTCTTACTCCCTACTGCTGTTCGGGGCTGATTGCTGATAGCTAACTGTCCGTTCCCGCCGCTTCTCTCTGGATACTGCCTACTCCTTACTCCGTACTGCTGTTTTCTGAAAGCTGATCGCTGATCGCTGACTGCTGACCGCTTCTTTCACCAAGGAGATATCGATGACAAGTCTTCCATTTGCATTGACGCTTGATGGTTTGACCGATGGACTGGTGCTGGTCTCCGGGGATGACCTGATCCCCGGAGCTGTGTGGTATGAGGCCGATGCCGGTGGCCAAGGGTTCGTCTACAGCTTCCCTGTGGGCGCACTGGCGGAGGCTCGCTATCTGACGGCCGACATGTTGCTCGATGGCACCACGCTGACCACGTTTACGCTCTATCTGCAGGAAGGTGAGGATGGGCCGCGCTTCGGCATGAGTTTCGGGCTGCTCAACCAGTGCTCGGCACGGCTGCGCATCCCCCTGGAGGCTGTGAATCAGAATCGGTGGCGCTACCCGAGGGAAGGCGCGTGGCTAAAGCCACTATGTCGCAATCAGCGGGTGGACCTGCGCCGCGTGGATCGTGCGCTGTTGGTGGTGGAACGCAAGGGCCCCGATCTCTCCCGTTTCTGCCTGACACGGCTCACTGCCACGTTGGAGGCGCCGCCGCTCCTGGAGAAGCTGGTGCTGCCCAAAGGCGTGCTGCTGGATGAGCTGGGCCAGAGCGCGTTGCACGACTGGCAGGGCAAGACCACGTGCGCCGACGCCCTCATCGCGCGTTTGGAGGCGCAGTTGGCTACCGCAACGGAACAGGTGCTCCCGGAGGGTTTTTCCCGCTGGGGTGGCTGGCTGGGGCGGCAGGTCGAGGCGACCGGCTTCTTCCATACGTACAACGACGGTGAGCGCTGGTGGCTCGTGGACCCGGATGGCTATCTCTTCTGGTCGTCCGGTCTGGACTGCGTGCGCTTCAGCATCGAGAGTGCCCACGAGGGCCTGGAGGATGGCCTGCTGTGGTTGCCGGAGCTTGAAGGTGAATATGCCGCAGCGCACGGTGCTCCCGAGCGGATAACTTTCAACTATCTGAAGGCTAATTTCATCCGTGCCTTTGGCGCTGAAGCTGCTGCCGAGAACTGGGCGACGGTCGCGCTCTCGCAGCTGCGAGCACTGGGCTTCAACACGGTGGCCAACTGGTCGGATTGGGAGATCGCGCAGGATGAAGTGCCCTATACGCGTCCAATGGATGGGCGGGCCCTCCAGGCACTGCCCGCCGTCTACCGGGATTTCCCCGACGT
>CAZEXX010000407.1:0-3090 GCA_964516885.1 uncultured Anaerolineales bacterium | reverse complement strand
AATCTGAAGCCGGACGGGTCACAGACATAGGCAGCGTGCGCGCGCACGTGCGTGAGCGAACGTAGCATCCACTTCGGGAATAAGGAGACTAGACAATGGCATCTTACGATGCACAGTTCCTAGACGTAGATCAGACTCTGGCGCTGAGGGCCGGCCGGTTTCCAGTGTCACTTGAGCGGATTCGTGCCGAGATGTCCTTCGCCAACCAACTCTGCGCGGCGTATCCCGATCAGGCAGCGGTGTGGCAACGTATGGTCCTGGAGGCAGGGCGTGTGGTGGCGGACGGCCTGTGCAACAGCCGGGTTGATGTGGCATCTTTGACAGAAGAAGCTGAGGCTGCGCTTGCGCCGCTGGCCACGGTGGCGAAGGACTACGCGCTGCTGTGCGTGGGCCACGCTCATATCGATATGAACTGGCTGTGGTCCTGGCCGGAGACGGTGGCGCTCACCCACGACACATTCAGGACGATGCTTACCTTGATGGACGAGTTCCCGGGATTCATCTTCTCACAGGATCAGGCCTCGGTGTATGCCGCGATCGAGAAGTACAACCCCGCCATGTTTGACCAAATTCGCCGGCGGGTGAAGGAAGGACGCTGGGAGGTGACGGCAAGTCAGTGGGTTGAGGGCGACAAGAACATGGCCAGCGGTGAGAGCCTCAGCCGCCACATGCTGTACACGCGGGCCTATTTTGCGGAGAAGTTCGGGCTCAGCCCCGAGGATGCGCCTATCGATTTTGAGCCGGATACGTTTGGGCATCCGGCGACGCTGCCCACGATATTGGCGGCCGGTGGGGTGCGCTACTACTACCACTGCCGTGGCAGCCGCGGCCCCCATCTTTACTGGTGGGTTGGCCCCGACGGGTCGAAGCTGCTGGTGTTCAACGATATCCAATGGTATATGCACTTCAATGCCGACCATAGTGCCGTTGCCGTGGACGCCACTATCGCGGATCCGCTGATGGACTTCGCACAGGCCACGGGGCTGCGGGCGATGCCGGTGCTCTACGGGGTCGGCGACCACGGCGGAGGTCCGACGCGCCGTGACTTGCGTAGGTTGATCGAGATGGATACGTGGCCCATCTATCCCAGCGTGGAGTTCTCGACACTGCGGCGCTTCTTCGAAATGGCGGAGGCTGAGGCTGAGGTCGAGGATATCCCGGTCATCACCGGTGAGCGCAATGTGGTCTTTGCGGGATGCTATACGTCACAGGCCTGGCAGAAAGAGGCGAACCGACACGGCGAGAACCTGATGGCTGCGGCTGAAGCGGCTGCGATGTTGGGGGACCGCCTGGCGGATGTGCCCTATCCCGAGGCGACGTTGCGGGAGGGCTGGCACAACCTGCTCTTCGACCAGTTCCACGATATCCTGCCGGGCTCCGGTATTCGGGCGACACGGAACTATACTCTGGGGCATGCGCAGGATACCCAGGCGGCTGCCATGATGGCTCGCACGAATGCACTGCGCGGTCTGAGCCGGCGCGTCAACACCGAGCGCCTCCGCGCGGGCTTTCCCGGCGGCGGTGCGCTCCGTGCCTACAAGGACGAGACGGAGTCCGGCATCACGATGGGGGCCGGTGTGGGCAATGCAACCGGCACGGGTGGTGAGTCGGCGTTCAGTGTCGCCCGCACCAGCGACCGTGCCTACTTGATCTTCAACCCGCTGGCGCACGTCCGGTCGGAGGTCGTGCGGGTGAAGCTCTGGAGCACCGAACTGGATCCCGCACATCTGGTGGTGACGAGTGAGGGGAGGCCCACCCAGCCGGTTCAGGTGATGGGCTCGGGCACCTATGCAGGTCACGACTTCCTCGAAGTCGCCTTCCCGGTGGATGTCCCGGCGCTGGGCTATCGGGCTGTCTGTGTCTCCGACCGCCGCGTTGAGTTGGGGCTGTCCCTGCCGGGAAAGGCGTGGCTCTGGGACGGTGTCGGTGGGGCGCTGCGCACGCGCCAGCTGCTGGAACCGGTGCTTGAGAATGAAGAAATCGCGGTCCGTGTGGACGCGGCATCCGGCTCACTCATAAGCTTGGTGGATAAGCGCTCCGGTCGCGAGTACGTCGGTCCCGGCGAACATCTCGGCGTGCTGCAATACTGCCTGGAGGCCTATGAGGGGATGTCGGCGTGGGTGGTCGGGCAGTTCACCCAGCGCGATGACCTGCTGAGTGGTGGCCAACTCACCAAGCTCCACGATGGCCCATACGTACAGACGCTGCGTTGGACGCGAAGCCTGGGAGATACGTCGCTGACGCTGGACATCTCGCTCTACGCCGGCGTCCCCAGGGTCGACTTCGAGCTGCAGGTTGATTGGCGTGAGATCGGGAGCAAGAGCGGCGGTATTCCCCACCTCAAGGTTCGCTTCCCGTTGGATCTTGCTGATCCGCGGGCGCGATTCGAGATTCCCTTCGGCTCCATCCAGCGGGATCTCGCCAACGGCGGGGAGGTGCCCGCACAGCGTTGGGTCGATCTCTCCGAAGTGGATGGCACGGGGATGACGTTGGTGAACACGTCGAAATACGGCTTCAACGTTGAGGGCACCTCCCTGAATATGACCCTGCTGCGTGCCAGCATCGATCCCGATCCCCTGCCCGACCTGGGACAGCACACGATCTCCTACGGGGTGATCCCACACGGCACGGAGTGGGCCGAGGGCGAGATGACGCAGGCTGCTGAAGATGTGAACGTCCCGCTCGTGGTCACGAGTTGCGATTTCCACGAGGGCGATCTGCAGACGGTGGTATCGTTCGTCTCGGTGACGCCAAAGAACGTGCGGTTGGTTGCGCTCAAGAAGGCGCAGGATGGGGATGGGTTTGTCATGCGGCTGGTCGAAGTTGAGGGTAAGACCACGGAGGCCACGATTGTGCTCGCGCCTGAGTTGGTTGCAGAGAGGGCGACTGCCACGGCTGTGGATGCGCTGGAGAGACCGACGGGTGCCGGCGAGGCCGTGTTGGCGGGACAGAAACTCACAGTGTCTGTGCCTGCGCACGGTATTAGCGCGGTGAGGGTGGCGGGGTAGTGGTCAATCTATTCCGAAAATAGCCGCCCACGGTCTCTCCATCTGCGGACCGCGGGCGGCTCGCCCGCTCTGCTCTTCGCGC
>CAZEXX010000406.1:0-3104 GCA_964516885.1 uncultured Anaerolineales bacterium | reverse complement strand
TAGGTGTACCGATTCCTCGCCTGCGATTCTCCTGCAAAGGCCGTCAGGAGATTCTGCTCAGTCTTCGTTCCCTTTACGCTCTTCATCTCACATCTCCCTTTTGGTCCATAGACCGTGAATGCTGCAGTATGCTGTCACCCGAAGAATATCACCTTCACTATCAAGACCTCCCCTGGGGCCTCCTTTCCCGGGGATCTCGAATGAAGAGCCCTGTAGAGTTCCAGGGTCCTGCATATTCCGGAAACCTCCTGCGCGACACTCCCGTGGAGTTTCATTGCACATCTGCTCACAGTGTATCATCATCCAGCGGCAACTCCCAGCTGCTATCCACCTTCGTCGCCCAACACGTGGGGGTCGTTCCGCGACATCCGCGCCGGGGCTGCGGAACCATCCGTCCACCGTTCCAACAGGCGTGAGTGGGGATAGTCGACGCCTCGTGGTAGTTCTGTTCGCTCACCGCCACTTAGCGGAGATCACCCACCGTCAGCGATCCATCGGCATCTCAGTGCTTACACCTCCCGTCATCAAAGCCGATTCCCTGAGTCTTGTGCAGAGCAAAAGGCCAAGGCCCACGAGCACGGTGAGCACCACCAAAGGCACAGTCATCGAGCCCGTCACCGGGGACTTGAAGCTGTCCATCCCAAGGATGAAAACGATCCCCGAGACTTGCCCCATGAGCAAGAGCAGGCCATTCGACGTGCCTTCCGGTGCGGGATAGGCAATCTCGGCCCCATACTGGAATCCGACCGGACCTGCGCTTAGCAAGGAAAGGCCCAGGACAAAAGCTGAGGCGAGGAGCAGCCAGGTGCTTGTGGCGTAGGTGACACCGACGAGTCCCAGAATCGCACCAGCCAAGGACAGGATCATGAAAGGAGTCCTCTTTCGATAGTGGTCAGAGAGCGCGGGCATGACTACGGCGCCGAGTATGCCCCCCACGATCATCAGACCCCCGGTGGTGCCGGCCTGGGTAATCGAGAATCCTCTGGGCCTGATGATGTCCTCGATCCACGTCGTCACCGCATTGAACACCCCCAGGCCCACGAAGAAGATGAGCATCAAGAAGACGAAGTCCCTCTTGCGCAGAACTTCCTTGAGGCCATCGAAAACCAGGGATCGCTCTTCCTGATCCGGGGAGCACGGAGGAGTTGGTGGACGGTCCCTGGCAACGCCAAGAAAGACAACCGCGGCGATAACGGACACAATCCCGTAGGCGACAAGCGTGCCGCCTATGCCGGATTGGATGGTAAGGTATGGCGTGAGCGCCAAACCCACGACGATGCCAAGGTACATAGCCAATGATCCAAGGCCTGCAGCGGTGGCGCGCTCCTGGATCGGAAACCAGCGGACAGCCACGGTCGTCACCGCATTAAGAATGAAGGGCTGCCCGATAGCGATCCCCAGTTGCGCAATGAGTACCCAGGTATAGTCCGCCGCCACCAGGCCCCGCAGCAGGCCAAAGACGCCTGTCAGCACAGCGCCTGTTCCCACAGCGACACGGATCCCGTAGGTGTCGATGACCCACGAGGCGGGGATCGAGACGATGATGTAGACGATCATAAAGCTCATAGACAAGAGACCGATGCTGAGGTCAGAGACCTCATAGTACTTGGCGGCGCTGCCTGTGATCGAGGCAAAGGTTATCCACAGAAGTTGGTTGATGGCAACGGCAAACATGAATGCAAGAAGCACGACCCAGCGGTAGCCATAGACTTTGAAGTGAGTCTGTTCCATGAGAATAAGACCTCCGGTTGAGCTGATTCGGATCACCACTCTCGCCTGGTGGAGAGATCTGGCGTCACCCAGACCTCGCTGCACATCTAAGGTGGGCGCCGCTTTTCTTGACGGATGCCTCTAGGGTGCTGACTGAGGGCCTGGCGCATCTCTTCAGCGCTCCGGGCGCCGTGCACAGCGGTGGCAACACCCTGTGAGAGGACGCAGTGCCGACACTACCCCGGCGTGATGCCGGTCGGAAGGCCCTTGGTCATCAGGAGCCAATTGCCACAAATAGTCTTCGCGCCGACGACGCCGATGTGGTGTTCGGTGCAGGCTTCCAGAAGCGCCTCCTGCTCCCGGTTCCTGTGATGCTAGCAGAGACTGACTTCTGGGGGCGTTTCTTGGCCCGCCTCAGGCGGTTCTGGCGTTCTGAGACCTCCGCCCAACGGCCGGAACAAGCTGCCTAGGCTGGAACACAGCAACGCCGTGCGATAGCCCAGGGCAGCTCGATTCCGTTGTTGGGTAGTCTGCGGGCAATCTTCTACTTCGACTTCTCGATTTCTTCTTCGACTTCCACTGCCCCTTCCGAATAGAACTTCTCTTCATCTGGGGCCAGCTCGTGGAGCAGTCGAAGGAACTCTCCGGCGTGAACACGCTCTTCATCGGCGATGTCCGTAAGGACCTCAATGGCGAGCTTGTTGCACGTTGACTCGGCAAGCTGCGTGTACAACTGAATTGCTTCGTACTCCGCAGCGATCATGAATCGGATGGCTCGGATGAGTTCTTGATCCGTGAGCTTCCGATCGTTCGCCAACCCCGAAAAAGGTGATCCGAAATCTGGCATGACTATCCTCCTTGCTTCGTGTTTGCGTGATTTCCCACCCAGCACATACCTCTACAGAGCTTGTCTGTACAGATGCACGTCCTGCAAGATTATGAAGAGAATCCCTGCAGAAATCCAGGAGTTATGCATACTCTGGAAACCTTCTGCATAGCACTACTGCGAGCCTTGATTGCAGAACTGATCAATAGTGTATCACCGTTCCGCCGCACGAGCGAGTCCGATTGCTGGACACTCGCATCGTGCGGAGGCCCAAGAAACTGTTCGACTAGAGGAACTCCACACATGCGCAGGCAGACCTTATCCACAGCGGAGACCACGCAACCAAGCGCGCCCAGCTACGCCACGCCCTCGCTACGAGGCCTGAACCTTGTGCGGTCGCCGGGCGAAGAGGACGACAACAGAAAGCACCAGCGGCAGCGCGGCGAGGACGGTCAACGCCATCGTATAGCTGCCGAAGAGATCACGTGCAATGCCCATCGGCATCGGACCCAACGCCGACCCGGCAGCACCGATCAATGCGGAGACACCGGTGATGGCCCCCAGATGC
>CAZEXX010000405.1:0-3149 GCA_964516885.1 uncultured Anaerolineales bacterium | reverse complement strand
GCTGCCATCCCCTGCCTTTCACAACGGGTGCTGGCTCTGCCGTAATGGACGCACGACACAGCCGCGCCAGGGTGAGAGTATGCGTGTGATCGAGGAGGCCATCGGTGCATATCTTGATGGAGAGGATCAAGCGGACCTTGTCGCTCGCTACCCGTTCGCCCAAGGGTTTGTCGAACGCGCCTATAGCTGGTTGGGGCCTCGAGATGAACTGACAGAGATTCAGCGACTGATGCTGTCAAGGATGTTGCTGCCGTTCCAGTTCTTCGCCAAACACACCGAGGACCGTGACGGGATCTTCCACGAGTGCTTTGATAAGGGCAAGGCCGGCAAGGCATTGGACGTGCAGATATCGGCGCTGGTCGGTCTCCCGCCGATCGTCCCGAACTACGATGGGGCGTACAAGGAGTGTCTGGGGACTATCCAGGACCCTGAGAAGCGCAACATCTACATCGTGAGTTGTCATATTGCCGACTGTGTCTCTGAGCTCTCCGATTGCCATCATAGTACCTTTCGCCGCGTAGAACGGTGGATTCACGGTATCGGCACACTCCAATGGGAGATACCTACACGCCGGCCCCACACAGAGAGTACGCGTCTAGGCCGGCTATTCTTCGGCTATGCATTAGGCCTCGATGGTTGGTTACGAGAGACTCCGATGCACTTCCTGCTGTTGGATCTGGGACATATCGATCTGGGCTTTGATCCCAAGAACGAGATCCTCCGCACCTACGCATATCTCGGTGATGAGCACACACCCGTGAAGCGCTGGCTGGCAGCCTGCCTCTGGCACCAGTGCGTGCTGGCACCACCCGCCAGCCTCTATCGCTGGGGAAGGCGCCACAAAGAGCTGTTGGCGCGAACTGCGTCAGCGGGTGTCAGCGTGCGCATGTGGATGGATGGACTCCTGTCGGAACCACGATAAGCTAAGGAGGGAAACCAAGTAACCTGACCACACCTTCTTGGGAGAGAACGACTGTGCGGAGACTGGATGCTGCTGCGCGGGCTGCCGCGCCCGGAAACTTCGTCACCTTGCCCGGTGGCGTGACCCACTACGAAACCTCAAATGATGGGACTGACGCCGAGGATCACCGCCAGACGCAGGTCATTCTCGTGCATGGCTTCTCCGTGCCCAGCTTCGTCTGGGATCCCACCTTTGCCGGGCTGGCTCGCGCCGGTATCCCCGTGGTGCGCTACGACTTGTTCGGCCGCGGGTACTCGGACCGACCGCGCGCGACTTACAGCATCGATCTCTTTGTGCGTCAGTTAGCGGACCTGATCGAGGTGCTGGATCTACCAGGGCCGGTGGACATAGCCGGGCTATCGATGGGGGGCGCGGTCTCGATTGGCTTCGCCGATCATCATCCGGAGATGGTGCGCCGTCTGGCTCTCTTCGATCCTGCCGGATTCCCAATGCCATCTCCGCCGGCGATGAAGCTGCTGCAAGTGCCGGTGCTGGGTGAAATCGCGATGGCGACCGTGGGCAAGCGCTTGATGATCTCCGGTCTGTCGCAGGACTTCCACGCTCCCGAACAGCTCTCGGCGTTGACACGGCAGTACACAGAGCAGATGCGGTACCCTGGTTTTCTGCGCGCGCTTCTTTCGACGATGCGCCATGGCCCGGTCCAGACGATGGCGGATGCCTACGCGCGGGTGGGCCGGCATCCGCGCCCGGTGCTACTGGTGTGGGGGGAGAACGACAAGATGGTGCCGTTCGCCATCAGCGATCAGGTGCGTGCTGCTCTGCCGCGCGCCGAGTTCCACGCTATCGAAGGCGCAGGGCACGTCCCGCACCTCGAACAACCGGAATTGGTGAACCGGATCTTGATCGATTTCCTAACGAGGTAGGTTTCTCGCGAGATAGGGGGTTGGTATGCAGGTTCTGTCGGTTAGGATAGTGCGCCATACGCGCCATTTTGACAAGATGATGCGCTTCTACCGTGATGTGCTGGAGATGCGCTCCATCAGCAGCTGGAAGCGTCCGGATAGCGTTGGAGCCTTGCTCTCGCCCGGCAAGGCGATGGGGCAGATGGTGATTGAGATCCTGGATCACAAGGGTCACGCAACCGGTCGCTCAAAGCCCGCCAACGTCGATCTCAGCCTTGAGGTGCGCGACGTGACAGCCTGGCACGATCGGCTGCGCAAGCAGCGGATCGCGGTCGTGGACAAGCTTTCAGATAAGCCGTGGGGACACCGGGCGTTTACGGTTGAGGATCCCGACGGCATGCGCGTGACTATCTATCAGGCTATCTGACGTCGGGCAACGGTTTGGCCGGATAGAGAGATTCGATAACGATGAGGTCCTTTGGCGGGTTTCTCGATGATGTTGCGCTGGGTTTGATGTCGCTGTTCGGCCCCTGGTCCGAGCATATCGAACCGGTGAGCTGGTCCGTGGGCGGCCCGATCGACCTTGTGCGGGTGCGCGCTATCAGAGGTTCCATCAAAGTACGCGGAGGCAGCCAGGATGTGGTGATGGTCACGGCGACCAAGACCGTTCTCGGGCCGACGGAGGAGTTAGCCCACCTTACGGGTTGGTCGCGATTCGCCCGTCGGGTTGAGGTCCGGATGACGCACGTAGGCAACAGCGTTCATCTGCAGACACTCCACCCGCGTCCACCGCTGGGATGTGCCGTCTTTGTCCGCTATGAGATCACGCTGCCGTGGGCGGTGGATGCCCATCTATACACACAGAGCGGGGGAATCACGATCTCGGGTATCGAAGGTGCGGTTGAGGCGGAGACGCGCAGCGGCAACATTGATCTGCTGGACACTACGGGACCCGCCACGGTGCACACGGCTAGCGGTCGTATCCACGCGTCCGGTGTGGAGGGCGCCATCCAGGCGGCGAACGATCAAGGGAGTATCGCTGTGGAGGCCTGTAGCGGCCACATCCGGCTCCAGACGACGAGCGGAGATATTGAGATCGATGGCTGCGACGGGACTGTTCGTGCCCGCAGCTATCAGGGCAGCATACGCCTCGATCGGGGCAGGGGTGGTGCCGAGCTCGAGACGGATGGTGGGGACATCCTTGCGCATTCTGAGCGCCTGGGGGCATCCGGGGTCTTCATGACACGGACCGGCAGGGTTGACGTGGCGGTCGCCGAGCTGCAGTCGTATCTTGAGGCCGAATCGTTGGACGGCTCCGTGCGTGT
>CAZEXX010000404.1:0-3154 GCA_964516885.1 uncultured Anaerolineales bacterium | reverse complement strand
TAGCGGCGATAGCCGTAGTAATGGATGATCGCGCAGGAGCTGATCGCGACGACATCGTCGAAGCGATGTCCCTCAATCGCGTCCTCAGCGGTCAGTTTGTACTCGCCCTCGACAAACCGCGTCTGACGAATCCCGAGCAAAGGGGGCGTCTCGAGCACGCGGGCATCCGCCAATTCGGGGTACCGCTGCTGTTTGGCTGCGAAGTCCTCGTAGACACGCAATCGCGCATCCACCTCGGCCCCGGAGAGCTGCTCGGCATCGGTACCATCGATCGGTTGCGCCGATGGTCCCCACACGACGGCATTGCCGCCGAAGTCGCACGCGAAGGTTCCATCGGGGCGCTCTGCGCCAAATCCGATGCGGTACATCAGGGCGTCGTTGAGCCGTGGTGCCTCATCCCTCACTGTCTGCCAGAAAGGTGCACCGGACCGCGCCGCCACGTCACCGTCTCCCGATGCATCCACCACAACCTTGGCGAGCATCGCCTGGCGCCCAGACTTGTTCTCAACGATGATGCCGCGCACGACATCACCCTCCACAATGGCATCAGCGAACCAGGTATGGAACCAGAGATCGACGCCGGCCTCAACGCAGAGCCTCAACGTGACGTACTTGAACATCTCCGTGTCGATCGCATAGCTGTATTCCATCTGACCAGGCGTCGTGGAATAGGACTTCTGCGGGTAGGGACTCTTCCCCAGACCGCCCAGTGCCTTGAGCTCGAGCACTATCTCCTCGGCGATCCCGCGCACCGTCTGGGTGAAATCAGGCTCGACCTGATTGCGGAAGCCATTGATGCACGCCATCAGCGATGCGGTCGCGGTGCCGCCCAGATAGCCGAAACGCTCCACAAGCACCGTCTGGGCGCCGGCACGTGCTGAAGCAATGGCAGCAGCCAGACCCGCCGGCCCGCCGCCGACCACGATGACATCCACCTCTCGGATTACAGGCAATTCCTGTGCGGGTTCAGTGTAATGAATTGTCACGCATCCTCCGTTGTTTTGTCGTAGATTCCATTTCGAGAGATCATTTCCGTTCTCACGATCTACGGATCGTTCACAAGCCGCACCATGGTCTCGTAGTTGGCCAAGACCTGGGCGGGTATCTGCCGCCCATAGGGGCAAGACGACGGCATCAAGACAAAGCCACGGCCGTCACCAGTCGTCCCATCCACAATCGCCTGGCGCACACGTGCCTCGAATGCCGTCGGTGACATCTGCTCGATCTCGGAGGCCTCGATGTTGCCAAACAGCACGATGTCTCGGCCCACCTCCCGCCGAAGCTCCGCCAATGTCATATCCCCCTGCGGGGGAGGCTCAATGGGATCGAGCCCTGCCGGTCCCATTGCGACAATATCCGGTAGGATTCTCCTGAGCCGGCCGTGGGAGTGAATTCGCGCATAGCCCCCGTGGCCCTGGATCATATCAACTATGGGCTTCGTATATCGCACAGCGTATTCCGCGTACAGCCGGGGGGGCAGCAGCGGTTCGGATGCATACTCCGACCCCACAACGCGCCACAGGTGGCCGGGGAAGGCCTCGGTAACGAAGGCAACGTCCCGGTAGATGTGCTGAGCATGCTTGTCCAACAGCCGGTGAAAGAGCGCGGGCTCCGTGAGTGCCAGCACGGTGTAGTCGGCCATTGAAAAGAGGTCAGCGGCCAGACAGAGAGGGTCCGCCGTATCCACCATCACAATGCCGGCATCCCCCAGTTCGGCATCCGCGACCACCAGGTTGTCAACGCTGACATCGTGGGCAAAGGCCTCATCGGGCAGCTGCAGGTAGGCTTCGGCATCCTCCGGCGTCTTGAGCAGATGCTGCAGCGTCCAGGAAGTTGCCACATCCGGATCGCGCCGCGATAGCGACGTCAGAGTCCGCCCCCCAACCTCGAGGGTCACGCGCGTATACCGCGATCCATCCTTGACAAACGTCTCAGATCGGCGGAACTCAGCCATGCAATTGTCGGGCGCGGGCCGGCGGAGAGGTCCCATCATACGAATGAGATCCGTCTCGTCTTCGGCGAGCCGGATCAGATCGCGCCAGCCAGGTCCATTGTAGACGTTGTAGGGGTCGGGATCGTCAGGATCGAGTTTCCACCCGCCGATCTCATAGAAGCTGACGGGAGGGCGATCTACAGACTCACCGCGCAGTGTAGCCATCAGACGTTCGCGTCGTGTCATTATCATGCGAAGGTTGTACCCTGGAACGTGGCGAAGGTCAAATAGGGAAAGCTGTCAGCGGTCAGCTTTCAGCAGTCAGCAAAGGGGCTGCAGTAAGGAGTAAGCAGCAAGGAGTAGGGAGCGGACCGGTTGCCGAGGGACTTCGGCAAGTCAGAAGCTAATCAGCGCGTTTGGCCAGGCCGGAGATGCCCTGCCAGAGATAGAGCACACCGCCGACGAGGCCGGCTGCAGCTGTGATCGCCCAGACGGAGAGAGTCCAGGCTGCCGTGCTCGCTTCGGGGACGGCTGTCGGCGTCAGCAGCATCTGGGCGACCCAATCACGCGCACCAAGGCCCCCCACCGAGAACGGGAAGAGCAGGGTGAGTGACAGAAGGGGCACCAGCACGAAGTAGAAGGGCACCGCCAACTCGATACCGACGGCACGGGCGCATAGCCAGTGCACACCGATGTTGAGGAGATTGAAAACCGTTGAGTAGGCTAGAGCCAACCAGATAGCGTGGGAACCGGTGCCGACGACGGCGGCATAGATCTGGGCAAGCTTGCCCTCACCGACCAGAGAGAGTTTGCCGGGCAGATGGACCGTCAGACGACGCAGCAATGTGCCCTGCAGAACCAATCCGCCGGCAGTCAAGCCACCAACCGCCACAACCACAAACAGCCATCGCAGCCAGGGGGCCAATCCAACGGCAAAGGGCAACACGATCAATCCCAGCGCCATAAGGGAGAGAATGCCGGTGAGACGATCCACCAAAACGGTGCCCAGGGCGGCCGAGCTGTCGTCTGCATCTCGCCCCAGCTCCAGCACGCGAACGACATCCCCGCCGAATCCCGTGGGCAGGAAGGCGTTGAAGAACCCACCGATGAGGTAGAGCTTGAGCAGGCGCAAGAACGGCGGGCGCACCCCCAGTCCATGGAGCAGCGCCCGCCAGCGAAAGACCCGAACCACAATGCCAACCAGGAAGATGCACCAGGCCA
>CAZEXX010000403.1:408-3156 GCA_964516885.1 uncultured Anaerolineales bacterium | reverse complement strand
CGTCTGCGGAGTATGGGAGAGGGTTAGGGTGAGGGCTCTGTTGGGTTATTCCCGAAGCAGACACGAAGCAGCCCCGGAAAGCGCAAGCTTTCCGGGGCCGCTTCGTACCTGGGACTGGTGCGCTCGCCGTGCGGTGAGCGCACCGTGCGGTTACGTTGGCGGCTCGGTGATGGCGATGCGGATGTCGACGGCTGAGCCGCCGGCGGTCGCGGCGTCTCCGGCGGCCGCTTGCACAATCAGCGGGTTGATATCCAGCTCACTGATGCAGGGGAAATCGTCGACCAATTGGCCGATGCGTCGGAGGGTGTCGATGACCATACTGACATCGCGCGGGGGCTGTCCACGGACGCCTTTCATGATCTGGCCGGCTGCGGTCTCCATCACCATCTGCTCTGCGTCATAGGCATTGAGCGGGGCCAGGCGGAAGGCGACGTCGTTGAGCACCTCGACGAAGATGCCGCCCATACCGAACATCAAGACAGGGCCGAATTGAGCGTCGCGTTGGGCCCCGAGGATCACTTCCTGCCCGGAGGGCGCCATCTGCTGGAGCATAACGTGCCGAGGATCGGCGTGCCGGTCTGTGTGAGCGCCGAGGATCGGTGCGCCGACCATCGTTTCGAAGCTCTCGCGGACCGCGGCAGCATCCTGCAGGTTCAGCACGACGCCCCCAACATCCGCTTTGTGGATGACATCAGCGGCGATGAGCTTCATCGCCAGCGGGTAGCCGAGGCTTTCGGCCAGGGCGACGGCCTCGTCGGAGGTCTTCGCCAGGCCCGATCCGGGCACGGCGATGCCGTAGGCCGCAGCGACGGCGGCGGATGTCTCGGCATCGAGAAAACCGGCGCCCGTTCTCTGCCAGGCACCCATCAGGGCCGCGCGTGCGGCCTCAATGTCCACATCCTCAATCGGCTCCGGCGTCAGGTCCGGGCGACCACGGAGTTCTGCGTAGCGGCGCAGTCCGCAGAGGGCGCGCGCAGCGCGGTTGGGATCCTGGTAAAAGGGCACGCCGTTCTCATTGAGGGATCTTGCGGCTTCGGTGATGCTCTCGCCGCCGACCAGGCAACAGACCACCGGCTTGGCGGCTGCGGACGCAGCGTCCGCGAACGCAACGTTCGTTGACATGACGACGTTGGCGACGACCTCGTCGATGGGTGTGATCGCTTGCGGCACGAAGATAGCCATCAGCATGTCGACGTTGGGGTCCCCGAGAAGGATCTGGCCGGCTGTCCTGTACATCTCGGCACGGGGGCCGCCCAGCATGTCCACCGGGTTGGCCAGCTGTGCGCCGCGGGGTGTGACGGTCTTGAGCTTCTCAATGGTCTCCGTCTCAAGATTGGCCATCACCAGGCCGCCGCGGTCCAGTTCGTCGGCGGCCAGCGCCGCCGGGCCGCCGGCATTGGTGAGGATGGCGACGCGGTTGCCCTGCGGCAGTGGTTGTGTGGCGAGGGCGATGGCCAGATCGTTCTGCTCCTGCAGCGAACTCACTACGATGACGCCCGCGCGGTGGCAGGCCGCCAGGTAGGCCTGTTCGTCGCCGGCCAGAGCGCCGGTGTGGGAGGCGACCGCGCGGGTTCCGGATGAGGTCAGCCCGGCCTTGAGCATAACGATAGGCTTGTCCCGGAAGACCGGGAGGGCCGCCTCGATGAAGCGTCGTCCGTCCGGCAGTCCCTCAGCGTAGATGCTGATGACGTGGGTATGCGGGTCGCTCTGCATCATACGGATGCCGTCGGCGATGTCGACGTCAAGTTGGTTGCCGAGGCTGGCGATGCGGCTGTAGCCGACGCTGACCTCGCGCGCCCAGTCCGTGGTGCCGCCACAGATGGCGCCGGAGTGGGAGACGAAGCCGATGTTGCCCGGACGGGGCATAGCAGTGATGAAGGTCGTGTCCAGGGGTAGGTGTGTGTCCATCACGCCGACACAGTTCGGGCCGATGAGGCGCATCCTGTACCGATCAGCGATCTCCTTGAGTTCTAGCTCCTTGGCCGCGCCATCGGCGCCGGCCTCGCGGAAGCCGCCGGTGATGATGATGACTGCTTTGACGCCGCGCTGACCACATTCCTCCAGTGTGGCAGGGACGTAGGGTGCCGGGATCATGATCACAGCCAATTCGATGGGATCGGGGACCTCGAGGATGGTGGGATAGACTTTGAGTCCTAGGATCTCGTCGCCCTTGGGGTTGATGGGATAGATGGGGCCCTGATAGCCACAGTTCTTGAGGTTGCGGACTACACCGTGGCTCAGTTTCAGCGCGTTGGTGCTGGCCCCGATGATGGCTACTCCCTTGGGGTTGAAGAACAGTTCTAGTGGATCAGACATAGCTACGGCCTCCGTGGGTCCTGGTGTGTAGGGGGATGATACTTCACGTGGGGTGGATGTCGAGTGGGGAGGTGGGGGAGCGGCATGGCGTCGTTGCGTCGTAGCGGGGGAGGGCAACCGGGGGCACGCCCCCGGTTGCCCCTAGAGGCGATCCGGCGTGGTGCCGGCGGCTCAGCGACTCAGGCTGTCATCGGTGGCGCGTCCCGCGCGAGGGTGCGGCTGTGCTGGGCGTCTGCACGCGGGGGCGAAGCAGGCGCTTCGCCCTACGCAGAGCGGAGTTCGCCGCTACGTGGCGGTGTCGAATCGTTGGCGGCGAGCCGCGGGTTGTTTCAGTGTAGTCAGTGTAGTCAGTGGTGTCAGCGGTTCAGCGATTCAATCTGTCATCGGTGGCGCGTCCCGCGCGAGGGTGCGGCTGTGCTGGGCGTCTGCACG
>CAZEXX010000403.1:0-308 GCA_964516885.1 uncultured Anaerolineales bacterium | reverse complement strand
CGGGGGCGAAGCAGGCGCTTCGCCCTACGCAGAGCGGAGGGAGGCCCGTGATCGCAGGGGTGTAGCCGTGAGGCCATTCGGCAGCTTGTGTTTTTCGTAGGTTGAAGCGCTGCTTCGACCATCTGCGGGAGCGAGGAGCTAGGGAGGGGGCGCTGGTCCTGCAATCCGTCGCCTTGCACGTGACGAACACGGCAGCCGGCCTCTGGTTGTTTCAGTGTAATCAGCGAGTCAGTGTTTTGTGGCGTGCCAGACACGGAAGCGGTTGTTCTTGTAGGCGGTTCCGACGTTGCCGAAGTGCTGTTTGAGCC
>CAZEXX010000402.1:0-3180 GCA_964516885.1 uncultured Anaerolineales bacterium | reverse complement strand
GGGTGGAAGCCAGCCAAGCGTGCGTTGGAGGTCCTGTTCAACCAAGGTATCGTGCTTGTGAGTGCCCGGCGCAACTTCGAGCGGCTCTATGACTTGCGCGAGCGGATCGTGCCAGAGGGGGCCGATCGTCCAGAACCGGACCAGACAGAGATGGACGACCATATCCTCAGCCGGTCCCTCGGCAGCCTCGGGGCGCTCCCCGAGCGTGAGCTGCGGCTCTGGCGCAACAAGCGCCCCAGCAAAGCAGCGCTACAGCGCGCTGTGGATGCCGGACGGGTGACGCCAGTGGAGGTTGACGACAACGGGGATGAGCCCTGGTATGCGTGGACCGCAGCCTTGCCGGCTCTGGATGCTCCTGCAGAGGCACGGCTGCACATCCTGTCCCCCTTCGACAACCTCATCATCCGGCGCCCGTTGATGGAGCGGATCTATGGATTCCACTACCGGATGGAGTGTTACGTGCCCAAGGCGAAGCGCAAGTACGGCTACTTCTCATTGCCTGTCTTGTGGGGTGACCGCTTCATCGCGCGCGTCGATATCAAGGCGGATCGTGCATCCAAGACACTGATCCTAAGACATCTGTACTTCGAGCCTGAGTTTGCAGCGTATGATGAGGTCCTGGGGCTTTTGGTTCAGGAACTCCACGCGTTTGCGGCGTTCAATGCATGTGATGACTTCTCTGTTGAGAAAGTCACGCCGTTGTATGTTCAGGACTCGCTGGTGCGTGAGCTCGACCGCGTCTGAGGCACAGGACTCCACACCGGGGGACGCTGTCGGCAAGTTGGTTTTTCGGCTGTTCGGCACGGTGGACAGTGCGTGCCGGCGCGGCAGATTCGATCGTGGCGTGTTCTCGCGCGTCCCCATGGTACAATACGATCGGAGTATGGGGTGTCTTGCTTGCCGGCTATGCCCCGGTATCGCGATCGGTTTCAGGGAATCCCGGCGTTGCTGTGGGATGCCGACCGGCAGTGCCTGCCGGCAACATCAGTCCTGATACGTCTTGGCCGGGCTGCAAGGAAGGGATAGGCAGTTTGTGAAAGATGATGAGCGACAGCTGATCAAGGACGCCATCCTTGACGAAGATAGGTTCGTCAAAGCCACGTTCAGCGGGCAGCGGCGAGGGTATGAGCTGCCCTGGCGACGTGTCGCGGTGCGCCCGATCCTGATTAAGCGCGTGCGGCACCTGCAGGTTTCCTACCTGGATGACAGGCAGGATATCACGAAGAATTACTATGGGAGCCAGGCCGATGAGAAGATGGACGAGCTCATTGCGCTTCCTTTCTCGCAGATATACGTGCTGACTGCTGAGAGGGAGATCCAGGTTCAGATCTCCAGGAAAGGTGTAGCGCGGGTCCATCAGCGCCCTGTCACTGGTGATGTCCCAGAACCGTCGCTGTCTCACGATCGAGAGAAGCCCCGGCTGATCCCGGCGGATGTGCCCGATCCATTCCTTATGGCGCTGGAGATTCAGACACCCGATGGGCGTATCCGGGCCAACAAGCGCCGCAAGTACCTGCAGATCAACGAATTCCTGCGCCTGGTCGCTGACACCGCTGCACTGGAGGAGATCGCCCCACCGGTGCGCATCGTGGATTGTGGTTGTGGCAGTGCGGATCTGACCTTCGCGGTCTATCACTATCTGAACCACATTGTGGCACATCCGGCGACAGCTGTGGGGATTGATGTGAAGGTAGACCTGATGACCAAGAGGAATGCTCTGGTGCAGGAGTTGGGGTGGCATCAACTTCGGTTCCAGGTCAGTCGCATCATTGATTTTGAGCCGGAAGTGTTTCCGGATATGGTGATGGCCCTGCACGCCTGCGACACCGCGACCGATGAGGCACTGGCCCAGGCCGTTCGCTGGGGCGCGCGGTTGATCTTCAGCGCACCGTGTTGCCACCATCACTTGCAGGCTCAGATGGCCGATCAGCCGATGCCACAGGTCTTCCAACCCGTACTGCGCCACGGTATCCTCAAGGAACGGCTCGGCGACGTCCTTACCGATAGCTTCCGTGCTCAGATCCTGCGTATTATGGGCTACAGTACCGATGTTATTGAGTTCATCTCGCCCGAGCACACCGACAAAAACCTGATGATCCGCGCCGTCAAGCAGGCCTCGCCGGGCGATCCGCAGATGATCGCCGAGTATCGATCCTTGGTTGATTTCTGGGGGGTCACACCCTACTTGGCTACGCTGCTCAAGAAACAGCTGACGGCAGTGGGTGTAGAGGGATAACCCACATCGAGGACTATGGCCAACGATACACACTTGGATCGTTTGATCACCGCTTACGATGCTTTCCAGGCGTTCGAGGAGCGGTGCTTCACGTTGCTGCACGCGATTGCCGATCTGCCGCAGCCTGAGTCCGATCTCCACTGCCGGCTGATGTACTATGCCCTGGCCAAGCTGGGAACCGGCCACGACATGGATGAGGCGGTCAACGACATCGGCTGGATCAATGAGCAGCCCGATGAGGGCAATATGTGCGTGTGGCACGTCATGATCGATGCCTATCTCCGATTTGGGCATCTCTATCCGCCGGAGTTATCGGAACTCGTGGAGACGCAGCTGACCTCGCACCGCTACGAGATTCGTGGTGGGCAGAGTGAGAACCACAAGCTGATGATCGCCGTTGCCGGCTACCTAGTGGCTCAGACATGGCCAAAGTGGCCTCAGGCGGATGAGATCCTCGCTCGTATGGCCGGCTACCTCAACGAATTCTTCGATCGTGTGGTCCGCTCTGATCAGGGGGAGTTCGATTCGCCGACGTGCAGTGCACTCTATCTGAACACGTTGGCCACGTTGTTCGACTTCACGCTGGATCCGCGGATGCGCCGCAAGGCCGCGATGATGCTTGATTGGTTCCTGGTGAAGTTGGCCGGAGAGTGGCCTTCTGGGCCTCTGGTGGGCGTGCACTCACATAGCTACCACCTCACTGCGGATAGTGATGACGCTACCGGCGGTCGTACGGTCAGCTGGCTCTACTTCGGCGGGCAGATGCCGGATTTCCAGCGAGGGGAGCCGTATTACGCGGTGATCAATGCGCTCTCGGGGTACCGGGTGCCCGAGATCATTTTACATAGGGCGCAGGACCGGGATCATTTCTTTGCCGACTCGCAGCAGGGGACGGGCATTTTGTCATTGCGCTATGGTGAGAGTCGGAGAATCCTGGACTACAA
>CAZEXX010000401.1:0-3185 GCA_964516885.1 uncultured Anaerolineales bacterium | reverse complement strand
TGCCATCTTGGACCGCGGGCGTCTCGCCCGCATCTTCGCGCCAGTGGGAACTGCGCTGTTCATAGCAGCCGCTGCGCATTTCGGGCTCTTGGAAGCAGAGCGGGCGAGACGTGGGCATGCTGATGCACGCGGTCTGCAGAAGCTGCAGTCTGGCGCGAGTTATCTCCGAAGCAATCATCATGTTCGTTCGCGCAGACCACGCACGAATGGAAGCGCAGTGCGAAGAAGGGACCAAAGCCTGCGGAAAGGCTTTGGTCCCGCAGAGCGCATCGCAGAAGGCTATCTTCGAAGTGGACGCCAGGTTCGCCGGCGCGCACCACGCAGCATGGAAATGTGTGAACGCGCAGTGGGCCTAAGGGCTTTCCCCAGGCCTTAGGGCCTTCTCCGAATCGCGTCGCGTCTTGTGCGTCGTAGAGGTGGTTATCTTCGAAGTAACGCCTTCCCCAGAGTCGTATGGGCCATGTCAAGTTACACAAACGTGCTATCGGTGCGACGGGCTTGACATTGCATGTGAAGCTTCCCATAATCTGCTGAAATGGAGGTGACTATGTCAGAGTCACGAGGCAGCGTTGCGATGAACGCGTTGGTGTGGACGGGACCCAGTGAGGCCGTTGTGCAACAAGTGCCGCGTCCGGTGCCGGCGGCGGATGAGGTCCTGATTGAGGTTGCCTATTGCGGCATCTGTGGCTCGGAGTTGAGTGGCTATCTGGGCCACAATGCGCTGCGGAAACCGCCTCTGGTAATGGGACACGAGTTCTCGGGAGAGATCGTCGCGGCTGGACCGGAGGTGGCGACCGGCACCCCAGCTCTCGCTCTGGGCAGCCGGGTGACTGTGGATCCGATGATCTACGACGGCACGTGCTCTCAATGCCGGGCCGGGCAGCAGCATCTCTGCCTCAATCGTCAATTGATAGGAGCCGGCCGACCCGGAGCCTTTGCCCAATTCGTCACGGCGCCGGCACACATGGTCTTCCCGCTCCCGATGGATATGAGCCTGCGGGTTGGCGCGCTGACTGAGCCCACAGCTTGTGCTGTCCGCGCGGTGTCCCATATGGGGGACGTCCAGGGACGCGATATTCTCATCGTGGGGGCCGGCGCTATCGGGCTGTTGACCCTGCAGGTGCTGCGTCATCGTGGGGCAGCTCAGGTCTTCATAGCCGACACGAATTCCGCACGGCTGGCCAACGTGGATGCGTTGGGCGCCGTGATCCTGAATCCCCGGGAGGTCGATGTGGTCTCGTACGTTCTCGACGCCACCGGTGGCGAGGGGGTTGCCGTGTCTATGGATGCGGTGGGCAAAGCTGTAACTCGGGCGCAGTGCGTCGCCGCGACCGTCCGCGGTGGGTGCGTTGTGCTGAGTGGCCTCCATGAGGAGTCCAGCATCATGCCCGTCGCCGATATCATCCGCAAAGAGCAGGTTGTCCAAGCCGCTTTCTGCTATACGCCTGCCAATGTGAGGGAAGCTATGGATCTCCTGGACCGCGGCGTGGTGAGTGCCGGGGATTGGGTGATCGACGCACCTTTGGCGGATGGCGCCGCGTGGTTCGATCGTCTGGTGGGTGATCCCGGTCCCGTTGCCAAGGTACTGCTGGTTCCCTGAGCTGTCCAAGTGAGGTTATGCATGGCTGATTCTGTGATGCGCGGTGTGTTTCCGATCCTTATCACGCCCTTTGATGCTCAAGACCGGGTGGATGTCGACAGCCTGCAGAGCTTGGTCATATTCCTGCTGGGCACCGGCGTGCACGGCATAGGTGTCGCCCTGGGCAGCGAGGTGCTGCGGCTGACGGAGGCGGAGCGTGCGCTGGTCACGCGTACGGTGGCTGAGTGCGCCGGTGGGCGGGTGCCGGTTGTGATCAACACGAGTGGGGCGGGCACCTGGCAGGCCTTGCACTACAGCAGAATGGCCAAGGATAACGGTGCCGACGCGCTCATGTTGACGGCACCATCGTTTATGCAGCCGGGCGCGGACGGCGTCAGGGGGTATTTCCGCACTGTGGCCGAAGCGGTGGGCCTGCCGGTCTTCATCCAAGATGTCAACGGCCAACACGTTCCGGCAAAGCTAGCGCTGGAGATTGCAGAAGAGAGCGCGTGGGTGCAGTACATCAAGGTGGAGAGCTCCCCGATCACGCTCAAGGTGTCCGAGGCTGTCGCAACAGCCGGCGACAAGCTCACGGTCTTTGGCGGTGGTGGTGGGAGCTACTTGATTGAGGAACTGCGCCGTGGTTCGCAGGGCACTATGCCCGGCTGCAGCACACCGGCGGCCTTTGTGAAGGTCTGGGATCTTTTCCAGGATGGGAACGAGGCCGCAGCTCAGAGAGTCTTCTACGAAGGCATCCTGCCGGTGAACAGGCTCTGCGCGCAGGGGTGGGGCGCCTTTTTCCACGTGCACAAGCAGATACTGTGTCGGCGCGGCATTATTCAGTCCGCCAAGGTGCGCGACCCCGCGGCACCGCTGGACGCGATGACCGAGCGTGAGCTAACAGCGCTTGTGGATCAGCTATTCAGTGCAGGGGGGCCAAGTTGAAGATCACAGCGGTGGATATCATCACGTTCGAGGTGCCGAGGGAGATCTTCCGGGATCGGCGTCTGGTGGTTGACGGCGTTGCCCAGCAAACGCTCACCAAGATCACGACCGACGACGGAGCTGAGGGCATCTACTTCGGCGGGTCCGGTCACGGCGATCGGGATGGTCTGCTGCCGGACCAGCGCCGGCTGCTGCTGGCCAAGGGCCGCTCCATGCTGATCGGCGAGGATCCGTTCGATCGGGAGAAGTTCTGGCATTGGATGTGGGTCTCGAAAACGCCGGAAAACATTCTGAGTGTACTGGACATGGCGTTGTGGGACCTTCAGGCCCGGGCCTTCGGCGTTCCCGTGCACAAGCTTCTTGGGGGTTGCCGGGAGAGAGTCAAGGCCTATGCCAGCACCTACCCCAACATGGGCACGCCCGACGAGTATGCCGGCCATGCTCTGGCCTGCAAGGAAGCGGGCTATCTGGCTTACAAGATCCACCCCTACTACTTCGCCGATCCGGTGACCTTCGAACCTGTGCCGGGCCGGCCCTCGCACGTCAAGGCCGACATCGAGGCAAGTCGTGCGATCCGGGAGGCGGTGGGCGATGAGATGGTGCTGATGTTTGATCCGTGGGGAACCTACTGCAACTATGAAGAGGCCCTGTGGGTCGGTCG
>CAZEXX010000400.1:0-3186 GCA_964516885.1 uncultured Anaerolineales bacterium | reverse complement strand
TGGTCTCTGCAGATGGAGCAACGCCCAGCTCCTGCTCCAGGGTGCGCACGCACAAACGGTACTGGCGCAGAGCGTGCCGTACACCATAACATAAACGATGGAAGAAGCCTTGACAGTCCAGAATGAACACGAGCCGTGGATCACGTCTCAGGACAGAGAGTCTGTTCAGGACCGACGCGTGCGATCTGTAATCAGAAGAAGACCGCCTCTCCCATTTGCTGCTATTGCCGGATCTCCTCTCGTTCACCCGATGTTCTATTGTGTGCTTCCTCACCCACAGATTCGGCTTGCTGGGGAGCATTTCATCTCTGGGGCAAAAAACAGATGGGAATCTGCGCAACCCCAAGACCGCTAGCAGTTTTGGGGCAGGCGCGCTCACAATGTGGACCATGGGCAGGCCCAAAACTGCCCAGCCAGTCCTCTGGCCGTGCGTTTCAGAACGGGCAATGCGCGATTACCTTGACCTAACGATGTGCTTCCTTCCGAAGTCGCTCTCTGAAATGCACCCGCTTGCTGTGCTTGTGAGCATGCTCTGAACATCGATGGTATAATCACCGCGCCGATTTACGCGTGCTATCAGAACCGTAACATTGGGTATCAGCGGAGGAAATGAGGTCTGTGGTCTCGATTTGGGTCCCGCTAAGTTCATAAACACATCTCTATGGAGGAGCTCACAAATGTTGTCTGGTGACACAAAGAATAGAAATGTCGGGCTGTTTTTTGCCCTGACTTTTGTCTATGCCTGGATATTCTGGCTACCTTCGGTACTCGTTGGGTTCAGATTGATCACCCTCCCATTTGATGTAGAAGCCTATTCATTGGTTGCCGTGCTGATTGGTGCATTCGCGCCCCTGTTTGCCGCCGTGACACTGATCGTGAGACAGAAGGGTTGGAGTGGAGCACGGCAGTTAATCCGGCGGGGACTCGATTTTCGTGTGAAACCGATCTATATCTTGGCCTCCCTGCTACTTCCCTTGGGGATTGCGGCCGGCGCCCATTACTTCACGATCTTCACAGGCATCGATGATTTGCCAAGCACGTTCCTACCAGAGGGTCTTCCGGTTCCTGCCATAATTGTGTCGATTCCGTACTTTCTTATGATGCTGCTCTTTGGAGGAGGGCAGGAAGAATTCGGCTGGCGTGGCTTCGCTCAGGACCCACTGCAGAAGCGTTTTGGTATTGTCAAAGGAAGTATGTTATTGGGAGCAATCTGGGGACTATGGCATCTGCCGCTGTGGTACATGCCGGGGGATGCGCACTCCTACTATCCCTTTGTTGCTTTTGTGATCTTCACAACTAGCTTCTCTGTGCAAATCGGTTGGCTGTACAACGCAAGCGGCAAGAAATTGCTCGTTCCGTGGCTCTTGCATGCAATGGGCAATACGGTTGCACCATTGTTTCCCGCGTTTCATTTTGCGCCGGGGCTGAAGCAACCAGGCTACTGGGTCTTTGCTGGTGCAAATGCGCTGGTCTCGCTGATCATAGGGGTTTGGTTCATCAAGCCACATGAGATGAGTGAAAGCAAGCAAGAGGAAACACGTCCTCGGAGCTGATGCTCAGAATGATAGTATGGTGACCCAAAGGCAAGTGGACCACATCCCAAGTGAGAGCAGAGCACAGACTCGAGAGCCTGCGGAGGATAGACTGTAGCCATAGCCGGCTCACGGCTACTGGCACCATCGATAGGTTGAACGGTCAACACCGACGACAGGAGACACCTATGCCCCAGACTCCACAAGAAGTCGTGGATCGCCTCCTTCGAGGTCAACCGGCGGAGCGCGTGGCCCTGCACGGCTCGCCGTGGCCCGAGACGTTGGTCAAGTGGGTGGCGCAGGGCTACCCCACGCGGGTTGTGCACAAGGAACCTGGGGAAAACCGCTGGCGTCCCGACGACGGACGGTCCGAGACGGTCGCCGAGCCCGGCGGTTTCGTAGAGCCTGTCGCACCGTGGGTCCATTTCGGCTATGACATGGTCGGCATCGGCCCGTGGTTCGACCCGCTGCCGATCCTGGAGTACGACGAACTCCTGGAGGAGACCGACGCGTGGGACATCCGCCGCGACGGCGCCGGCGCAGCCCTCAAGTATTGGAAGCACAAGTCCGGCACGCCCGAGCACATCGACTTCCGGATGGTGACCCGCGAGATCTGGGAGCGCGATTACCGCCCTCACGTCCTGAAGTGGGACCCGGCACGCCTGGACACGGCAGAGATGCGCCGCAACCGGGCCGCGGTGGAGGGGCACGAGCGCTGGATCCACTACGGCCACCTCTTCATCTGGGAGCTGGCCCGCAAGAGCATGGGCGACGTCACGCTCTATGAGAGCCTGCTCCTCGACCCCGGCTGGATTCGCGACTACAACCGCGTCTACACCGACCTCTACAAAGGCGCCTTCACCGCGATGATCGAGGAGGTGGGCCGTCCCGACGGCATCTGGATCTACGAGGATATGGGCTACAAGAACGGGCTGTTCGCCTCGCCCAAGGTCCTCCGGGAACTTGTCTTCCCCTATTACGCCGAGCTGGTCACCTTCTTCCACGACACCTATGATCTTCCGGTGGTCTTCCACACGTGCGGGAGCACGGTAGATGCCCTGCCGATGATCCTGGAGGCAGGCTTTGACGCGCTCAACCCGATGGAGCGCAAAGCCAAGGGAAACGATCCCTTCGCCTTCGCCGAGGCTTACGGGGACCGGCTGGCCTTTGTCGGCGGTCTCGACGCCCGGGTCCTGGAGACCAACGACCGCGACGTCATCGTCCGCGAGGTCACCACCTACATCGAGGGGATGAAGTCGTGTGGGGCGCGCCTCGTCTTCGCCACCGACCACTCGATCTCGCCCCGCACGGACTATGACAGCTACCGCCATGCCCTGGACGCCTACCGCGCCTGTATGGCTTATTAGGGTGGACCGCGATGCACCCGTGTTCATAAGGTATGAGTAGCTCACGCAAAGCCGCCAAGCACGCAAAGAAAACCAAGATACACACCCAACGCAGATACCGGATACGGCCCTGAGCTATGGGCTTCCTTAGTTTCCTTGGTGGTCAATCCGATGATCCGGTCTCCTTTGCGTCTCCGCGGCTTTGCGTGAGCTCTTTGCCTGAGCTCTTACAATGACATCACAAGGAGTGACTATGACAACATTCAAGCTACAACCGCCGGCCTACCGGCCCCTCCCCCTCGGCAGCA
>CAZEXX010000399.1:0-3186 GCA_964516885.1 uncultured Anaerolineales bacterium | reverse complement strand
AACCTGCCAGGTTCCGGCCGGAGCTGTCCAAGTCAACTCGCCATCCTTGAACTTGTCCGTCAGGTTGAGCACCTTTGAAAGGTCGGGAATCACCTTGTTGGCTGTTACAGGCCAGGCAAGAACAGCAACGTCAAGGTACCACTGCGGCAGACCATCGGCTCCTTTCGGGCACTCACCAGGAACCTTCGGAAAAATGAGTTTCTGTTTGATTTCTGCGGGGCCGGTGATGACCTGGTTCGCGAAGAAAAGTCTCTTGCCTGCCCGTTCAGGGGTGACCCACGAACCGCCAGCATTCCAGCCGCTGGAGACGATCAATCCCAAATCCAGATCCAGGCGCTGCGCTTCCTTCATCGCATGGTGCATGGCGGAGACCGATTCGGGCCCCATGAACGCTGGGCCTGCGGGGACAAACCCGCCGGGATTTCTCATCGCCTCGGTATCCCACATTTCCAGGCCGCCAAGCCCCTTAGCTTTGGCCTCTTCCAGATCACGCGTCAGACCGGGCAGCGATACCGCTCCATTTAGCCAGTTCCAATACGCCCTCGGTCGGGCTTCCTTCCCTGGGTTCTTGAATCCCTCGCCAATCTCCCCGCGTTCGGCCGCCATAACGTTTCCTGTTATGATTACAGCGAGGATCATGATGATGGTTGTGATGCAATGTTTTTTCATAGAGTTCTCCGTCTGAATTAGTGCTTGATACCGAACGTCAGCATCACGCAAAAATGCTTCAACAAATAAGTTCTGTGTCGTGTGCTGCGCTACTGGATCGAGATTACCGTGCCTCGAATAAACGCGTCGTGCAGAGCTTTGACGGTCGCCGCGTCAATGACCACATTATAGAAGTTGACCTCTGCCATCTGACCGGTCAAGTAGCCGGCACCACCGTTCGAGTAGTTGGAGAAACCAAGATAGAACCCACCCACATCAGCCTTGGCATTATTGTCGAGGGTCGAACTTCCCCCTGTCTGCGCCACGCCATCAATGTAGAGCGTCATGTCAGTCGCGCTGACCGAGTTGTCATGGACGGCGGTCAACATGTGCCAAGTGCCGTCGTCGAGAGCGATCGTGGATTGCTTGGTCACCTGTCCGCCCAGGGCGTTCCCGTTTAAGGCGAAGTTGCCGACGGGCGCGTCGGCCTCGATGAGGGAACCCCACGTTCCGTTCCCGGTAATCTCGAACACGCGATCACCGGCATCGAAGCCTGCGTCGCCGTTGTTCTTGCCCAAAAGAGGAACAGTGTTCGCCGTGGCGGCCGTCTTGACCCACATGGAGATCGACCAGCTATTGCTCTGAAGGGGATGATGGATATTACCTAGGGAGATGCGATCGTCGGTTCCGTCGAAATCGAGCACGGTGCCAAATCTGGAGTCGGACACGAAGGTCGCCGAACTATTGGCGCCACTAATACCCTCGAACGTCCCGCTGTACCCGTATCCGCTGTCGTCATACAGGTTGCCGCTCAAAGAGTAATGAGCCTTTATCCCCGCGTCGTGCAAAGCTTTGACGGTTGCCGCGTCAATGGCCACATTATAGAAGTTGACCTCTGCCATCTGACCGGTCAAGTAGCCGGCACCACCGTTCGAGTAGTTGGAGAAACCAAGATAGAACCCACCCACATCAGCCTTGGCATTATTGTCGAGGGTCGAACTTCCCCCTGTCTGCGCCACGCCATCAATGTAGAGCGTCATGTCAGTCGCGCTGACCGAGTTGTCATGGACGGCGGTCAACATGTGCCAAGTGCCGTCGTCGAGAGCGATCGTGGATTGCTTGGTCACCTGTCCGCCCAGGGCGTTCCCGTTTAAGGCGAAGTTGCCGACGGGCGCGTCGGCCTCGATGAGGGAACCCCACGTTCCGTTCCCGGTAATCTCGAACACGCGATCACCGGCATCGAAGCCTGCGTCGCCGTTGTTCTTGCCGATTAGAGCCACCGCACTCAATGTTGCAGGAGTCTTGACCCACATGGAGACCGACCAGCTATTGCTCCGGAGGGTATGGACATTACCCAGAGAGATGCGATCGTCGGTTCCGTCGAAATCGAGCACGGTGCCAAACCTGGAGTCGGACACGAAGGTCGCCGAACTATTGGCGCCATTCCCACCCTCGAACGTCCCGTTGTACTCGTTTCCGCTGTCGTCATACAGGTTGCCGCTCAAAGAGTAATGAGCCGAGATCCCCGCGCTCACCGACCCGGCAAAGCAAGTGACCACCGCAACGACCACGACCAAAGTTCTGAATGTGCTGTACTGTATTTTCTTCATATCTACTCCCTTTGTTTATCTACTCTATTTTCTGTGGCTACCCGAAATGGAGCGGCCACCATGGTGCATCAGCAAGATATCGGTGTCAGGTAAATAGTTTCACTCTTTTTCTGAATTAGCAGGTGTTTTTGCTTCTACATATGTGAGGAGGTTGCCTCCTCATACACCGCAAATGACTGAAACTGAGCCATTTACGAATAAATTTCGCTGAGACTGATGCTATTTACCTGGTACCATACCGATATGGTACCGATACCTTCTTTTATATTTAGTTTGTCTTCTCCGTTTCTCCACCTTTTCAGTATGTGGAGTGCCACAATATTCAAATCATGAGAAGCGAACTTCAATGCCCCTCGCAGAACCGGACTTGTGGTTTTCCCACATCCGGATCTTCAGTATAATACTCAGAACTTTAACCCCTCGTACTCTTAGTATTTGGAAAGCAACTCGATGACTGAGCCCGCCTACATCGCTACACGACACTACTGCGCCCGATCAATTGATACTGATCACCGTGCCGCTTGGAGGTGGGGGGTCCTCGAAATGAAGTCTAACATTGTCTAACTGACCCTGAATCGTTCCTGTGGCACTCAGGCGGATGGTGAGATCTCCGCCAACCGCGGCATGCCCAGAGCCAATACTGGCGCTCGCCGTCATGTCCTGCCAAGTTCCCGCTGTAATATTGGATTTCGGATCGTTCAACGTTTGCGACGCTATCAGCGTGCCGCCGCCAAACAGTTCAATCGTATAACTTCCGGCTGTTGTCTGGCCGCCAGACTTCTGTCCACCGGCCACGGTAAGCGTATAGGTTCCCGCTCCCGCACTTCCAAGGCTGGCAGCGCTCTCGACGTAGTTTGGGCTTGGTCCGCCATTGCCCGGAAGCTGCAAGTATAGATGATTTGAACCATCACTCCCCGTATAACCCGCC
>CAZEXX010000398.1:1471-3209 GCA_964516885.1 uncultured Anaerolineales bacterium | reverse complement strand
CGGCGGTTTCGGAAGCCGCGGCTTCGGCGACCGTGGGCCGGTCTTGCCCGGCACTGACGATACGCTGGATTCTGGGTTCCTCCGTCCAGGACGTGCTACGCTTCAGGGTGACAGCAACCTGTAGGGTACGCGTTTCATCAAGAAGACTGGTCTGACCATCGCTTGCGGATGTAGGATCAGCCTCTCCTCCCGGCGCCCTTGTGCGGTGAATCAACCGCGCAAGGGCGCTTCTCATTTGTGATCTACCCATTCTCTCAGCATACTCTCAGCAAGTGTATAGGTAATTCTAAGGGTGTTCGAGTAGTCTAGGTGTTATGGTGATCAGAAGGCCAACCGTGGTTCGTCTTCGGCCGAGGCGATTGCCGGTGACCGGAACACATAATACTGATCTTGGGATTAGGAGGAGTACCTAATGAAGGCAAAGCAGATTCAGAGATTCATGGCCGTGGCGGCACTTGTCGTGCTTGCAGTGACGGCGTGTGCACCGGCTGTGGCGCTGGTGCAGGATGTGATTGAGACCGAAGATGTGCTCCGTCCCGTTTCGCGAGAGCTGAAGTCGGGACTTGAGCCGGCGGGTGATGGTGATGCGGAGTTTGAGGCGAGTGCACCGACCGCGCCGACTGCGTCTGCTGGTGTGGTTGCGGCGCAGGCCGGGGGTGTCGACGGCCTCCAAGACCGGTTGACGCAACTCTACCGCGAGGCCAACCCGTCGGTGGTCTATATTGTCGTTACAAATGGTGAAACCGGATTCGCGGCCTCTGGTGGCAGCGGCACCGGCTGGGTCTATGGTGAGAATGGAACCATCGTGACCAACAACCATGTTGTGAGAGCAGGCAGCTCCTACGAGGTCGTTTTCCCCAATGGGGATCGGATGGAAGCTGAGCTGATCGGCGCTGACCCCGACAGCGACTTGGCTGTACTGCAGGTCCAGAGCCTGCCGGAGGGAGTGGGACCGCTGCCGCTGGGTGACAGCGCCGGCATTGAGGTCGGGCAGTTCTCGATCGCGATCGGCAATCCCTTTGGTGAGCAGAGCTCGATGTCTTTGGGTATCATCAGCGGCCTGGATCGCAGTCTGCCCTCACAGCGTACGACGACGATGGGCAGCACTTACTCGCTCCCGGCGGTTATCCAGACAGATGCTCCGATCAATCCCGGGAACTCCGGTGGTCCGCTGCTGAACCTGGATGGTGAGGTGATCGGCGTGAACGCCGCGATCGCCAGCACCAGCGGATCCAGCTCCGGCGTGGGCTTCTCGATTCCGGTGGACGTCGTCAAACGGGTTGTGCCCAGCCTGATTGAGGGCGGCGAGGTGGCTTACCCGTACATGGGGGTCAGTTTCGATGGTGAGATCTCGCTGTCAGAGCTGGAGCTCTACGGCATTCCTCAGACACGGGGCGCCTACGTCATCGGCGTCTCACCGGGGAGCCCTGCGGATGAGGCCGGTCTGGTGGGAGCCGATCTGGAGACCGGGCGCGGTGGTGATCTGATCGTCGCGATTGACGGACGGGCGATCGACAACTTCTCAGATCTGAACAGCTACCTCGTGCTGGAAGCAGCCGTGGGGCAGACGATCGATCTGACAGTTATCCGTGGTGATGAGACGTTGGTGCTGCCGCTGACTTTGGGGGAGCGTCCGTAGAGAAAGCCGCAAGTCCGAAGCCCAAGAAGTCCGAAGTCGGGGATCTTCACACCCTTGGAGATGCCTCACTTCGGACTTTCGACTTCGGACCTGTGACTT
>CAZEXX010000398.1:0-1371 GCA_964516885.1 uncultured Anaerolineales bacterium | reverse complement strand
CAACCTTCAACGTTCCAACGTGAAACCTGCAACCCTCCTATATCTCCACCGTCGTCGTCATATCATACCGCTCGCCGGTGCGTGACGATTCCAGCGCGCCGGCCATCATCTCGGTGATGTGCAGGCCCCAATCCACGCCCACGATCGGCTCGCGATCCTCCAGGATGCAGTCAATGAGATGCTGTGTTGACCGGTGGTAGTAGTTGAAGGCCCCGGGTGTCGGTTGCGGCCACCTGGCCTTGCCGGCGTCGCCGCGGTTGGGGATATGGTACCAGCCATCTGCGTCGACGTGGGGGAGAAGGTCCTTGCGTGTGGAGATGATCGAGGCCATGTGGCCTGCGCCGAACAGCAGATTGCCCTCGGTGCCGAAGATCTGCAGTCCTCCACCACCGGTGCCCGGCAGCACCGGGTGGTAGATCCTGCCGACGTGGCAGGTTCCGGCGCTGCCGTCGACCATCTCGTAGAGCGAGTAGGCCTGATCCACAGCCTCCATCCTCACCGGCTTTGTCCTGGGCAGGTCCAGCACGACATCCCAGTAGTTGGCCTCGCCGGGATCGATCACGCCGGCCAGAAACTCATCATACTTCTCCTCCGGCACGATCTTGTGGTCGGTCACCCCGATGCCGGTATGGGCAAAGACGCTCTTGCAGGCGCCCAGGACCGAGACGATCTGGGTCGGCGCGTAGGGTAGGTCAAAGAGGAACCCACCACTGTCCTTGGTGTAGAAGGCATCCTGTCCATATGGATTGCTGCCCAATGCCGGTCCGTAGGTTGTCGGTCCGGTCCAGGCCAGTGAGAACCAGAGAATATCGCCGAGGACGCCGGCTTTCACGAGCTCGCGCAGCTGCGCGTAATCCGGGTCCAGCAGCGTGTTGGAGCTGGGCTCGATGATCGCCTTGACGCCGGCCCGGCGGATCGCTGCGGCAATGGTGCGCGCATCATCCATATCGGTCGCCATTGGCTTCTGGATCAGCACGTGTTTGCCGGCTTCGACCGCTTTGAGGGTGAAGGGGACGTGGGAGCCGGGCGCGGTCAGAATGAAGACCGCGTCGAGGTCGGCTTTGTCCAGCATCTCGTAATAGTCGAGGTACTGTTCCTTGGCGCCGAACAGCCGGGCGCAGGCCTCGGTGCGCGTCTTGTAGAGATCGCATACCGCAACGAGGTCCACGGTGTCCATCTTCATCAGGTAGGGCAGATAGTAGGCGGTGGCGACAACGCCGCAGCCCACCACGCCGACTTTCACTCTGTCTTCGGTCACGAGGCAGTCCCCTTTGTATACGGTTCGAGGGTCTGGAGCAAGTCTTGGGTCAGTCAAGGCGTGATGGTCAAGCCATCCACCAAAACATCTGTGGCCCCTGCCGGATTTGTCAC
>CAZEXX010000397.1:1935-3215 GCA_964516885.1 uncultured Anaerolineales bacterium | reverse complement strand
TGATTAAGCACCCTGAATGGGACACAGAGTCACCGGCGGTGTACCCGACGGTTGCCGGCATGCGTCGCCCACTGCGAGCGCACCCTCTGCGTGGCGATGCGTGCTTCCGCCTTTTCGCCTTCCGTGCTAGCATGGCGCCAGACAGCGCCAGCATGAAGGGATGATCCCGAGGAAAGAAAAAGTCACGATTCACAATTCACGATTCATGGCTTGGCGTTCGGTTCGCCCCAGTCCCTGACCCTGGATTGGCGAAGGTGACCGGTGAATCGTGAATGGTGAATCGTGATCAACAAAGCGTCAACCACAATCCAAAAGGAGACACCACCATGATCTCACCGCTTCTCACTCCCCACCTCCGCCACGGCACCCTCGTCACGCTGCCAGGCGACTTCTTCGGCTACTTTGCCTGGCCGACCGTTGCACGGTTGGACAACGGCGATCTTGTCGTCGTGGCCTCGGGTCTGCGTCACGATCACGTGGATCCTTTCGGGCGCACGGTCTTCATGCGCAGCCGTGATGAGGGCCGGACGTGGACATCGCCCACGGTGATCAACGACCTGCCCATCGATGACCGCGATGCCGGCATCGTGGACCTCGGCAAAGGACGGCTGCTCGTCAGCTGGTTCACATCCGACACACGCCAGTATGCTGAGGTCGTCGCCCGGTGCAGCTCATCAGATCCCGACGTCGCACGCCACTACACCGACGGCTTCCGCAGAGTCACCGACGACGCCGTCACGCGCTGGCTTGGCTCATGGACACGTCTCAGCACGGACGGGGGTGACAGCTGGTCGGAGCCACGGCGAGCCCCAGTGACCACACCGCACGGCCCGATCACCCTCCCCGAAGATGATGCTCTGCTCTACTTCGGGAAGTCCTTCACGGACAGCCGCGACGCTACCCGCAGCAACGGCATCGCAGCCTACCGCAGTGAAGATCTAGGCCGGACTTGGTCACTGCTCGGCAAGGTCCCTCTCCACCCCAATACCGTGGATGAACACTACCACGAGCCACACGTGGTGGCGCTAGCCGACAGGCGACTCCTGGGTCTGATCCGCATCCAGGATCGCGCCGGAACCCCGTCGCTGGCCGCAGCTGGGATCCCGCACTTTTCGATGATGCAGACGACCTCGGATGATGGCGGACGCACATGGTCTACCCCGGAGCCGCTGGGGTTCCACGGATCACCACCCCACCTGCTGCGACATTCGAGTGGCGCCATCGTCGCCACATATGGCTATCGGCTCGCGCCGTATGGGGAGCGTGCCAGTGTCAGCTAC
>CAZEXX010000397.1:0-1835 GCA_964516885.1 uncultured Anaerolineales bacterium | reverse complement strand
CGGTTGCTATCTACGAAGCCTGTGCTAATCTAGACGCTCAACGCACCGTTACGGCAAGGGGAAAAGAAGAATGGAAAAGCGTCGCTGGGTAGACTTCATACCCGCTTATCTGGGATGGGTCGTCGTCATGGCCCTGGGCGTTTGGTTTATGTTGATCAGCCGCAACAGCTTTCTCGGCGTGCTGTCGGCCGTCTATGTCAGGGACTCCATTCAGAGGGCTTGGCAAGTAAGGTTCCTGGATAAGGTCTATTTCATTGCCGTGGGTTTGCTTTGGACCATCGTTGTAATCATCACTGAAGCCCATTTCAGGAGGGGAGCGGGACGTCCTGATCTGGGGCAACGGATCGCCAAGGTCGTCGGCATCGAGCTGCTATTGATCTTCGGCACCGATGTCGTTCTGCTGATCCTGCAGGGCTTCAACGTGAGCATGTGGCAGCGCTCGCTGATCGTGATCAGCGAACTGGCGCTCGGCATCGCGGCCACCCGCTTCGCGCGTCGACCTGTACCGAATACCAAGGCATAGACGGACACGCTTCACCTATGACAACAGGCCGGACCCCAGAAGAGGTCCGGCCTGTTTTGTCGCCTGCTCAGCAAAGCGTGCCGATCAGGGTCTCACTGAGGTCCCATCCGCCTTGCGGTCGGGCTCGCTGAACATGAAGTTACGCTTCATCTTCTCCGGATCGAGAAGCGCAACAGCGGCCTCCTCATCGATGTCGATACCCAAGCCCGGCGCCCCATTAGGGTACAGGTAACCGCCCTCCAGCACAGCGTGCCCCGGGAACACCGCATTCTCCTCGGGGCGGAAGTCATTCTCCTCTTGGATGCCGAAGGCCCAACTCGACATGTCCAGATGGCAGGCAGCCATCTGATTCACCGGGTCGTTGTCTCCCCCCTCCTGCCAGGCCGTATTCACGCCGAACCACTCCGCCAACGCAGCGATTTTTCTGCACGGCGTAATGCCACCGGCCTTCGACACCCGCACACGGACGAAGTCTATCAACCGCTCAGTGATCAGCGGCACGTACTCCAGCGGGTTCACGAACAGTTCCCCAACGGCCTGCGGCGTCGTGCACTGGTCACGGATCATCTTGTACCACTGGACCTGCTCCGGAGGTAGGATGTCCTCGACAAAGAAGAGCCGGTACGGTTCCAGCCGCTTGGCCAACTGCACCGCAACCTGGGGCCGCAGATGCTCGTGGACATCGTGGGTGAACTTCACACCGAAGCCCAGCCGGTCGCGCAGGGCCTCAAACATGGCCGGGATGTTCTCGAGATAGGCCTCATCATCAAAGATGCGAGTGGCCGGCCAGGCGTTCTTGGGGCGGCTGACATCCGCCGGATCGCGGAATCCGCCGCCACCGTAGGCACCAAGCTGGCACCGGATCACCTCGTAGCCCTCTGCCATATAGCGGCGTACGTCGTCCTCCAGCTCGGCCACGTCGCGGCCGCCGGCGTGCGCGTAGGCCGGTACAGCTGCCCGGCAGGGCCCCCCGAGCAGCGCGTAGACCGGCATCCCTGCCTCTTTGCCCTTGATGTCCCACAGCGCCACATCCACACCCCCCAGCGCCGTGTTCAGAACGGGCCCATTGCGCCAATACCCGCTCGCATATACCGCCTGCCAGATGTCCTCGATACGTCCTACCTCTCGCCCGATCAGCATCGGCGTGATCGTTTCCACAGCCTTGATCACCGTCTCTTGATACCGGATATCGCTGACAGATCCAATACCGTAGAGACCCGGCTGATCGGTCAGTACTTTCACAATCCCCCACGTCCCGTTTGCACGAGTGCGGATGCAGCGTACGCCGGTGATCTTCGTCATCAATCCTCCT
>CAZEXX010000396.1:0-3217 GCA_964516885.1 uncultured Anaerolineales bacterium | reverse complement strand
GCGTCGGTCTCGGGGATCTCAACATTGAGCTTGGGGTACATCGCGGCGAGACGCTCACGGCACTCTCGTGGGTGTTCGTAGACGTCGATGCCCGTGATATACGTCTCCGCAGTTGGACAACCCAGATATTCCCAATGTGGCACATCCCTGGGCGCCTGGCCCATCAGGGCCTGATAGCAGAGATCATCATATCCCATGCTTTCCTCCAACCTCTTGAGGTTTGACCCAACCGGACGCGTCTAGCCTTCGGCGATGATGCGATCCACCACCAACTGGCGGAACTCCGGCGATAGACGGTTGAAGTAGGCGCTGAAGCCGGTCACCCGCACGATCAGATCAGGATAAAGCGACGGATCTTTGTGAGCCGCCAAAATCTGTTCTTTGTCCAGGATATTCATGTTGATCTGGGTGCCACCAAGCTCAAAATGCGTAACGATAAGATCCATCACATTCTCAACACCATCCGCATCTGCGGCAAGGCCAGGATCCAGGTCGATCTGCATCGGCGCGGAGTTACCCCAACCGGGGTTCACGCTGGCGACGGCGACGGCCATGGCAGAGGGCGCACCATCCTTCCGGAAGCCGGGATCCGGACTAGCGCCGTGAGAGATGGGGGCCCCCGCGTGACGCCCATTGGGCGTCGCTTTCAGATTCTCCCCCATACCGATGGTGTTTGCCCAGGAGAAGAGACCGGGAATCATATTGTAGCCCGCAGGTGTGGGCCTAGCCTTCACCAGTTCAGTAAACACGTCCTCGAGCTTCTGAGCCCATGTATCTCCCAATGACCCGCCGCTACCGTAGCGAGGAATGCTCTTCATCATCAACCGAACGCGCTCCCCCTGGGTCCCCGCCCAGTCGGTATCGATCGCGTGTTTGAGTTCTGCCCAGGTAAGGCGCTTTTCCTGCTCCACACGCTGCTCCAATGCGGCAAAAGAATCCGCCACCGTGGCAAGTGCCGCACCATCCACGCACAGGTTCATGAACTCCACCCCACCGTGCGAGGCATCCACACCTCTCTCGATCGGACCGTGGCAGAGCAGATCCAACATCAGGTCCGGAAATACCTCGTGCATATGCGCTACCTGAAAATCCAGGCCCTTCGCAATCGCGTCGACGGCGCGCTCCAGATGATATGTGGTGAGCTCCCACAACCGGTCCACCGAGGGCGCCCCTTCGGGGTTTGCGAAGAGAGCCTCAAAGGCAACCTGGAAAACACTACCGAAGTTGATCTTGACACAATCATTGAGCGTGTACTCCCGCCCTGGCATTGCACACCAATGGCAGCCGGAATAGGCGCGCTGAGTGGCGAGCTCCATCGGATACCCATTGCGAGCCCAGCCACGGGCGAAGTTGTCCACCCCGATAAACTTAGGGACACTCTTCCGATCCTCAAAGATGATCTCAACGCCACGGCGCAGCAGCGCCGGATCGGTGTCCTCGCCCACAGCAACCGCAACGTTACAAGGGATGCCGAGCAGGTGAACCGCCTCCAACGTCAGAAAGGAAACCGGGCTCGTCACGTCCTTGATGTCACCATCCGGCCCACCGACCTGAATATAGGCCGTATCCCGGAGCAATAGACACGCAATGTGGAACGTAGCCTCTTCATCCGTCAGGATGCCGGCGGCCTTATCCCGCTCGTAGAAAGGCTGGAGAATCAGATCAAGCTTGCCCAGAGAACCGCTGCCATTGTACATCCGCGCAGCCATCTGGTACCAGACGATCCATTGGCAGGCCTCACGGAACGTCTGCGGTGGCGCCGTGACCAACCGTTCGTTGATCTCAGCCATCTCCAGAAGATTCAGCTTGAACTGCGGTCGAGACTCCGTCTCAGCCATCTCACGCGCCAAGTGCGCATTCCGCAAGATCCAGTCCTGCATTCCCAGGACGATCGCCTCCAGCCCATCGTAGAAGTCCTGGGCATCCTGCGAGGTATTCACCGTCCGATAGTGGCGAATCTTGTCCAGAATCTTGCCCCAGCCCAGATCCAATCCCAGGCTTAAGTCCTGGCAGAAGTGCTGGGAAGCCCCGATACCCGTAAGGAGTTGGTACAACTCCTGATCCGCACGCAAATATGAGTAGTCCAGCTCGGGCTTCCAGCCCCCCTTGCGGAAAGATCCGAAGTTGGTCATGTAGACGCCGGCCAACGAACTCATGGGATCAATGTAAGCCGGATGGCTTTTCAGAAGCGAGGCATAGTTCTCACCACACGCCTTCGGCCCGTAGAAGCCCCCGTTGGGGTGATTGCTCTCAATCTTGACGCCGGACATGATCACGTCTGTGATCGGCACGCCGGAACCGCTGATCGCATGTACGATCTCGCGGCGGTCTTCCGGCGGCAGGATAAAGGCCAAGTCGTCACTATTGAGGCAGCCGGTCAACGCCTGCTTTTCCAGATTGGACTTGATCTTGGTCTCACGCAGCGATGCGATGCGCTGCTCGTAAGTCAACGTCTCTAACTCTATCCGCGTAGCCATTCCCCACAACCTCCCATCATCATAACTGTAGTTACCTAGCGCTCAACCTCGATGCCGTAGCTGCGGGCTACGTCACGAAGTTCATCCATGTAGGCTAAAGAGGGTACTTCCAGATCGCGCGCCTTGTATACCAAGCCCAAGCTGCGGTATTTGTCAGCCGCCATACGGTGGAACCGCAGCAAGCCCAGAACCGGCAGGGGCGCGTCGCCGCCGGTTTCCGCGTTAGTGGCAATCCGGAGATCACTCAGCCGCCGCACAAAGGCCGCGATCTTGCCAATAGCTTCCGGCGTATCATTGACCGTCGGAATAACCGGGGTGCGGAACAAGACCGGTTTCCCCGTGTGCATCAAATCCTCGGCGATCTTGAGAATACGCTCATTGGATACCCCCGTGGCCTCACGATGGACCTCCGGGTTCATATGCTTGAGATCCATCATGACCAGGTCAACCCAGGGTAGCACGGATTCCAGATGGGACCAGGTGTAGTTGCCACAGGTCTCGATTGCGGTATGCAGTCCCTCCTCCTTGCTGCGTTGCAGGATCGCACGCGAAAAATCCGCTTGCAGCAGCGGCTCGCCCCCGGAGAGCGTCACACCGCCGCCGGAGTTAGCGTAGAATGCGCGATCAGCCAATACTTCCGCCATCACCTCGTCGACCGTCACTTCGGTGCCGGTCAGCTCCAGTGCGCCAGAGAAGCAGTTATCGACGCATTTCCCGCACATCACGCAGTTCTCACGCAC
>CAZEXX010000395.1:0-3240 GCA_964516885.1 uncultured Anaerolineales bacterium | reverse complement strand
ATATGCCCGCGGGCCTCCGCCGCGATGACGATGCACTGCTCCAGCGTATAGCCGGCGCCCTTGGTGCTGATGATCTCGAGATCGACAGGCCCGTCATACCCAAGCTCGTGCAGCACACGGATATAACCGACGAGGTCCACATCGCCACGACCGTTGGCCTGCATCGCGGGCTCACCAGGGCGTGGGCCGCGCCCCTTGCAGTCGCGAATGTGGACGTGCTTCACGCGGGAGATCACGGCAGCGATAGCCTCAACAGGGTTCTCACCTGAACGGTACACGTGCGACGGGTCCATGTCGATGCCGAACGCCGGCGAGCTGATAGCCTCCATCGCGCGCAGCGTCGTCGGCGTGTTGTAGATCGCGGCACGAACGTGCGCTTTCACACATAGCGTGACACCGTAGCGTTCCGCCATCAGCGACAGATTGCCCAGTGACTCGATCCGTTCCTGGAAGCTCTCCGCATCGTCGGCCTTGCCGCCAGGCCCGCAGTTGATCACCGGAATGCCGATCTCGGCCGCTGCCTGGAATGCAGTCTCCATAGTCACAGGGTCCTGCGAAGGCTGTTCCATCGCCAACAGCTCGAGCCCATACTCCTTGGACAGCCGTTTGATCTCGGGGGCCAGTTCCTGCCAGCGCTCCAAAACAAGATGCTCGCTCATCCCGGAAATTGTCGACAGCTCGATGCCATCGTACCCTGCCATTGCCGTGTACTTGAAGGCGGTTTCCATATCGAAAGCGCCGAACAGAACCGAGTTCGCTCCTAATTTCATCTCCAGCTCCTATCCTAGTTGCCGGCCAACGGGAAGGTCACCCGCCGCCCCTCTTTCGCCGATTGATAAGCACCCAACACCATCTCCACCGACACACGTCCATCCTCCGCCGTGACCGAAGGCTCCGTGTCATTCTTCAAACAGTCGACAAATGACCGGGGCACACCCGCAATCCGCTCACCGTGGGATGCCGGGATCGGCACGCCCAGATCCTGCCATTCGGGGTGGTCGCGAGTATACAACTTGAGCGCCACGCCACCCGGCGGCACCAGATGTGTGGAGACCGCGTCATCGTAGTTCTGGATCAGGACGCCCTGATCCCCGTAAATCTCCGTCGTGTTCTCACCGGCCAGCGTGACCGAGGAGTTGAGCAAGACCACCATCGCGCCATTAGCATACTTGTAGATCGCCACGCCGCAGTCATCGGGCGCCACCGTCGTGATCGTGTTCTCGATCTCGGCCATCACGCTGATCGGACGCCCCATCACCCAGTGGATGAAGTCTGTGGCGTGTGAGGCATCATCCATAAACATGCCCATGTTCTTCTCAGGATCGATGTGCCAGGCCGTCGGGCCGTTGACGAAGCTATCGCTGAAGAGCACGGGGATGCAATGGCGGCGGCGCAACAGGCTGATTCGCCCCAGAACGCCGCTCTCCACGAGGCCCTTGATCCTCTGGTTCGACGGATCGTGGCGCATCTGGTAGGCCATCATGAATTTGACACCGGCGCGATCGGCGGCTTCTGCCATCCGATCACAATCCTCCAGTGTCAGCGCCATCGGCTTCTGGCAGAGGATATGTTTGCCGGCCTCCGCCGCGGCGACGACCATCTCAGCGTGACGGTTTGTCTCGCACGTCACGATCACACCCTGAATCGCCGGGTCGTTGAGAATATCCTCAAGGTGTGGCGTGAAGCGCATCCCGTAGGCGTCGGCAGCTTCACGCCCACGGGTCTCATTGTCGTCCCAGCAAGATACCAACCGCACGTCCTCGTAGGTGGTCATACGCCGGCAGTAAGCCTGCGAGTGACCGTGGGCAAAGCTGATAATCCCGATACCAATTGGGGTGGTCATGGCTCACTCCAGAGTGATGACTGACTTGGATTTGAGAGAATCGATCGCGGCCTGAAGTACCTTCTGAGCCGCAAGCCCATCCGCCCCCGAGGCATCGATCTCGTCGGGAGATGCGCCATCGGTGACCTGCTGCAGGAACTTGTGGATCCGGTTGCGGAAGGTGTCGACGAAGTCTCGGTGCCCGCCAAAGACCGGGTTGGTGTACTGGCGCTTCTCAAAGTCACCTGCCGGATAGAGCGTCACCTGCCGCCACATATCCTCCAGCACAAAACGACCCTTGGTGCCGCTGACCTCACAGCGCTCCATCGGATGCCCACGCTCGATATCATAGGACCCACTGAGCGTGCCGACCGCGCCGTTCTTGAACTGCATATTGAAGGACGCCGTCGACCAGATCTTGCGACCGGGGGCCTTCGTAGCGAAGCACTGCACAGCCGCCACATCTCCACAGAAGTAACGCATCACATCGACTGTGTGGGGATGCAGCGACTTGATCATATAGTAAGGTGAGCTTTCATTCGGATTCATAATCCACATCGCCATATTGACAAAGAGCAGGTGCCCCAGACGGCCCTCATTCTGCCAGCGCTTGGCGATGATGGCAGCCTCGGTGAATCGGTGGTTCAGATCGATGCCATAACACAGGCCCTTTTCCCTGCCCTTGGCCACCATCTCCTCGGCCTTGGCGATCTCATTGCAGATGGGCTTCTCACCCAACACGTGGCAACCGGCCTCAAATGCCTGCAAGGTCGGCTCATAGTGATCGCTGCCGTTCTCGAAGCCGCCGGTGGTGATACTGCACACGTCGGGCGATAGCGCCTCCAACATCGCCTGCGCATCATAGAAAGCAGGCACCCCGAAACGCTCGGCAGCAGCATCCGCGCGTTCCTTGATAATGTCACAAACACCCACCAATTCGGCCAGCTGGTCCTCTTTGTGGAGCATCGCATGGCGATTTCCAATCGGGCCCAACCCAATCACAGCTACTCTAAGCATCATAGACCTCCAGTTACGAGTTACAGGGTTACCAGTTGTCAGTTGAAACGAACTTCTGAGTTCGCGTTACCAGAAATCGGTTGCGCGCGGGTATGAAGTCCCCTGCAGGTACTTCATCCGCCACGGGGGCCTCATACCGAATGGGACCGCCGCACCCCAGTGCGGCTCCCCTAAGACTCAACAGGCACTTCATCCGCCATGGGGATCTCATACCCATAGCGGGTCATCGCAGCCTCGAGAAAATCGTAGTAGTTGACGCCATCATCCCGTTTCCACCGCGCGACTGCCGCCGGACGCACTGGAATGCGAGCCAACTCGATCTCCAAGAAGTCCTCCAGACGGTCGACGGATTCATCCCGGCGCAAGACAAAGTCCTCGAAGCGGACCTCAAGCCACTTCTC
>CAZEXX010000394.1:0-3267 GCA_964516885.1 uncultured Anaerolineales bacterium | reverse complement strand
GTATGTGTATCTGCCCTTGGTGGCCAGGTAGCAGCGGATAAGGATCGATGCACACCTCGCAAAGCCGTCGCGCACTACCACAGCCCACAATCTGCAGGGAGCCGCATAGCTGAACCTGGTATAATGGTTGCCAACATACAGCAACGCAATCGTACCAAAGAAAGGTCTGATGACTAACACTACTGATCGCCACAACCCGCACATGCACAGCACCAGCGAGCTCCCGCAGTTATGATTATCGATATGCACGTACACACCGACCGATACTCCGCCTGCTCCCATATGTCGCCTGAAGCGATGGCACAGACGGCGATGGCACAGAAGCTGGATGGCATCGTGATCACCGAACACGATACTCTCTGGTCCCAGGAAGAGGTCCAGGCACTGCAAGCGCAGTTCCCGGCACTCAAGATCCTACGGGGCATCGAGGTCTCTACCGCGCAAGGCCACGCGCTCTCCTACGGTGTGTCCACAGAGGACGCAGCCGCGTTCTACTCACACATGCCCCTGGCAGACTTGACGCACATTGTGCACGACGCAGGAGGCATCGTCATCCTGGCCCATCCGACGCGCTATGAGGATGACATCCCAGACGAGGTCTACGATGCGGACATCGATGGCGTAGAGGCCCTGAGCCTGAACGTACGGATGTACGCGCGCAATCCAATCTTTGGCGTCCGAACTCGATGTGCCCACCATCGCAGGGTCCGACGCACACGCCACCGAGTCACTCGGCTTCTACGGCACGGACTTTCAGGCTCCCATTGAGACTGAACAGGACCTCGTCGCGGCAGTCAAGGCACGGTCGTATTCGCTGTGCGGTGACCTGAGCCGAATCACGGCGTACAACGGAACTGTCAAAGACCAGGTGGCACAGATGGAGCATCTACTACAGGAAGGAGCTCTGTCTCGCAGCGAGATCAAGGCGCAATGCGGGTTCTCCTACTCCTTCCAGGAGGGCGTTCGCAAAGGACGAGACTTACGTCTACGGATACCATAGGCTGCACGAGCACGGAGCAAACAATGGACCTCGAGACCAAGGCTGAACCGAATGTCAAGCAGGCCGTACCGTTTTTCGGAGTGTCGGACATGGAGGCATCCCTCCGCTATTATGTGGACGGACTCGGTTTCGAGATGAAGCACAAATGGATCGACAAGGGCAAGCTCGCCTGGTGCTGGCTGCAGCGTGGAGGCGCAGCCCTCATGCTGCAGGAGTTCCCGACCGAAGGACACAATGCCTGGGTGCCCCAAGGGAAGGTAGGCGAGGGCGTCTCGATCAATTTCATCTGCGAAGACGCCCTGGCGATCTACCACGAGGTCACCGCCCGCGGGATTGAGGTTGGGACACCCTTTGTCGGGAACGCGATGTGGGTCACCGGTCTCTCAGATCCGGACGGCTACCACCTATTCTTTGAGAGCTACACGGACGTACCGGAAGAGACGGTATATACGGGACCGGATAGTTGAAGGGGCGGGTGTGTCCGTTCAATGACAGCAGCTATGACCGCATCAGGTCATCTTTTCCAAGGAGAGCCATATGAAAATCGCAGTCATCTTCCACTCTGAAAGCGGTAACACCCGGAAAGTTGCCGAGATCATCGCCGAAGGGGCAAAAGTGCGCGATGACATTGAGGTCGTGCCGATGAGCATCACCGAGATTGACGAAGCCTTTGTCGCGGAGGCCAAAGCCGTGATTCTGGGCTGCCCCACGTATGCCGGCACCTATTCCTGGCAGATGAAGAAGTGGCTCGATACCGGCAAGATCAGCTTGGCCGATAAGCTGGGCAGTGTATTTGCCACGGGAAACCATATCGGCGGCGGCATCGACGTGGCCGAACTCGCGATGCTCAACCAGATGCTGGTCAAAGGCATGTTGATCTACGCATCGGGCGGAGCCAAGGGTGCCCCCATCATGCACTATGGTGCTGTGGCGATCAAGGATGGCGATGAAGCCCAGCAAGAACGCGCTCGGATCCTCGGGAAACGAGTCGCCGAAAAGGCCATCGAACTCTTTGGTTGAGAGGGGCACCCGCCACTTTGAAGGATCCGGGGCGCTCCACGGCCGGCTGCAGCGCTACAGGCTGGCTAAGCCATGATAGAGAGGTGTTCCTCGAAGTCAGGTCAGCCCTGAGATCGGGGAACACCTTTGAGTAACACCAGTTATGACGGGATCAAGGCCGGTTTCACATCTCAACTAGGTCACCACCCTTGATGATCGCTTTGAGATACCGATCCGGATCCTGTAAACACGCCAAGTCAGCCAGCGGGTCGCCATCCACCACCAGGAGATCTGCCCGTGCACCCTCGGCGACGACGCCGATTTCACCGACTTCGTTGAACAGCTCCGCCGCGATGCAGGTGGCAGAGCGGATGATGTCGATAGGCGATTGCACCCGCGCGCGGATGGCGAACTCAGTTAGCTGATGGCGCTGCATCTGACCCAATAGGTCGGTTCCATAGGCGAGCTTGACCCCGGCCTCGTGGGCCAGCCGCAGCGCCTCGATACCCGCATCCAGCACTGTGTAGACTTTGTCGTTGAGCTCCTTGGGCATCCCGGCCTCCACGCCCTCGCGGACGAGGGCTTCATAGGTTGCCAGCGTGGGAACCATAAAGGCATCGTGCTCCAGAAAGAGCGCGACGCTGCTCTCGTCAATGAGATTGCAGTGCTCCAGCGAGCGGACGCCGCACTCGATCGCCCGGTTGACTGCCCGGGCAGTGTAGGTGTGGCCCGTGCAGTACAGCCCCGCCATCTCCGCCTCCTCGACCGCCGCCCGAATCTCGCTGAGCGAATACTGGGTGTTCGTGATCCTGTCGGTGGGAGAGGCGACGCCGCCGGACAGCATCAGCTTGATGTGGTGTGCACCCTTGCGGATCTCCTCGCGACAGGCTTTGCGCACGGCGTCGACGCCGTCACATAGATGACCAGGGTCGTACTCTTCCCCACGTTGCCGCTGGTCACCGTGCCCACCGGTCTGTGACAGCACCTCTCCGCAGAACAGTATGCGCGGCCCCCGGATGTGACCCTCCTCGACAGCCTGTGCCAGCCCGTAGTCCGCGCCGCCCTCATCACGCACAGTGGTGAAACCGCGCATCAACATCGCCTCCATCAGCCCGACCGCCCGTATCGCCGTGTAGTTGGGCGACGAACGCCCCACCTCGGCCAGGTCGGCTGTCCATGCCGTGACATGAACATGCGCGTCGCACAAGCCCGGCATCAGCGTCTTGCCTTCCAGATTGATGACGTGGCGTGTCTCCGTATCCGTCAAC
>CAZEXX010000393.1:0-3294 GCA_964516885.1 uncultured Anaerolineales bacterium | reverse complement strand
AATTATCGACGTAAGCGATGACGGAGCTGCAGAAACAGCTCCGTCATCGCGCTTTCATCCAGGTGCTAGGGTATTTGTTTCCGGGTCCGAGGGATTGATCCCAGTACGCGGAATCCTGCCGCCTGGAGCTCGCCGGCCTCTCTTACCCTGGGATCGAGATAGTGCGCGAGGCAGATCAGCCCGATGCCGGCGGCGGCGGCGATGACCAGGCGGATCGCCGGCCCCAGGATCTGTGTTCGAAGTGACGGTGGCAGAGGGATGGCCACCGGAATATCGGCGAGGCGCGCGACCGAGCCGACGTCATCCATCTGAGGATAGTAGCCTGGGCCGCTCTCCAGAAGTTCAGTCCCCACTGCTTCAGCGATGGCAACGGCTTGCTGGGGATCGGGCCACGTGAGATAGACGACCAGCACGGATTGTGCGTTGTCGGTGATCAGGGCGCCCTGGATGGCCTGAGGGGGCACGGTGATCTGCTGGTCGGCCAGTCGCTCGGCGACAGCTTGGCTGAACGTGCTGGTGGTGGCCAGGTCCGCCAGCCCGTTGGCGATGTACTCCGATGCCAGCCAGGCGTAGTAACGATCGTGGTCAGGGGATAGCTCGGGCGAGGGTTCGCTGCCCGCCGTGAAACGCAGGATGACTTGATAGGAGGTCGCCGGTGTCTGGTAGGTCAGGGCCAGGTATGCCGCCACGACGACGACGGGTATGATCCCTAGCCACCACCAACGCCAAGCAATTCGGAGGATCTGCTTCAGTTCCATGGCTACCTCTTGTCTCATAGCGATACGCGCCTGCACCCGCTGGCTGCTTCATCCGGATGCTCATTCTACCGTGGTTGGGCTTGGGTGCAACCGGGACCACGGATTTGCCGGGTTGTACCGATTTCACGGGTTCCTGTCCGCGTAGCAGACCACGTGGTGTGATGGCGCGTCGCACGGGGTGTTACTGTCGGTGGGCGTGAACTGCTGAACTGCAGAGGGGAATTGAACCACGGACTAGGGGATTACTCGGATTTCACGGATCCGATAGCCTACTACTGTAACTGGGAGGGGAAATGCATTTGGATCATTTTGGTCTGCTTGCGCCGATCTACGAGCGTGTCATCAGAATATCTGACGTTGGGCGGTTGCGCGCACTGGCGGACCTGACGGCGTCCGATCGGCTGCTGGACATCGGCGGTGGTACCGGACGCGTGCTGTCGCATCTGCACAACGGAGTGGCTGCTGCCTGGATCGCCGACGCGTCCCTGGGCATGCTGCGCCAGGCCCACGAGAGAGGCCTGGGTACCTGTCAGGGGTTGGCTGAGGCGGCGCCGTTTCGGGATGGCGCGTTTTCCAAGATCGTTGCGGTCGACAGCTTTCACCACTTTCCGGACCAGGACGGCGCCGTGCACGAACTGCTGCGTGTGCTCGCCCCGGGCGGGCGCCTGGTGATTGAGGAGCCGGACATCCGCCACTTTGCTGTCAAGCTCGTCGCCTTGGGGGAGCGGCTCGCGATGATGTGCAGCCATTTCCGACACTCGGAGGAACTTGTGACGATGTTCACCACGCCGGCGACGTCGGTGAGCGTCCACACAGGCCCGCATACTTACTGGATCGTTATCGACAAGCACGTCTGAGCTCTCTGCAACGGGCGTGTCTTGGAATGGGGACGTAAACCCAAGAACGGGCCGTCGCCAGGCGGTCGCCGGGCCCTATACCCCTTCTGAAGCACGCGACCGGCCAGCCGGCTTGCTGTCCTGGCCCTGACGATGGTGAGCAAAGCGGATGTCCATGGGCTAAAACCGCTGTTGGCCTTCAGGGCGCGCAGACTGCCACCCGGCTCCTGTGGCCGAGACAAGACGCACCCTCCTGCGATGCGCTCGACCGTGCGGTCTTCACAGGATCTTCATAGTATCTTCACCATTTCCCCAGACGCGTCCACTATACTACGGTCATTGAAGTGGTGTTTTGATTAAGGAGTGCTTGTCGTGAAACGAGCGAAGCTTAACTACTGGATCGACGTCCTCATGGGCGTCGCGTTTGTCATCAGCGCCATCAGCGGGCTGGTGTTTCTACTGCCGTTGGGGTTCCTGTCGAGTGATGTGACCCGTACATTGGGCGTCTCCAATAGTCTGTGGGATCTGCTGCACCTTTGGGGAAGTCTAGCAATGATCGCAGGGGTCGGCGGGCACCTGCTTCTACACACGAAGTGGATTGTGGCGATGACCAAGAGACTGCTGACGCCGGGCAAGCGCAGTGCAGCGTCAGCGTCAGGTACGCGATCGGACACCGGAGCGACCACTTCGGGCCGTCGGAGGTTTCTGAAGCTGGGCGGGGCACTACTCGGGGTCAGCGCCCTTGCGGCATGTGGCGCAGCGTTTCTGGGACTCCGAAGCGCATTCGGTGAGGATGACGAGAAGACCGCGGCGGCTGGTGCCTCAGTCGTATCGCAGAGCGCCCCGAAGTCCCACGCGCGCGACAATGCTCAGGCAGATGGCGTGAACGCGGTCGAACCGCCTTCGGCAGCGGAGACGGCGCCTCAGCATCCGGCGCCGGAGCTCTCCGATGATGGTGCTGCCGACGCAGTGCCTGCGGCAGAGCCGGCCTCTCCTCCGAACACGGAACCGCCCACTGAGGCCGCAGAGGAGCTGTGTGTTGCGTGTCCGCACGGTCTGGTGAACGATCCGTATCCAGGACGCTGTCGCCGGTATGTCGACGGCGACGGGGACGGTTTCTGCGATCTCTCGGTGCCGCAGGTCTGCGGCTAGAGCTGAGGGGGGGGGCACCCGGAGTGGCGGGACAACTACCAGTCCTGATCACAATACAACAGCCCCGGATGGACTGATGTCCATCCGGGGCTGTTGTCATTCTTGCTCAGCGGGGCAGGTGTCCGATCGTCCGGTATCAAGTCAGCAGACGCAGGGCCGCGGCGATGTCCTCAGCGATCATCCGTCGCTTGCTCTGCTCGATGAAGAAGCTGGGACCCGCCTGCAGATAGGACGGGAAGGCGGGGATGCCACGAAACCTGTAGTCGCCGCCGCGTATCTTGTAGGTGGATCCAGCCGGCACGACGCGGCCTTCGCCGCTGCGTTTGGCGATATAGTTCACCGCACGTATGGCCACATCGCCCATCAGCAGATAGCCCTTGACGTTGGCAAAGGGGGCGAGTTCAGCTTGCAGTAGGAGGGAACAGGCCTTGGTCGTGCCCGCCTTGAGGGTGTAGCCCGTCTTGGCGCACTTCACCGCCGTCGTCAGGTAGACGCCCATATCCAGGATATCCTGCAGCGAGGCGACGTCGGCCCCGGCGTCGCGAAAC
>CAZEXX010000392.1:0-3315 GCA_964516885.1 uncultured Anaerolineales bacterium | reverse complement strand
TTCGTGTCCCATTTTCGTCCTGCGTGGTGGGCGGCAGACCATGGGATCTACTTCGCGAATAGTCCACTATCCACTGGGGCCGGTGTCCTGCCCGACGCTTGCTCGCAGTCAGACCATCTGTTTCGACCCTAGCTCAACGTCTCCACCAGGATCCTCCGGCACCGTCCACGGGGTCTGCAGGCGTCCCCATTCCCCCGTCACTTCACTGTAATGCGTCAACCCGTCGCGCTCCAGATAGACATGCCCGGGCAGGAACTCATCGTTCAGGCGCTCCAGCCAGCCCTGCAGCTTGGCCTCGAGATCACGCTGAAGATCGGCACACGCGGGCTGGCCAATCAGGTTGGTCAGTTGGTAGGGATCCTCATCGTTGTCGTAGAGCATCCAGGGACCCCGCGTGCTGCGGACATAGGTGTAGCGAGGCGTCCGGACACCCCGATACGCCGGCAACCCTTGAGCCCGCAGGATGGCAAAGCTAACCGGAGCGGACAGAAACACCGATGGATCAGCATCCACGGGGGCTTCTCCCAGCAACTGTCGGGAGAAATCCCGGCCCTCAACAGTTTCAGGGATCTCAACATCACAGAGTCCCAGCAGGGTAGGCATGATGTCCGGCGCATCGATCAAGAGCTCGGAGCGGCAGCCCTCGCGACCGAAGACCCGGGGATAGCGCAACAGGAATGGAACACGGACCGACTCCTCAAAGGGCACGACCTTGGTCCACAACCCTTGACTGTAGTGACAGTCGCCGTGATCCGAGGTGAAGATGAAGATCGTGTCATCAGCGATGGACCCCGCCTCCAGCGCGTCCACCAGCTTACCAACGCAGTCATCCAGCGCTGCGATGTGCGCATAGTAGCCGCGCAACGTCTTGACCGCTTCATCGCGCTTGTCCTCGGCCACATTGGGACGGAGTTGAATCTCACGATCCGCAAAGATCGCACGGTACTCTTCAGGCACCAGGTCGTAGGGATCGTGCGGTGCACCCCACGAGAGCATCATGAAGAAGGGCCTGTCACCATCAGCGCGATCCCGGATATACCGGCAGGCATCCTCGGTCTGCGCGATCGCATCGTAGCCGTCCCACAGTTTGGGCTCGGGATCATCCCCCTCGAAGTAGTGCGAGACCATATAGTTATGATTGCACTCGAAGGCTTTCCAGTAGTCGAAACCCTGATGGCTCTCCGGCGGGATGAAAGCGCGTCGCCCCCCATATGCGCCATCGGGACTCCCGTTCAGATGCCACTTCCCGATGTAGGCGGTGTCGTAGCCTGTCGCACCGAACACCTTAGCGATCGAGACTGCACCGTCATCCAGATGCACATCGTTGATGTAGACACCGTGGGTCAGCGGATACTGTCCGGTGAGCAGACTGGCCCGGTAGGGACAGCAGACCGGATGTCCGGACACAGCATTGACCAGGTTGACGCTCTCCTCCGCCAAGCGGTCCAGCGTCGGCGTGTGCGCGTTTGGGTCACCGGCGTAGCCGGTAGCCTGCGCGCGCATCTGGTCGGCAAAGACAAAGACGATATTGGGGCGTTTCATAGTCTCACTCTCATCCTGCTATCGGGTGACCACAACCAGCTCGATGTCCAACAGCTTGGCCAACTTCTCGATCTTGCCCAACTGGTGTCCAATCCCCAGCGCGAAATGGTGCGTGGAGCCGGTCTCCGTCCAGGCCTGGCCAAACTCGCCGGGGCCCATATCCCCGAACTTGACGCGGGTGTTGGTGTTGCCGATCTGCAGGATGGGGCCGGGAATCGACTCCCCCTCGGCGGCGATGAACTTGAAGCGACCGTCCACAGTCTGGGTCAGCCCCAGCATCGTGACCGGGCCGTTCTTGACGTTGAACTCCACCGAGACGCCGTGGCCGGACTTGCCGTGGAACAGCTTCATACCCCGCAGGATCGGCTTCTTGTCGCCGATGGCCAGATGGCCGGGGCCGTCGTGGCCCGCGACGACGAAACCACCCTCGAAATCGAGTAGGTACATCTCGCAGAACGAGCCACCGGCGTTGAAGTGCTCCAGCACAAACATCGCCGCGCACGTCTTCAGATCCGCCTCGCCGGCACAGGGGATGCCCCGCGCCGTCAGCATCGAGTTCCCCAGGATCATCGCCGCGGCAATGCGCTCATATTCATTATCCTTCCACCCGCGGTAGTAGTAGGCCAACCCGTCGAGGTTGAAGTCCTCAATCAGCCGCTCCTCGGCAACAGCGACCCGTGCCGCCAAACGAAGATCCTCCGGCTGCACCTGTTCGGTGATGCGATCGTATCCCGGCGGCGGCATGTGGAACATCGCCTTGGTCTCGGCGACCCTGGCATCGATCTCGGCCTCGGTGACCTTCGCCACGCGATCCGCCAGGTCGCACATCTCCAGGATCTCGATGTGAGTTCCCAGTTTCCCCTGGTGCATCGTGAAATCGGTGTACATATCCAGCATCCCCGGATAGTAGTGACCCAGATAGCCCAGGCGGCTGTTCATCAAGGCCCGCTTGACCGCCGCCGCTTCGATCCACTCCTGGACTTGGACCCACACCCGCTCCTGGAAATCGCCACCCACGACGCAGTTGAACGGCAGTCCACACCGCTGGAAGGCGCAGGAGACCTCAGGCGCCGTCAGCGCAGCACCGATCAGCGTGAAGTCATGCGTACCTATATTCTCATAGTCCACCGTCGGCACCATCTGCAGCGCCAGCGTCAGATAGGGAGCGATGTTCCGCTGGGCGATGGGCACCAACACGTGCGAAGCCGTGTAAGTCATAATCTCGCCGATGATCAGATCGACCTGCTCGCGCGCGAAAAGATCGCCAACCTCGGCGCTGCGCTCGGCGCGATCCACCAGCCCGCCATCCACGACCTCGCACCCCATCGCTTCCAACTTCTGGATATGCCGCTGCATGGTTTCCTCGACAGCAGCCAGGAGGTGGGGAAACTGTGGCCAGTAGGCCGCCAGACCACTGCCGAAGTAGCCGATCTTGGGTTTCGGACGTCTCTCTCTGTACATAGGAACTCTCCCTCATATGTCGAAATAGGCGTGATGTGCGCTTACGCACATCACGCGGGACGAGAATGCTGTCGCGAACCTGCAGAGTTCGCGAACCCTAGGGTTCGCCAGATAGCCGGGCTGCTGCACACCGATAACCCAACGAGATCCGTCGGAACGATGCCCCTTGAACACCGCATCACCACCAATCTCGACCAGTACGTTGCTCCAACCATAGTCCCCGCAAAGAGCAACCAACTGGTCGGCCGCGTAGCCCTTGGCAAGGGAACTGAGATCCAACGCCACGCCATCCTTCGTCTTGCTGAGCCCGCT
>CAZEXX010000391.1:0-3319 GCA_964516885.1 uncultured Anaerolineales bacterium | reverse complement strand
TGACCGGGAGGACAACCATAGAGCCGAGCTGGTAGGCATCTTGATAGGTATTGACCTTTGAGGAGACCAGGACCATGGTTCCCAAGCCCAGCCCCGCGGAGGCCGGGGCCAGCCAGAGGATCAGGACAACCCACATCGCGTTGGGAAAGAAGATCCTGCCCATTGTCTGCCACGCGGATATGTTGACGACGACGCTGTAGAGGACAAAGCCGACCAGGGTCACCAGGATGGCTGGAATCCAGGCGCTGAGCATCTTGCCGGTCATCAGCTCAAGATCGGTGGTGGGTGTATAAAGCAATGCTTCCATCGTCTTGCGTTCCTTCTCTCCGGCGAAGCTGCCCGCGGCGATGCTGCTGGCGGTCATCATAGGCAAGATGAGAAACATTGGCGCGAAGGTGTAGACCAATATGAAGACGACCATCGTCTGGTTCTCGGTGTACTGCTCGAACTGCGTCTTCATCGGCTCAGGCATCATCGTCAGGAACCGTTCCAGGTCCTCTATGTCGCTGCCGACGTCCATCGCTGAGCCCAAGAAGCCGATGGCACCGGGGATGATGACCAGAAGCAGCAACGGTACCAAGATGATCGGCAGCAGGACGTTCTTGCTGCGCCGGACAATAATCAGATCACGTTCGGCAACGGCTCGTATGGCGCGCCAGTCTAGCTTATTGCCATTCATAGCTCGTCTCGGGAGAGGGCGCCTCTTCTGGGGGGATCCCTTCGCGCCTGTCGTGCAGGGCGAAATAGACGTCCTCCAGGCTGGGTTCCTGACGCTTGACACCGTAGATGCGAGCGCCGGAGGCGACCAGGGTGTCGATCAAACCCGGGATTGACGCACGCGTGGGGAGCCATGTGCTGGCAATATGTGTTACCTCATCCCAAGTCAACGTGGGCCTGAATGATGTCGGCGCGGGTGTCTCGGTCTGCGGGGCCAGCAGCGTCGGGCCGGGTCGCTCGTCCAGCTCGATCTCAAGCCGCACACCTTTCTGGAGGCTGTGCGCCAGTTCTTCTGGGGTGCCCAATGCCACCAAGGCGCCCTGTCCCATCACGCCGACTCTGCCGCACAGTTTCTGAGCCTCTGCCAGGTCGTGTGTGCACATGAAGATGGTCCGCCCGCCACTGCGGCTGAGCTCTGTAATGAGATCGTGGACCGCTCGCCGTCCTACAGGGTCCAGCCCCGCGGTCGGCTCATCGAGAAAGATCACCTCTGGGTCATGGAGCAGCGTGCGCGCCAGGGCCAGTCGCTGGCGCATGCCCCTGCTGAAGCCGCCCACGAGGTCGTCACCGCGGTCGAGCAGATCGAATTGCTCAAGCAGCTCCCCGACGCGAGTGCGCAGCCTACCTCTATCCACGCCATAGAGCCGGCCGTAGACGGTGAGCGTCTCGTTCGCCGTCAGCCGATCGTCGAGCGACGGCGTCTCCGTCAGAACACCGGTCCGCCGGCGCAGCGCAGGACCGTCGGTGAGTGGGTTCAGCCCCAGTACCTCAACTGCGCCGGACGTTGCGCCCAGGATGCCATTCAGGAGCCGCACCGTCGTGGTCTTGCCGGCGCCGTTGTGCCCCAGGAAGCCAAAGACCTCGCCGGCGAGCACGTCCAGTGTGAGATCCTGGACTGCCACGACATCCCCGAAATGCCGCGTCAGGTTCTCTGTTCGAATGATGATGTTGTTGGGTGTCACGAGCTCGGCCTCTCAGTCTCTGTTGTATCAAAGCGGGTGGGCCCTTGCGAAGGATACACTGGCTGTGTCCCCTATGCAAGGACTCGGGAGCGTACCGGGGTGGGCACCCGGTGCCTGACCGCTTGTTGGCCCGATGCGTGGCGGGGTCTTCCCGGAGGCGCGTCTGTCATCCGCTGCCGACCGCACTGCCGCAGTGGAGACGACCCGGCGGGTCGTCTCCACGACGTAGCTGGCTGGTCGTGCTCTACCGACGCGTTTGGGTAGAGCACGTTCACCGGCCTGTCTTGGCTGGCGGTGATCTGGGCCGCTCACCGACGGAGCAGGGCTAGAAGATACTCCGTACCATCAGGGCGAAGCCGAAGATGATGAGCGGGATGCCCACGACCGCGCCGATGACGGTGACGGTGAGGATGGCCCCGATGATCATAAAGACCAGGCCCAGAGTGGCGGCCACCAGCCGACCGGTGAGTTGCAGGATCCAGGTGATCAGGTTCCAAATAGCGACAAAGGGCCACAGGAACCAGGGTGTACGTCTGCTGTCTTCAGTCATTGTTTGCCTCCAACTATCTGTAATTAGCTTACACACTTACTACGTTGCAGCAATACAGAGGTTGCATGGCGGGGGCGGTTTGCCAATGGGGCTGGGTGCGCATCTCGATCAGAGCCCCACGCGTCAGTTCGCGCAGCTCCCCGATGCGCCTGCGGGCTTCCAGGGGTTGTTTGTGCCAAAGGCGCGGCAGGACATCGGCGATCATGCTGGGTGAGAAGAGGGTCTGCGTGACGGCGTCAACAATTGCGTGTGCTGTTGTTGATGTATGCCAGCACGATCACGCCTACCATTGCGATGTCCAGAGGCACCAGCTAGCGGCTGGCGCGACCTGCTCTATGCTCAACAGGGGGGCTCTTGTCGCGATTGTCTGCTCATCGTGCCATCCAACGGGTTCGCCCTGCGGCTGCACCGCGGTGCCAGCGCCGCCTGCAGCGGTGGGGAGTTGGGCCTAGCCGCTACCAACTTCTGCGGGTCAAGTCTACCGTGACTCGCACGAGAGACCGGGCCGCGGCAAGTGCTGCGGCCCGGTGACAAGCCAGTGTCAATACGACTGATTGGTGGAACGTGATCCTGATCCTGATTCAGTCGATCTTCTTGTAGCCAGACGCCTTGGCCCCACAGATCGGGCATTTTTCCGGGGGCTCGTCGCCGATGTGCGTATGGCCACAGGTACCGCACACCCAGTAGACGGCGTCGTTGTCCGTCTCGCCCTTGTCCAGACGCTCGATGGCCTCGCCGTAGAGTACCTCGTGAATCTTCTCAACTTCCCAGGCCCAATTGAAGGAGCGCACGGCCCTGGTCTGTCCCTCGGCCTTGGCGTCTTCGAGGAAATCGGGATACATAGTCACGACTTCGTAGTGTTCGCCGGCCATCGCGGCCTTCAGGTTCTCATCGGTGGACTTGATCTCGCCCAGCGTCCGGAAGTGGTTAAGCGCGTGCACGGTCTCGGCTGCCGCAACGGCACGGAAGAGCCGGGCGATGTCCGGATGACCTTCTCTGTCGGCCTGCTTGGCCCAAGCCGTGTACTTGCGGTTGGCCTGTGATTCTCCCGCGAAAGCTGCCTGCAGATCCTCTGTCGTCTTCATGCAAT
>CAZEXX010000390.1:0-3334 GCA_964516885.1 uncultured Anaerolineales bacterium | reverse complement strand
CCACGCCGCCATCCAGCACACGTAGACTGCGCTGCACCTCCGCCGTGAAGTCGATGTGTCCCGGTGTATCGACGATGTTGATCTGCGCGCTCTGCCGCGTGAGTTCGTCCCGCCAGGGAATCATAATCACGGCAGCCGTGATCGTGATACCGCGCTCGCGCTCCTGCGCCATCCAATCCGTGACGGTGGTCCCGGCATCCACATCGCCTACGCGGTGCGTGCGCCCGGAATAGAACAACAACCGCTCGGTCAACGTAGTCTTGCCGGCATCGATATGCGCGATGATGCCGATATTGCGGATCGAGCCAATGCTTTTCATTGGGGCGATGCTTTGCGTCGGGGCGATATCTTGGTTCGGGGCATCGGCGTTGACCGAGCCTGCATTGCGTGCTGGAACGCTATTCATGATATCCTCTCGGGAACCAAGGTGGAGCTAGTTGGGCCAACCAAAGCGGCGTATACTGCGCTTCTCCGGAAGCAGCCGCACATTCTGGTCGTTATCCGTGTGAATCCGTGTCATCCGTGTCCCATACTACTGTGATACTCAGTGGATGGTCTGCGAATTCCCGGATAGGTCCCAGATCTGTGCTGCAGCGACAGGTGCCCCCTTCCGCCTCTCCAGACCTTAACTCATCAACGCCTGTGGCGGTATATAGTTGTCCTGGATCAGTTTATCCGCTTTTTGCTGAACGGTCATGAAGTACGGTTTCTCCCTGAAGTACTTGCTTAGTACCTCGCAATTCTCCTCCACCGTAAGATCCAGTGTTCCATTCTCAAGGATTTGCCCTGTTGCGACCAATCCCCGGGCCTCACGAATATCCATATCTGTCTCGTATATCACGACTGCAATCGATCGACAGGCAAGTGTGAGCGCGGTTGTCCTATGACTGCCATCCAGCATGAAATACTCTGCTGCGGGATTATGCTCTTCAAACTCCGCAAATACCTGCGAAAGCCCAGCACTGAGGTATTCACTCACAATGTCCTTGCTGATGACCGGAACAAGAGCCAGGGCCTCCCCTGTCTTGCATTTGTCAAGATATCCGCTCAAGACATCATTGCTATATAGAGGATAGTCATTCAGAGTAATGATCTGATCAGGATTCAGGTCTGCTGTCTTCATAAATAACCTCTCGATGACGGCCACCAGATACGTGAAATCGCGTTGCATCGGACAATTCCTTGGCCAAAGTCGGCGCCTGTAGTATGAGAGAGGTCCGCTATCACGAGCCCAAACTGGTTCTACAGGGAGCCCACACAGCACATTGTAGCATTGATAGCTAGTCTTGCGGCATACCTGGCGCCGAAGATACTGCGGCACATGGCCCGACGGCATCTTCCTGGGAACCGAGTATCATGAGTGAGCTACTCGATAAACACAATCCACAACTCCGAGGCGGGCACATAGATGGCTGGCAGACAACACCTCACCGACTGGATCAACGCCACCCGCGACCATGACGCGGACCAGACGCTGACCTACCATTCGTGGGTATCAGTTGGCCACAAGTGTGTCTGTGTTACCGTGCCGAAGATCGCCTGCTCGCGCATCAAGCTGACGCTCCACCTGTTGGACGGCAATCCGGACGTCGCCCACCTCGGCGATGTACACGACGCGGGGCTTCGTCTGGCCTCGTTCGATACCGAGCAAATCGTCGAGATGCTGACATCCCCGGCGTGGTTCAGATTCTGCTTCGTCAGGAATCCCTATGACAGGCTCCTGTCAGCGTACAAGACTCAGGTGGGCAACACATGGAACCAACAATACAAGTGGCTCAAGGATGATATCAAGAGGACCCTCGGCTACCCGCCGGACGACGGACCCGAGAGGCTCGTCGCCTTCCGCGACTTCGTCCGCTACCTGCACGATGCAGAGGACGGCGTGCGCCGTGATGGTCACTTCAATGCTCAGACGCGTGTCCTCGTCCCGGATCTGATCCCCTACGACTTCGTGGGCCGGTTCGAGGCCTTCCAGAGCGATTTCGTTCAGGTGCTCAGGCGCCTGAACGCACCACCCGAGATCATTGCCACGGCATCCGAGGTCAAGAACGCGACCACCAGGGTGCTTCCCGCCATCGCGTACGACCGCGAGGTGGCGGATCTCGCTGTCGACCTCTACGGAATCGATTTCGACGCCCTTGGCTACGACCGAGACAGCTGGATGGTCGAGCGGGGATAGGGACGCACAACAATCGGGTCGCGGTGACGCAGCGACCCGGGCATCTCATCCTGACGTTAGGCGAGACGATCGCGGCGCTCGTAACCACCATGTGTAGCGCGGGATTTGGTCGATCAGCAGCAGTGGTGCGCAGTTACAAACACATCACCTCCACGGAAATCAGCCAAATGGTGGAGAACTGTTAGCTACCTTTCAGGCAAGCTTACTCCGATCAGGATAGGATGGAGGCATCAAAACCAACCGATCAGGAGTGACAATGTCCTACAAAACCGACCAAATCCACAAATCCTTCTCCCGCTACGAGATCATTGCCAACAGTGCCACCCATGCCCTGGGAGTGGGATTGAGTATCGCAGCTCTCGTCGTGTTGATCATTCAGGCAGTCGAATCCGGCGACCCCTGGTACCTGGGTGGCGTCATCGTCTACGGCATCTCGCTCATCTTGCTCTATCTGGCCTCCACGATCTACCACAGCACCCCTCAGTTCAGCGGCAATGGACTGCTCCAGCGCCTGGATCACGCCGCCATTTTCTTCCTGATCGCCGGGACCTATACCCCCTTCCTGCTCACCAAGTTGCGCGGCACCTATGGTTGGATCACCTTTGGTCTGGTCTGGGGCCTGGCTTTGGGAATTCTGGTAGCGAAACTGGTTCTAACCAAGAGGTTCGCCAAGCCGCCGGTATGGTTGTATGTGGTGATGGGTTGGCTAGCCCTGCTGGTATTCAACCAGGCCATGCGTGATATCGGCACTGTCAGCCTGATTCTCCTGTTGGTCGGAGGAATCTTCTACACAACGGGCATCATCTTCTATAGATGGCGAAGCCTGCCCTACAGCCACGCCATCTGGCACCTCTTTGTGATCGGCGGAAGTGCATTTCACTTCTTTGCTGTCATGCAATTAGTGTAGTTGCTGGGGGAAACCCAACTCCACAGAGCGGACAGGATATCTGGCACATGGATTTCCCATCCCGGATATCCTGTCTATAACGAATAGACCAACTGAACCTACATCTATTCTCGGAGTTGCCCCCCCTGTGCAGCCACTCGTCCCCCCTGCCGCGGCAATCCGCGCCGCGGCATCCGGCCAAGGTCACGCCCGCCACCGATTCTCGCCCGGATCAAACCACGCAAACAACCGCGCCCGCAGCTCCGCCT
>CAZEXX010000389.1:0-3339 GCA_964516885.1 uncultured Anaerolineales bacterium | reverse complement strand
AGATCCTGGAGCAGGCCCACGACGTGGAGGGCGTCTGCCTCTATCTCCACGGCGCTATGCGCGCCGAGGGCGTGGACCATTGTGAGAACGTGATCCTCCGCGATCTGCGCCGGAAGCTGGGGCCGGCGGTGCCCATCACCCTGGCCCTCGACATGCATGCCAACATCGCAGCCGAGACCGCGACAAACGTCAACGCCATGGTCGCCTACCACACGGCCCCGCACATCGATCCCTATGAAACCGGCGAGAAAGCGGCGGCGATGCTGCTCCAGATCCTCAAAGAGGGCCGGAACCTGACGATGGGCTTCGCCAAGATCCCCTTTCTGCTGCCCGGCGAGAAGGCACAATCCGCCGTCGGTACAATGGGCGAGATGATGCAACGGGTCGCCGAGATGGAGATGAACCCGGAGATCATCTCCGCATCACTCATGAACGGCCACTGTTGGGCCGACGTGCCCGATATCGGCGTGATTGCCGTCGTCGTGACCGACGACGACGCGGACCTGGCACAGGCCAAGGCGAACCAATTGGCAGGCGCATTCTGGGACCGGCGCGCCGACTTCGACTTCGGCACCGAGGCCTACCCCGTCGACGAGGCCGTGGAAGCTGCCATGGCAGCGCCGGAGTCCACCGTATTCCTCTCCGATTCCGGGGACAACCCGGGCGCGGGCGGCACCACCGACGTCACCGCCGTGCTCGAAAGCCTGCTCACGCACCGAGCCACCAACGTCGTGGTGGGCTCCATCTGGGACGCAGCTGCCGTCGATGCCTGTATCGCGGCGGGGGTCGGCCGGCAGGTCAGCCTCTCGCTGGGTGGGAAGCTGGACACGCGCCACGGCAAACCACTTGACGTCACCGGCACCGTGCGGCTCATCAGCGACGGCGACACCTACTGGGGCGGCGTCCGTGAAGCTCACCGTCTGATCAGCCGTGGAAAGACCGTCGTCTTGACCGTGGACGGTGTGGACATCATAGTCACCGCCAGGCGCCACAGCTACGTCGATCCGGCGCAGTTTCGCAGCCTGGGCATCGATCCCCTGGCCTACAAGATCGTGGTCCCGAAGCGCGGCTACCTGACAGCTCCACTGGAGGCCATCAGCCCACGCTCGATCCTGGCAATCAGCCCCGGTGTCACGAACTGCGACGTCACGCAGCTTGACTACCGGCGCGTCAACCGGCCTATGTATCCACTGGACCCGGATGCAACCTGGGAACCGGAACAAGTGTAATCTTGCGTAGGAGGGTGCATTATGGATCACCATTTCGCGTTTTTGCCGGCCCCACGCCACGTATCCTGGCTGGAGGGCAGCTTTTCGTTAGCCGATTACGTCACAATCCTGCTGGATCCCAAGCATCCACAGGCATTGTATTTCACGGGGACGCAGGCCCGCGATGCGTTCACGGCGTCCCACAACACGACGTGCGGTCTCATAGCCACGTCAGCGGCGCCGGGTGCTGATACCGCCCTTGCGCTGCTGATCATGCCGGAGGCCGTGCAGCAGCCGGAGGGCTACCGGCTCCGCATCACACCGGAGGGCATCACGATCCACGGACACGATGCCGCCGGCGTCTTCTATGGCGTCTGCACGTTGAGGCAACTGCTTCAACAGGCCAAGGGCACTGGCCTGCCCTCTGTCGACATCCAGGACTGGCCCGATTTCCCCGCGCGGGGCATCATGCTGGACGTCAGTCGCAACAAGGTCCCCCAGATGCAGACGATGTATGATCTTGTCGATCGCCTGGCGAGCTGGAAGTTCAACCAGGTGCAGCTCTATACCGAGCACACCTTCGCCTACCGCAACCATCCTGAGGTCTGGGAGCACGCCTCTCCCTTCACCGGTGAGGAGATCCTCAAGTTGGATGCCTACTGCCGCGAGCGGTTCGTCGAACTTGTGCCCAACCAGAACTCGTTTGGCCACATGGAACACTGGCTGCCTCACGAGCGATACGCACACCTGGCGGAAACGCACGAGGAGTTCGAGACGCCCTGGGGCAACACGATGAAAGGTCCCTTCGGCCTTGCACCGGAGAACCCCGGCAGCATTGAGCTCATCCGCAGCCTCTATGATGAACTGCTGCCCCATTTCTCCAGCAAACAGATCAACGTCGGCCTGGACGAGACCATCGACCTGGGCCAGGGCGCCAGCAAGGAGATCTGCGAAGAACGCGGTGTCGGCCGGGTCTACATAGACTTCCTCAAGAAGATCTACAACGACGTGACCCGTCGTGGATACACCATGCAGTATTGGGGCGACATCATCATCCACTATCCGGACCTCGTGCCGGAGCTGCCCAAGGATGCCGTCGCACTGGAATGGGGCTATGAGTTCGACCATCCCTTCGATGAGCATGGCGCCTTGTTCGCTGCCGCGGGCGTGCCCTACTACGTCTGCCCCGGCACCGCCAGCTGGAACAGCATCGCCGGACGCACCGATAACGCCCTCGGCAACCTGCAGCGCGCCGCCGACAACGGCCTCAAGCACGGCGCGACCGGCTACCTCCTGACGGATTGGGGGGATAATGGCCACTGGCAGAACCTGCCGGTCAGCTATCTCGGCTTTGGAGTGGGCGCGGCCTATGCCTGGTGTCTGGAGGCCAACCGCGACATCGACGTCGCCGAGGCCATCAGCCTCTTCGCCTTCGATGACGCCACCGGCACCATGGGACGCATCGCCTACGATCTGGGCAACGTCTACCAGGTCCCCGGCGTGCCGCGCCTCCACAACTCCAGCATCCTCTTCTGGCTGGTGCAGAACTACCCGCAGATCGAGGGACACTTGAGTGAAATCCCGGCGGAGGGTTTCGAGACCACGCTGGCCAAGATCGACGAGATCATGGGCTCCCTGGACGATGCGGTTATGGACCGGCCTGACGCCGATCTCATCAAGCGCGAGACCACCAGCGCCGCTCGTCTGCTGCGCCACGGCTGTCGCCGTGCGCTGCCGCTCTTGGCCCAAGATGACTCGCCGGAGCTCAAGGCCGAGCTGCTGGCCGATCTGGAGGAGGCTATAGTAGAATACAAGTCCCTGTGGCTGGCCCGCAATCGCCCCGGCGGCCTGAACGACAGCGTGACACACTTCGACAGTCTCCTGGCAGCGTACCGGGAGTAGAGACCTACGTTCGCCCGCGGACACCACGCAAGCATTTTCATGCTTGTGCGCGTAGTGGGCCTAAAGGCTTTCTGCAGGCTTTTGGGGCCTTCCGCGAACCGCGATGATCCGTGTTCGTTGCCAGGCGGGGTCAATATTTGGAGTGGACGCCGTGGGCGTATACGCACACTACGTGGGACGAAAATGCGACGCGAAGAAGGCCCCAAAGCCTGGGGAAAGCCTTTGGGCC
>CAZEXX010000388.1:0-3343 GCA_964516885.1 uncultured Anaerolineales bacterium | reverse complement strand
CCAAAGGCAGGGCGCGTCGTCATCTACGTCCTCCTAGTTGTGGGGAGTGCGATCATGGCCTACCCGCTGCTGTTTGCTGTGCTGGGTAGCTTCTGCAATATCGAGGACTTCCTTGGAAGTCCGATTTTACCGCTTCCCAAGCACCTCTATCTCGAGAATTACACGATCATGGCGAAGGCAAGTTTCCCGATTGTTCTGTGGGTCAAGAACACACTGATCCGCATCGTGTGGTACATCACAGTTCCAGGTATTGCAGCGATCTTCGCCGGCTACGCTTTCGCTCGCCTGGAATTCCGTGGTCGGGAAACGGTATTTACCTATCTCCTCAGCTCTATGATGCTGCCCGGCATCGTCTTCTGGATTCCGACATATATCATGCTGGCGAGATTCCCCGGAGCCGGCGGCAACAACTGGCTGGGGCAGGGGGGGGGCGGGTTCATCAACAAGTGGCCGGCGCTGCTGATCCCGGGCCTGGTCAACGTCTACTACATCTTTCTGATGCGGCAGACCTTCTACAGTATTCCGGAGGACTTCGAGGAAGCCGCTCGGATTGACGGGGCCAACACATTGCAGATCATGTGGAACATCTATCTGCCGATGCTCAAACCTACAATGACCGTGATGGTACTCTTTCAAGCCGTGGCTATGTGGAATGACTATCAGTGGCCACTGATTGCCACCATCGGCAACCCTGATATCTTCACGGTGGCTCTGGGCGTGCAGCGGGCTCTGCTGAGCGGAGCCTCTCTTAAGGGATGGCCGCCCGGCACTGCTATCACGGATTACCCTTTTACATTTGCGCTGGCAACTGCCGCGAGCTTGCCGACGATCCTGCTCTTCCTCTGGCTTCAGGACTACTTCGTCGAAGGCGTTCAGGGGTTTGCGATCAAGGGATGAGGCGTTTACTGTAGGGCTCGTTGGCGAGTCTACATAGAGGTGTTCATAGTGTTATGATGGTACAGACGATAGACTACCAGCAGAGGATACGTGCGTTATCACAGACGAAGCTAGAGCACACGCGCGCCAAGACGGCGCGGGATGGCTATCATAATATTGACGACCACGGGATTATCTTCTGGCCGGATCCGATCCCGTTCACGCCCACGTCGAACCATCCGTCCGGCGGGTGCTATGGCGCGCGGTGCATCGGCGAGAACTTCCGCGCGTGGTTGGATGTGCATCCGATCTACATCCATCCGCAGAGCGCGCTGGCCGGTGCCTGGGCGGCTTTCCTCAGGGGTGTCGGTGGCTGGCGCCCGGAGGACCGGCCGGAGCATCTGGCCGAGCTGCACGAACTGTATCATATGAAGGGGCGGAACGGCATCGGGGCGATGAACCACCTGGGACCCGATATGACCATCGGTCTGCAGTTGGGGTGGGGTGGTCTGCTTGCCAAGATCCGCCACTATCGTGCGTTCAACCGTCCCACCGATACCGGGTTCTATGATGGCGAGGAGAATCTGGTGCTGGGCATCCAGGACTGGATACGGAAGCACGTGGTCAAGGCTCGGGAGATGGCGGCTGAAGCTGAGGATCCCGTGGTGGCCCAGAACCTGCTTGAGATCGCCGAGATGAACGAATGGCTGGTGGAGAACCCGCCGCGGACGATGCGTGAGGCCTGCCAGTTCCTGGCCTGGTTCCAGTCCGTCGACCGGATGTGGGCCGCGGGCGGTGCGCTGGGCCAGCTGGATGAGCTTCTGCGCCCATACTATGAGGCTGAGTCGGAGGGCCTCGCGGGTGAGGAGCTTGAGGCCTATGAAGAGCACGTGATCTGGTGTATCGCCAGCCTGCTCTACAACGATACGCACTATTCGCAGGTCGGCGGACAGGCACCCGATGGGCATGATCTTGCGAGCCCGATGTCTTTCCTGATCCTTGAGGCAGCGCACAGGTTGGCAATCCCCTACAACCTTGCCGTGCGGGTGCACGAGGGTATGAATCGCCGTCTGCTGACCCAGGCGCTTGAGTATCACCTGGCGGACGGTACCGGCCCGAGCTTCTCCTGCTCCAAAGGGCTCGACGAAGGATACGTCAAGAACGGGGTGCCCATGTCGCTGGCCCGGATGCGGGCCAAGGTGGGCTGCAACTGGACGGCCTTGCCGGGCATCGAATATCCGCTGCAGGATGTCACTCGGCAGAGCCTTGTGGCACCCTTCCTGCTGGCCTTTGAGGAGACGGCTGCGGACGACCCCAAGTTCCGGTCCATCGAGGCTCTGTGGGAACGCTTTGTCCGCCATCTAGCCATTTCGGTGGACACATTCAAGCAGGGCATGGATTGGCACATGACCTATCACTCTCGCAACACGATCGAGATTGTGCTGAACCTCTTCTGCCACGGACCGATCGAACGCGGCCTGGACGTCGCCGAGGGCGGCGTTGATATCTACAATCTAACGGTGGACGGCGTCGGTCTGGCCACGGTGGCCGATTCCTTCGCCGCCGTCGAGCAGCGCGTGGTGCAGGAAGGCCGGCTGGGATGGTGGGAACTCAAGGCGGTGCTGGACCGAGATTTCGAGGGTGCTGAGGCCATCCGGCTTATGCTCAACACGATCCCCCGATTTGGCTCCGGCGGCTCGCGCGCCGATTGGTGGGCCAAGCGTATCTCAGAGACCTATGTGCAGTTCTACGAGACCCCGACGGCGGGCGGCTACAACATTGTGCCGGGGCTCTTCTCACATGGCGATGTGGTGGCGTTGGGGGCGAGTCTGTCGGCCACGCCCAATGGCCGGCACGCCGGAGCTCCGATTTCGCACAGCTCCGAACCCGATCCGGGTTTTGCACGCCACGGTGCCGCGGCTCCCACGGCGAAGTCCGTGGCTGTAGCTGCGGTACAGCCCGGACGCGGGAACTCGGCGCCGCTGCAGCTGGATATCGATCGCAAGCTGTTGGGAGAGGAGGGCGGTGCCGATGCTGTCGCAGCCATGATTATGACTCACAACCAGCAGGGCGGCACATTGATCAATCTGAACATCCTGTCCAAGGAAGATATTCTCGCCGCCCACGAGGATCCGACGCTCTTCCCGGACCTGGTCGTGCGCGTGACGGGTTACAGTGCGTATTTCCACACGCTCTCCAAGGAGTACCGGCAGCAGGTTGTGGATCGAATCCTGGCGGAGGATTAGCGGCCGGCCAACGCAACCACAGTGGGTGTTTGATGCGAAGGGGATCCCCAGGTTCTGGCAAGAGCCTGGGGATGTTTTGGTCTGTAGGGGGGCAGGGAGCGGATGAAATTGCCACTCGGTGCACGGCTGTACACATCGCCTGTCATCCCGATCACCGCCACCGCGCGAGCCACGCGGTTCACGCTAGCAAGACCCGCACCCTTGTCATCCTGAGTGGGTCA
>CAZEXX010000387.1:0-3351 GCA_964516885.1 uncultured Anaerolineales bacterium | reverse complement strand
CCAACATCCACAGCTCGCCACAGCGCATCATTCTGCCATTCGCTGATTCTCTCATTCTTCGATTCTCCGATCCCCCCCCCTACCAGGTGCGCTCCTTGAGCAGCTCCCGGATCGCCTCACGCGGGAAAGGCAGTTCGTCCATATGGCTCTCCAGCCAGCGGGAGAAATCGGCCTCGATCTCGTCGATCCACCGGGTGTCGATCTGGCCCGGCGTATAGAGACCCTCGCGCAGACGCTGCTGTCCGAATGTGTCTCGCAGGGCCACCAGTTCCGAAGTCTTGACCAGCTTTTCGACGAGGTGAGGCGGGATGAAGACCACGCCGTTGTGCTTACCCAAGACGACGTCACCCGGCATCACCGTCACCTTGCCGATACGCACGGGGCAGTTGACACCCACCAGCATGATCGTCGGCGAGGCATATGTCGGGTGAAATCCCCGCGCGAAGCCGACAAAGCCGGGGATTTCCTGAATACCCTCGATATCGCGGATCGAGGCGTTGTGGACCACGCCCTTCCCGGATTTGGCGTAGATCGCCGTGGCGAGGTTGTCGCCCATGATCGGCCCCTGCTCGTGTTTGCCGTAGACGTCGGCGATATAGACATCATTGGGTACGAGCATATCAATCGGCCACGAGATCTGGTCGCCGATGCAGCCGGCGCGTTCCCCCTTCTGCTCCATCAGCACGCGCATCGCGGGCCGGCGCGGCATGTACATCGCCGTAAGCGCACGCCCCACCAACGTCTCGCCGGGATGCGTGCACATGAAACCATCCTCGTACTGCCATTTGTAGCCGGCCCCGTTGAGCACGCCCCATGCTTGCGTCAGGGACACATTGGCCACCCGCGCCAGCAGCGCGTCGGGCACCATCGGGCGCCCATCCGGGAACCGGTCACCGGTCCACTCATAGGTATAGTCGACAATCTCTTCCGGCGACATATTCAGCGGCGCGAATTTCTCCATTGAGTCTCCTCCTAGAGATAGGGGATAGGGGAAAAGGCACTAAGGTACTGAGGCAACACGGTACCAGGGCACCGAAGGCTTATCCGGTGATACCTTACCCCTTGATACCTTATCCCTTGGCGCCCTATCCCCTGTTACCTTATCCCCTATCTCTGTACTTGTATAGCGTAATGTCCCTCGATGTAGGGGAATCGTGATTTCAGATCCTCAGCCAACTCGACGCCCAAGCCAGGCTTGTCCGGCAGGACCAGGTAGCCGTCCTCGATGACCGGTCTCTCGGCCAAGATCGCCCACTGCAGCGGGCCCTGGATCTGGCACACCTCCAGCATCAGCGGATTGGGAAGCGCAGCGACGTAGTGCGCGTGCTCCATCGCCATCAGCCCGTTGTGCCAGCTGTGTGGCGCGGTGGGCAGGCCATAGCGATACGCCACTTCGGCAATCCGCATGGCCTCGGTGAGCCCACAGAGCGCGGCATCGGGCTGCACGATGTCGTAGGCCTTGGCCTCTATGTAGGGCCTGAACTCCTCCAACGTCGTGAAGACCTCGCCGCCCGAAATCGGCATCTCGACGGCGGCAGCCAGCCGCGTGTGCGCGTCGACAAGGTCACGTGGCATCGGCTCTTCGAAGAAGACAAACCCCAGACGATCCAGTTCGAACGCGATCTCCGTCGCCTCCTCCTCGGTGAGGCGGCAGTTGCCGTCCAGCATTAAGTCCATCCGACCATCGACCTCGCGAGCAAGCTCGTTGACCAATCCCAGGAAGCGATCCACCGTCACATTGTCCCACGACCATTCAGTGCCGATGCGGAACTTCATCGCCGTGAAGCCTTGCTCGATGTAGTCCAGCGCCTCCTCGATCAACTGCTCGGGGCGGTCGCGCCAGTCGTAGCGGCAGCCGCTGGAGGCGTAGATGCGGACCCGCTCCAAGGGCGTGCGGCCCGCGGCCTCAGCCAGGAGATCGGCCACACGCTTGCCTGCCAGCTTGCCGCGCAGATCCCACAGCGCACAGTCAATGCCGGCGACGGCGGCATCGTGAGTCCGGGAGCGGCCATTCGGATGCGGCACAATGGCGAGATCCTCCGGATCCTTACCCACCAGTTCCGGGGCCAGCCAGTCCACCCACTCGCGAATCAACAACGGCCAACCGTAGGCACTTGCTTCTGCAAACCCGGTCAGTCCCTCGTCCGTGTGGATCACCACAATCGCGCAGTCCGCCTTCACCGTGCGATACCGCGACGTGATCCATTGGCGTTCCGGTTCGTGCATCCGGGAGAGACAGAGTGTTTCCAGCTTCGTGATTTTCATAACATCCTCTTGGTCGAGACTGGTTATGGGATAGTTGCCGGTTTCCAGTTGTCAGTTACCAGTTGATGGTTGCAGGTTACAGGTTCCACGTTGCAGGTCACAAGTCGGCAGGTTGCAGGTTAGGCTAATGGCGGAGCGCGTGCTGGCCGGCGGCGGCGAGCATCTCGGCAAAGTCATCGTCCGTCAGCGGAGCGTTTATCGCCGCGATCCACTGAGCGATGCGCTTCGGCTTGCCCGATGCGGGCACGGTCACGTCAATATCCGGATTGCGCAGTGAGAACGCCAGTGCCGCCGCCGGCAGATCGACGCTCTTGGCCGCACACACCGCCTCCAGCCGCCGCGTGGCCTCGACCACCGCCGGCGGGGCGGGACTGTAGTTGTAGCGCGCGTCGGGCGTGGCGCCTGTTGCCAGAATGTAGCCCGCATAGGGAGCGGAGTTGAGAATGGAGATGTTCTTTGCCCGAGCCGCGGAGAAGAGCTTATCCGCCGCCGTCTGGTTGAGCAGCGTATACGTGTGGAATATCTGCAGGACATCGACGGCATCACTGTCCACCGCAGCCTGCAGACAGTCCAGTCCCATTGTTCCCATCCCCACGGCACCGATCACACCCTGGCTTTTGAGATCCAACATGGCCTCGATCGCCCCACCCTTGCCGAAAACCTGGCCCAGATGCTCCGCGCGCACGTCGTGCACGTGCAGAATGTGGATGTGATCGGTGCCCAGCCGTTTCAGGCTACGCTCAACCGAGCGATAGATGTTGTGTGCCCTGTAGGCATTGTAGTGGACACCGATCTCGAGATCCGTATACGAGCCGGCCTTCGTGGCCAGCACAATATCCTCCGGCAGATCCAACTCCTGGAGGGCCTTCCCGATAATGGCTTCTGTATGGTAGAGCGGCGCCGTATCAATATGACGAATACCGGCATCCAGCGCCATCTGGAGCATCTCAAGGACTTGCTCAAACGGCACCTCGCGCGGCCAACTGGCCGTGCCCAGCCCCAGCTTCGTGCTCACAATCCCACTGCGCCCCAGCGTCACCTTCGGTATCTCAGTCGTCACCAACGGTACCATCCTACCTCCTCAGT
>CAZEXX010000386.1:0-3354 GCA_964516885.1 uncultured Anaerolineales bacterium | reverse complement strand
TGCATCCACCCCCAGTTGTCGCTGAGGGTTCGCTCCTGCAGGAAGTAGGTTCCGTCTTGCTCACGCCAGTCACGCGCCTGGAAGATGCGCGCGAGCACCTCTTTGCCCTTCAGCTGGAGCACAAAGCGGCCCTGCGGCTTCAGAGAGCGTGCGACGTTGACCAGAACCTTCCTGTTGTCAGCTGCGTCCTCGAAGTAGCTGAAGGAGGTGCAGAGACTGAGCACCAGGTCGAAGGCTGCCGGTCGTACAAATTCCCGCATGTCAGCTGTGATGAAGGCGTTGGACAACCCCTCTTTGCGAGCCCGCTGGCGTGCCTCGACCAGGTAGGCCGCCGTTCGGTCGACGCCGGTGACCTGATATCCTCGTCGCGCCAGCTCCAATGCGTGCCGGCCGACGCCGCATCCCAGATCCAGTACCGATGCGCCCGGGGGGAGGTCCACAAGGGCCAGGATGGCGTCGATGTCGGCCGGTGCCGCGGCCCGGAGCTCCTCAGTGAACATTAAGGGGCCAAAGGCCTCCCAGAAGGCATCGTCCTCATGCTACGCTGTCATAGAGATACCTCCTTGTGTGCGAAGGCTTTCTTTCCTGCTGGTAGCGGAGTCGATGGGTCGGCTGTTGCAGATTCAGTCTAGCATGACTAGGTGTGCGCTGCAAGTGCTCCAACTTCAAGGGGGCGGTTTGGATCGAGTACCGTTTCTGTGGTTTTTGCTGGGCTGCTGGTTCGATTGCCTCATCAGACGCGCCTTTCGTCTGTTGTTCTGTATCAAGGCGATCTTCTAGATGTCAGTGTGGCACACGTGCGCCGGACCAGCAAGCAAGGGAATCGGCTGATTCCCACTTTGTCCGCGTTGGAAACCTCAAGCGACGGTCACCGCCTTCACGAGCATCATAGGGAGATGGTGCCACAGTGCCAGGGTGCGGCTGGCACCTGTACCAGGTGCGCAGCTGTGTGAGGGCATTCTGTGAATGGGTTGATAGTTACCTCACGCGAATTTGACTCTGCTGAAGAGCGAGATATGGTCTGAGGTGATCTAATTCATCCTCAAGGAGGTATCGCTAATGCCAACGCCTGGGCAGCTGGAGATTCGGCGGGCGCTAGCCCAGCGCGCGGGTGCGTACCTGCGGGAAGGCTATCATTGCTCTGAGTCTGTGGTGCTGGCTGCGGGGCCACGCTTGGTGCGGGATTGGCACCCGACCTGTGCTCGTCTCTCGACGGGGTTCGCAGGTGGTGTAGGGGGAAGCCAGCACGAGTTGTGCGGGGCAATAGCCGGCGGCGTGATGATCATCGGGGGGCTGCTAGGTCGGGTGAGTTTGCAGGACGATGCACTGGCGCAGTCACTGACCAAGAGATTCCGCGAGCGCTTCAGGGAGGCGCTCGGAGAGACCGAATGCAGTTGGCTGCGGGAGAACGTGGTTCATCTGGAGGGCGGGCTAGGGTCGTGCGCCGTGTTGGTCGAGCGCACCACGATGCTCCTGCTCGACGTTCTGGCAGAAGCGGGTGTACCGGTTCCCGACACTTAGTGGGTTGGTTGGCGGGTAGCAAGAAAGAGCTGTCAGCTATCAGCGATCAGCGGTCAGCTCAATGCGCCAACTCGGCAGTGGTCAAAGCGATCTCTGAGGCCCCCGACGGGGTTGCGGGCCCGCCGGTAGCGCTGTTCAGACAGCGCTTCGCGTCTCGGATGGTCTGCACTGTTGCCGCAAGGGTGCTTTCCTCTGCTCTTCTCTCATAGATCCGTTGGCGAGCGCGATGCACAGCTGCGTGCAGATCTCTGCCACGAACTCGACAAGGTGCTCGTGATGTCAGGCGCCCGACCTCATGCTGTGCTGATCAGACCACGGGCACGTTGGCGATCATCACGTCAGCATCCTCGGTTGCGTGAACTGTGTAGTTGTCCAGGCAGGCGGGCAGGAATGCCGATGCGCCTTGCGCGTAGGTGTCCCGCTGCCCATCCCAGAGCAGGTCAATGCTGCCCCCGATGACCAAAGCGACTGCCGGGCGGTCGCCCTTGGTCAGCTCGAAGTCTGCACCGGCGGGCAGCACCAGTCGGGCCATCTCGAACTCCGGTGCCTGCCCTGGGTAGTTGGCGGTGGTGACTCCGGAGGGCAACGTGGTTGGATTGCCGTCAAGGATCTTGGGGATCCGGGGTGCTGTGTCCACGATCTTGATCAGAGCAGCCGCATCGCGGTACTTCGGTGTCAGCCCCACGCGGACCACATTGTCCGAGCTTGCCATACACTCGACTATGTTGCCTTTCAGATAGGCATGGGGGACGCCGGCCTCGGTGAAGAGGCCCTCGCCCGATTCTAGATGGACGATATTGAAGAGGAAGAGGGTGAACAGCCCGATATCCTGGCTTCCATAGCGCTCCCGAAGCTCCAGGAATAGCGTTTCGGCCTCTGTCGCACGATCATACCCAGCGGCCAGTCGTTGCGCCAGGGCGTCTACAGCCGCGCCCAACACTGCCGGGGCCTCGATAGCGTGTTGGATGAGCTTGGCGAAGAGCTCCCGTGTGAGCGTTGCCTCGATGACCTCAAAGGGCGCGGTTGTGGCAACGATGCGGTTGGCGGTTTCCCGCCCGACGAAGTCTGCGATCTCGGGATAGCGAGAAAGCGTGCCGACCAACTGATCGTAGGGCTTGAACCCCATGAGCGCGGTCAAGTGGTCGAGGGCAATAGCGATCTCCGGCTTGTGGTTGTCGTCGGGATAGTGCGCGGGGTCCTGCTCGTGGAGCGTCTCTGCCTGCGCTTTGTTCGGGTGGGCTTGAATCGAGAGGGATTGCCCTGCCGACAGCACTTTGAACAGGAAAGGGAGTCCGCCGAACCGAGCGTGGACGGCCTTGCCCAGGGCGGCCCGCGGCTCCTGCGCAATCCAGTCGTGCAGCAACATCATCGAACCGTCCGGGAGTTCTACCTGTGAAGGCGCTTTGGGATGTGTGCCTATCCAAAGCTCGGCATAGGGCACGCCAGGTTCCGGATCGAATTGGAGCAGGTGCGGGATGAATGCGTCGTTGTCCCTTGTTCCCCAAGCGTAGTGTTGAATCTGGTTGTGCAGTCTGTATGGCCGTGCGGTTATCTGGGTCAGTTCGCTCATTCATCGACTCCTTAGCCTGTGATCTGTTCGTGTGTCGCCTTGGTCTCACCGGCTACATTATACCGCACCGGGGGAGCATTTCAGAATGGCAGTGAGTGCCCAAAGAAGGTTTCTTGGTGGATCACCGAAGTGTCTCTTGCCTATTCTGAAATGCTCCTTGGCAGTTTTGGCTCTGAGGATGGTGGGTCTACCGGGTGACGATGGACCAGAACTGCGTCCTGGAACCGGATTGTGACGATGCACAGCTTGTCATTACCCCCAAC
>CAZEXX010000385.1:0-3363 GCA_964516885.1 uncultured Anaerolineales bacterium | reverse complement strand
GCTTTCCCTATCTGCTCCCTCTCCTGGTCCGACGGGAGAGGGACGGGCACGTCCGCGGGCCCTGGGTGAGGGCCCCTACCCCACCGCCTCCGCTCTCTGAATCAACTCCGCCTGCTCCACCGGCGCGAGGTCGACGAATCGGGTATTGAATCCCGCAACGCGCACCAGCAGATCGCCGTGGCGCTCAGGGTGTGCCTGGGCATCACGGAGCGTGACCGCGTCGAGCACTGCGATCTGCAGCTCCTGCCCGCCCTCGGCAAAGTAGGTCTCGACCAGTGAGAGCAAGTTCGCCTGCATCTCCCGGCGCTGCCACGCCGCCGCCGGCAGTGTGAGGTTGAGGTTGGTGCCACCCCGGTAGTTGTGCCCGGCATTGAGCTTCACCGCGCTGTTGAGAATCCCCGTCGGCCCCGTGTTGGCGGTCCCGGTCTCTGCCCCGATGCTGTCCGCCACCGGAGTCCAGGCCAGCCGCCCATCAGGCGAGGCCGCGATCTGCTTGCCGTCGAAGTGGTGCAAGCTGCGTACGACGTGGCAGACCATATGTGGGGCACTCTGCAGCCGCGTGTCCACCGCGTCCAGCACGCGCTCCCGCATCTCCAGCAGCACCGGCGCATAGGCATCGACCCGCGGATCGCCGTTCCCCCACTTGGGCGCGGCCCGCAGTCGCGCGCGCAACGGATCGTAGCCCGCGAAGTTGCACCGCATTGCCTCTGCCAACTCGGACACCGTCACAACCCGATCTTCGAAGACCACCCGCTCAATCGCAGCCAGCGCATTGACGCCGTTCGTGATCCCGCGCTCGTAGGCGCTGGGGGTATGGTAGTCCATCCCGACCATGAAGTCCCGACCGCGCGCTATGCCGTTGTGCATCAGCGCGGACGTGAACGGCATCGGCATCCGCTCAGCCACGAGCCTCCGGTGTGCCTGTCCCCGCTCGCGCGTGGTCAGCGCGTGCTCGGCCATCCGCGCCTCGAGCAGCTCCAGCAGCTCCCCCATCGACGCGATAGCAGCAGGGCCCTCGTGCGAGAGGAGCACCTCGTTGAGCAAGCCCAGATACTGGATCGTGCCGCTGGTGGCCGTCGCCGACTCCGACGAGCGCCCCGGGATACCGAGTTCATTGCAGCCAATCACGCAGTAATCCCAGGCATCGATCTCTGACACCCCGGCCTCGATGAAGCCCTGCGCTGTCGGTGCATCGTTGATCAGGAGCGGCATACTCACGCCCGAGGCCAGCATCTCCAGCGCCCGGCGCTTGATCTCGGCATCGCCGTTAGGGTGCCAGCGCAGGAAGAGGTGCGGATCACCGACCCGGACCAAGTCGCAGGCATCCAGAAACGCACGCGTCAGACGGTTGCTTTGACCAACCCCGGCGTGGTTCGCGCCGCCGACGGTGATCGCCTGGGTCTTGGACCCCCGGCCGAAGATCGAGTTCGCCGCGATCTTCAGCAGGAAGGCGCCCACAAGATCGACTGTCTCGGCGAGATCCAGGCTGTCGTCAACGAAGGGCGCCAGGACCCGGTCAGGCAGACCGATCGAGACCGAGAGGCCATGCCCCTCGATATGCAGCGCCAGATGAATTAGCACGATGGCCTGAAGACCCTCGAAGAGATCCCGCGCCGGCTGCGCCGGGACGCGGCGGCAAGCTTCGGCCACGCGCAGATGTGCAGCGCGAATCAGCGGATCGGTTGCCCGCCGAGCGGCAGCGCCTGCCGCCTCAGCGTAGCGCCCGGCCCAATCCATCACGGCCTGGAGGGCAATGACCATCGCCTGGCGGGTCACCTGCTCCGACTCGGTGCCCACGCCGGCGTGCCTCTCGGCCTCGGCGACGATAGCCGCCAAGCCCTCGTGCACCACGCGGTCGAGATCCACGGCCAGGTGACCGATAGCGGCGTTGCCACCGAAACTGCGGTCCGCCCAGTAGTCGAGCATCTCCTGCGGTATTTGTCCCTTCAGCAAGCCTTCCAGCTGCGGGTTCTCGTGGATGATCTGCGGCGGGTATTTGAAGCCATACTCCGGCACCAACATCCAGGCCCGCGGTCGGGTGGAGGTGTTGCCCGCGAAGAACGGGTTCGTCTCGACATCCAGCGTCATCGTCCGGAGCACGTGCGTGAACGTCTTGGCCCGTTTGAGCGCCGGCGGATCTTCCTCAAGACACTGGTACGCCTCCGTCACCAGCCGTGCCCGCTCCAAGCAGACGGTGTCCTCGGTGGACAACAGCTCGTTGCGGATGCGCAATACAACGCTTCGCGTCAAGTTATCAGTCACCGGTTATCAGTTTCCCGCTATCAGTTGACACCATCACAAGCTGCTTCCCCATCCTTTGTCCCATTTCCCTTGGCCCTTGTCCCTGTTCCCCCCCAGTGTATGGCATAGCGCTCCATCGCATCCATCAATGCCGCAATGTTAGCCAGCGGCAACCCGGGCATCAGACCGTGTCGCAGGATCAGGCCACCATCCCGGCTGCCCAGCTTGGTCACGGCCTCCAACACCAGGGCATCGATGTCCTCCGGGGAGCCGAAGCGCGTGACGCGCTGGCGGTCCAGATCCAGATCGATGCATATCCGGCCTGCAAAGGTCTCTGCCAGCCAGTCCAGACCATTGACCAGGTCCTGGACGTTGATCAACTCGACGCCGCAGTCCAGCAGATCTCCGGCCAGCCGCCGGATATCGCCATCCGAATGCATGTGGACGACGCAGCCGGCCTCTCGGGCCAGCGCCATCATACGCACGTAGGAAGGCTTGATATACGTACGGAAGTGTTGCGGTGACAGCATCGGACCGCGCTGCATCCCCAGATCCTCCGGGAAGCCTAACCATTCTACACCCAGGTCAACATACCGCTGCACCAACGCCGTGTTGAAGGTCTCGACCATCTCGATGAGCACCCCCAGCCGGGGCTCCTCATCGGACATATCGAAGAGCAGCGACTCATAGCCGCGGATGTACGACAGCGTCAGGAACGTATGTCCGTGGCGGAGACTCCCCTGGACCAGATCACCGCGCTCGCGCGCCCGCGCGATGCGCACAGACTCCTGCTGCCAATCTTGCGCGCCCCACCCGTTCTGGGTCTTTGGATCCGGAGGCAGGTAGCTATCGAAGGCTTCCCAACTGGGCAATGCCGGGCGCATTACCGCGCCCGTAATCCCATTTTCCACCGTCTGCCACACGCAGCCCCAAGTATCCGTGTAGAGCCGGCCCGCAATCCGCCAGGGTGCGTAGGCGGGCTTGATGGGCAGCTGCTGCGGCTTGAAGTTCGGAAAGAGCAGTGGATGTTCGGCCATCAGCGCCTGCAGCGCATCCTGGGGATAGTGATGCCAGCAGGCGTTATTGATCCCCATCGTTATGGGGATGCGGTCGGGACGCTCA
>CAZEXX010000384.1:0-3365 GCA_964516885.1 uncultured Anaerolineales bacterium | reverse complement strand
CGCTGGCCTCTGGTCCACGACGATCGTCGAACAATGGGTGATCATCGATATCGACCACCGGCTTGGCGCGCCTCAGTTCGCTGATGGCGTAGTTTGTGGCGATCCGGTACAGCCAGTTCCGGAATGGTGACTGCGGTCTGTAGCTGTGAAGGTGCTGCCAGGCTCGGATGAAGCACTCCTGTGCGGCGTCCTCGGACAGAGCGGCATCACCGCACATACGGTAGACGACATTGACAACGCCTGATCTGTGGCGTCGAACCAACTCGCCGAATGCCCGTCGGTCGCCGGTCTGCGCCTGCTTGATGAGCAAGTACTCTTCTGGGACCTCTGCCAGTGGTTCTGTCATCCCCTGTCCTTCGTGTTCTACCTATACAACGGGTAAGTGGGGGTGTTTATTCGATGAATTCCATGAAAAGATCCTAAGGACTCGTGGGGAATCCTTAGGATCCGAAGGGTTCAGCAAAGCACTCCGCCCGATGCGAACTAACAGTTCGCACTACATTCGGTAACCTACGGCTTGCGTGGCTTTGCCAGGATCTCGCGAATTTCCAATTGGTGGAAGGTTCTAGGATACGCGGGCTTACAGACAATGGCGGTGTCTGCGCCCTCTCCGGTACCCGCCACGGCGATAACTTCGGCGTCCATGTTGATGTGGCCGGCATCTGCGGCCATGAGCAGACACTCCACCGCGACTTTCATGCCCTGTGAGAAACGATAGAGCGTCTCGCGCACGATCTCCTCCGGTGCCCGCCCGCCACGCTTCTCCGAGAAGGCCGCACCGACGCCGTCGCCAAGGGCGTGAATGCCGGTGACCACAGTGATGCCCAGATCGGTCAGCTCCGCCTGCTCGGGTGGTGTCATGGGCCAGCCGAGATGCGCAAAGCCGTGGCAAAGCGTGACGGCGATCACTTGAATTCCCAGTGGAGCAAGGATGGCGTGCGCGGTGCGTGCGGTGTAGCCGTGCGAAGAGGCCACGACAACCTGCTTGATGCCCAAAGCTGAGGCACGCTCCGCTGCGATCTGCAGCGTCTCCTCGGTGTTGGCTTTTCCGGGTGTCTCGAAGATCAATGTTCTCAGTTGCATAGGTATCTCCTCATCATGATGGCCAGCCTTCCGGCTCGTGCGTCTGTTGTGCCAGACGAGCGCACAATCAGTGTTTGATCCGTTGTGTCGATGTTGCTGTGGGGTGAGTTATTCCGCCGGTAGCGGCTGGCACGTGGGGCACACGTAGCAGGATCCGCCCAGATACGAGATCTTCTCAATGGTCGTGCCGCATACGGTACAAGGGGTGCTCTTCGTCTTGGTGTACATAAGCGGCGTGTAGTTGCCGCGTTGGTTGAAGAGATCCCGTTCCGTGATCCGCCCGTTGGCTGCGATGGCCTCTCTGACTGTGGTGCGAATGGCTCCGTAGAGGCGGCGCCGGTCTGCATCGGTGAGACCGACGACGCGTCGTCGGGGGTGCAACTGTGCGCGGAAGAGGATGTCCTGGAGATAGCCATTCGCCACGCCCCAGATCTTTGGGTCACTGACGATGAAGTACTTGATACTGCGTTTGTCGGTCGGGGGCACGGCAGCAAACAGGCCATCCAGATAGGCCTCCGTGAAGTCGTTGCTCGCGGGGGATGTTCCCTCTCTGCCCGCCCACTTGTGTGCTGCTTGCTCTGCGTGGGTCATCAGCCAGACGGCAGCCCAGCCTGAGACGCTGACCGTCAAGAGAGTGCCATCGTCGAAGCGGATCAGGAGCTGATGCTTCTTGGGCAGCGTCTTCTCCTTTTCGTGGTACAAGACGCGAAGTCCGCCGTCTCCCAGCAGCAACACACGCTCAGTGCCTATGGCGGTGGCGATCAGGCTTCCGCGGGCCGACGCTTCGCCGATGGCCTGATTTCGGAGTTTGTCGGGATACGTCTCAGGATCCCCCTGATAGAAAGCGAACTTGTGTGGTGAAGCATTCGCTCTCGAGAACGCGATGGTCTTTCCTACGAGGGTCTCGTTCATCTGTCGTGCTAGCGTAACGGCTTCCGCAAGTTCGAGCATCAGTTCTTGTCTCCTATTTCTACCACAGACCGGGCACCAGCCGGTACCTCGTTATCTCTGCGAACTCAGCGTACCCGGGCAGTTCGGCCAGGAGCGTCCTGTCCTCCAACGCTGTCCGGATAATGTAGCCAATGACAGACCCGGCTGTGGGTATCAGGGCCCAAGGCGATCCCAGCAGGAGCGGCGTGGCGGCCTGGGCCAAGATGGCGCCCGCGTACCCCGGGTGGCGCACGACGCGGTAGGGTCCGCCCGTTGCCACCGTGTGCCCGCGCTCGGACTGGATCCGCACGCCCTCGGCAAAGAAGGCATTGGACGCCATCGCCCAGAGGAACAGCGCCAAGCCCGATACCACGCCGACGACGCCGGCGACGTGGGCAACGGTCGGCAGGCCGGCGGACCAGCCAAAGCGCAGGTCCAGGCCGGCTATGATCCAGCCAAGCATAGGGAAAACGCCGGCGGCAAGGGGGGCGAGCCACCTGTCCCATCCTTTGGTACCCTCTGCGTGAATGCCTTGCTGTCGTTCCGCCAGCAGATCCGGGTTGATGGGGATGAGAATCAGCGGATGCGCGGCCAGAACAGCTGCCAGGATACCGACAAAGACCCAACCCCAGACCCAGTCCACCCGACCGGCAGCGGCAAAGAGGATGGCTGCATAGCCCAGCCATCCCAGAGTGGCCTGAGCAATCCAGCGGCGGATTGCGCGACGAGTCTCGGTGGGCGTTCTTGTTGTTGTGTCCATGGTTGTCTCAAGGTCGCGACGCGTCAAGTGCCCGACGATTGCTCTGCCGGCGTGGTCTCCTCGGTCTCAGGCGCAGCCTCCGGATCGGTTGACGGGGGCTCTGAGGGGGGCTGCATCGATGCCTTGGCTCTACCGCCGAGGCCGATGGCCAGGAATCCGACGCCCGCTCCGATGAAGGGTACGCTTAGGCCCTCGGTCTCTGTGGCGGTCATCGTGAGACCCAGGGCGATCATCGCGATGCCGAGTACGAGAAACGCCTGGTAATTCGTCTGTCTGCGAGGCCGTTTCTGCTTATTCATGGGTCAAACTTCCTCCTAGTGGATCATTACCATACATTTCTTCGTTGTTCAGATTCGCGCCACGGCGACCAGCTGCCTGGCTGTCTGATCATACGGGGAGCCCTCGAGGTCCCCATAGATATCCACGTGTGCGAATCCGCTGGATGTCAGAAGGCTGACCAATTCAGCTGCCGAGTAGATCCAGTGTGAAACGTTGAACTCCTGGACGGACCCATCCTGAATCAAGATCCAGCGATTCTGCATCCACCCCCAGTTGTCGCTGAGGGTTCGCTCCTGCAGGAAGTAGGTTCCGT
>CAZEXX010000383.1:0-3460 GCA_964516885.1 uncultured Anaerolineales bacterium | reverse complement strand
ACCACAGTCAAGCGTCATTATAGCACCATCAACCGGCTTGTCAAAGAGGCTTATATACCAGCGAGGCGCAGACAAATGTGCGGTGGGCGCCCGAACGTTTTGACGCCCTACCGCCCAAACGCCGCGCCCACCTTCTCGAAGATCGCCACAGCATCCGCAAGAGCCTGATCATCCCACGCCTCGTGGATCTGCAGGTTGAAGTGCGTCGCCATCGTCGCGTGGGCGTTGGGACAGGGAAACACGCGATCGGGATCGCCCGTGTAAGCCGGGGCGGCCCACGGGTAGCCGCTGGTGCCGAAGACACGGCGATTCACAAACCAATCCATCGTGTGCGGCAGCGCAGCGGAGTAATCGACCATCACCGGCAGCCCCTCGGCGATCAGGGCTCGACAGAACGTAGCCTTGTCAACACTGCACGCATCGGCGTGAAAGCGCATCCGCAGGAACCAATAGCTTGGCTCAGCACCGGGCAACGGCGCCGGTATTGAGATGCACCGGTGTCCTGCCAAAGCCTCAGCCAAGCCTGCCACCACCGCGCGTCGCCGCTTCACATTCCCCGGCAGCTTTCGCAACTGCACGCGACCGATAGCGGCAGAGAGATCGTTGAGGTTCAGGTTGAGCGAAGCCATCACGTTCGTCGAGCCCGCCGGCAGGAAGAAGGGCTTTCCGCGGTCGGAGGCACGCCGGATCATATGGTAGCGCGACTCATCGCGGGTGAAGACCAGGCCACCCTGACCACCGGAGCTGTGATGCTTGCCAAACATCGTGGAGAAGGCCGCAATGTCGCCGAACGTGCCCACGTGCTGCCCGTTGAGAGTGGCCCCGTGGGCCTGCGCGCAGTCTTCTATCACCGGGATGGATCTCGACCGGGCCAGCTCAACGATCCCCGCGATATCGGCCGGCTCACCGCCGATATGCGGCACGACGATGGCCCGCGTGCGGGGAGAAAGCAGGTCGGCAACCTGCTCGGGATCCGTATTGTAGCTGTTCGGCGCCGTGTCCGCCACCATCGGGATCAGGTTCAGGAGTGGGATGGGCATCATGCCGCCGGGGTCCGTCACCGCCCCGACGATCACCTCGCCAAACGGCTCCAGATCCAGGGCCCGCAGTGCTGCATAGACTCCGGCCGTCCCCGAGCTGACGGCATCAGTATAGCCTCCACCGAGGAAGGCGGAGAACTCTTCACAGTAGGCCGTTTCCTCGGGCCCGTTGTAACCAGGAGCCACACCGGTGGCGATGGCCTCGTCAAAAAGCGCATCCACCGCGGCCCTCTCCTCAGCGCCGACGTGCCCCCGCTGCGGGAACGGCTCACTGCGGACAGGGTCGCCGCCGTTCAATGCAAGTCTGCTCACACGGGCCTCCTTCAGTGAAGAATGGAAGAATGGGAGAATCAGCGAATGGAGAAACTCAAACTCTCTGATTCTTTCATTCGCTGATTCTGCATTCTGCCATTCGTGCCCCCCCCTACGCCGTCTTCGTCACCTTGCTCAACATCCGCGGGCTCTCGGTGCTGAGGCCCTTGGCTCTGGTCAGATGGTAGCAGAAGAGCTGCCCCGGCACGATGGAGACGAGCGGGCTCAGCCACTCCGGCATGTCCGCGGGAAGCGCCACCGCGCGGTCGGCCAGGTCCAGCGCCTCCATCACATTAGAGAGCACCAACAACTCCACCTCGTGCTCGCGCTTGAGCCGTGAGAGCAGCTTATAGAGACCCTCGTAGACAGCCCCTTGCGGCATCGCGACGAACACCGGGAACCCCTGATCGACCATCGCCACGGGTCCGTGCTGGAAATCTGCTGAGGAATAAGGCGCGGCCACGGTGTAAGTGAGCTCCTTCAGCTTGAGCGCCCACTCGCACGCCGTAGCATAGTTATACCCCCTGCCCAGGACGACACACTGGCTCATGTAGCGGTACCTCTCAGCGATCTGGGCGATCTCCGCATCCTGCGCCAGCATCTGCGCCATATAGTCGCAAACGAGCTGCAGCGCCGCGAAGCGCTCACCATTCTCATCATCCATCGCGATGGAGAGCAGCGCGATCGCCGCCAGTTCCGCCGTGTAAGATTTCGTCGCCGCCACGGCCAACTCGGGTCCGGCAGAGACATCAATCACCCAATCGCTCGCCTCAGAGAGCGGCGAGTCCGGCGCGTTGGTGATGGCCAGTGTCGGCACACCCTGGCGACGGCCCTCGGCCATCACGCTCACGATATCGGGAGATTGCCCCGATTGCGAGATACCCACCACCAGCGTGTTCTCCAGACGTGGGGGACGCTGATAGATGCTAAAGAGTGATGGGGCCGCCAACGCGACCGGCAGCCCATTGTGGGTTGCCCATAAGTACTTGGCATAGAGCCCTGCGTGATCCGAAGTCCCCCGAGCCGTCAGAAAGACGTAGTTGATGCTCCGTGAGCGCAGCTCGCGCGCAATCCCCTGGATGGCAGGCCACTGCTCATCGATCAACCGGCGCAGCACATCGGGCTGCTCAAAGATTTCATCCCTTAGTCCCATCCCCCAACCTCCATTGCGTTAATCCTGCACATCCCGGTCGTAAACCACACGCCCGGCAACCACAGTCATTTTCACATCCAACCCACCATCGAGCACGGTGAGATTCCCCGCATAGCCGGGAGCCAATTGCCCCTGGCGATCCCCAACACGAGCGACCTTCGCCGGGTTTGTCGTCGCCATTCTCACTGCGTCCTGGAGTGAGACACCTACGGCGTTCACCATATTGCGAACGCACGTGCTCAGCACCGCCGTGCTACCGGCGATCGTCCCGTTGGACTGCCGCGCCACGCCGTTCTCGACCCGCACCTTGTGCCCCACCAACTCATACTGCCCATCGCCCAACCCGGCGGCAGCCATCGCATCCGTCACCAACACGACGCGATCTGGCCCCAGGCAGCGCACCAAAACCTTCATCGCAGCGGGGTGCACGTGCACAGTGTCGGCAATCAACTCAGCAGTGACACCATCGGAAGCCAACACTGCGCCCAGGACGCCCGGCTCCCGATGATGGAACCCCCGCTGGGCATTGAAGGTGTGTGTGACATGCGCAAAGGGGCCGGCTAACGCCGCGGAGGCTGTCGCGTAATCGGTATTGGAGTGCCCCAGAGCCGGCACCACGCCGGCATCGCGCATCAGCGCTGCCACAGCATCCGCGCCCGGCAGTTCGGGTGCCAACGTCATCTGGCGGATCCATCCATGGCCCGCCGACAGCAGTGCCTGGACCTCATCGACATTGGGCGAGCGAAGCCACGCTTCGTTGAACGCGCCTTTTCTCTCCGGGTTCAGATAGGGGCCCTCAAGGTGCAGCCCCAGTGGCTGCGCACCGGGAAAGCGCTCACCCTCAAACAGATCACCATAGGCGCGCACCATTTTGTGGAGCGAGGCCGCGTCCGGCGCGGCGAGCGTACACAGGAATCCGGTGACACCGGTGCCCGCTACCCAGACCGAATAAGCC
>CAZEXX010000382.1:0-3465 GCA_964516885.1 uncultured Anaerolineales bacterium | reverse complement strand
TTCCCCAACTGCTCGATGATCCGGTTGAGAAACCGCTACGCCTCAGCCCCATCGTTGACCCGGTGATCGAACGAGAGCACGATCGACAGCATCCGCCGTGGGACAAACTGATACTAAATCAATGCCCTGGATCGAGCATTGACGCCATCGCCAATCTGTATATCCTTAAGGCTGGAAACGTTACCGATAGCTGGACCAGCAAGCCTTTCAACAGTGGTTCCAGGGAAGCCCGCAGAGCAGAACCTGCCTTGTGGGCTTTCTCAACTTGAGACAACATTGCCTATGCTAACAACCGTTCGTCAACTCTCTTCCCGAGCCCTTGCCGTACTACTGATCGCCGCAAGACGTGTCATTGCGCAGCGCGGATTGGCACTGGCCACGTTGGTGGGTCTCATTGTCGTGATTGGACTCACCATCAGCATCCCGCTATACGCTGAATCCGTCACCTACCGGATTTTGACCGAGGGCTTCTTCTCTCATGCCGCACATTACCGCGGCGACAATCTACGCCCTCCCGTGTCACTCCTCTTCCGCTACACGGGGTCATTCACCGGTCCCAAACAATGGGAGGACGTCGTTCCGGTCAACACCTACTTGGAGGAGGAAGTCTACCGTTATCTGAAGCTCCCCCCCTCACCGGAAGCAGCAGCCTTGCGGCTCTTCAACAGCGGACTGTTCGGTTTCTTCCCCGAGCGGGATGCGGCGGTTGTCACCGAGAAAGTACCGGATAGACAGATCGGGCTGGCCGCGATGCGCAACCCCGAAACCCACCTGACCCTTATTGAGGGGCATTTCCCGACAGCCCCAACCACCCCTGGGGAGCCTTTTGAGGTCCTGGTGAGCAGGTATCTCGCGGAGAAGATGGGGATCCAGACCGGCGAGATCTACATTGCCTACGATCTACGTGCGATGCGCCGCTATGAGGAAAACCCCGCCAAGCTGCAGATGCGCGTCGCCGGCGTCTACGAGCCCACAGATCCCGAAGCCGAATTTTGGGAGTATGCGCAGCTCCCCGTTGACAATATGATCTTTGTCTCAGAGGACACCTTCGCCGGCACAGTGAGCCCGATGCTATCCGACGAAATCTACCAGGCCCTCTGGTATGTGCCGCTGGATGCCTCCAAGATCTTCGTCAGCGACGTCGGTCCCACACTGCTGCGCCTGCAATATCTTAAGATCGGCGTCGACAGCTTTCTGCCCAGCACGACCCTGGATGTGTCCCCGATCAAAGTCTTGGAGCGCTATCAGGAAGCCGCCAACCTGCTCAGCCTGCTGATGATGACCTTCAGCGTGCCCGTTATCAGCCTGGTGCTGACCTTTGTCGGACTCGTCGTCACATTGAGCGTCGAGCGCCAGCGCAGCCAAGTCGCTATGTTACGCAGCCGCGGAGCCACACGTGCGCAGGTTCTGGGGATTGCTGCCGTAGAGAGCGGCCTGCTGGGGCTCATCGCCCTTGCCGTGGCGCTGCCCGTCGGACTGGGGTTCGCCCACCTGATCGGCCAGACCCGCAGCTTCCTGGACTTCTCCCTGGCTCACGACACACGCGTCGGGATCACGTGGAGCACCGTCAGGGTCGGCGCGATCGCCGTGCTCTTCACGCTCTTCGTCCAGGTTCTGCCGCTCATCGGCATCACGCGGCATACCATCGTCACCTACAAGAGCGAGCGGGCTCGCCAACTTCGACCGCCGTGGTGGCAGCGCGCCGGCGTAGACCTGTTGCTGCTCCTCCCCGCAGCCTACGGCACCTACCTATTGAGCCAACAGGGATCCATCCTCGCCAATGTGGAGGAAGCCGTCGATCCACTCCAGAACCCGCTGCTGTTCCTGCTCCCCGCGCTCAGCCTGTTGGCCGGGACCCTGATTGTGCTCCGGATCCTCCCGCTGCTGATGCGCGCCATCGCCTGGGTGTGCCAATTGACTCGCAGCACGGGGATCTTGCTCGCCGCACGCCAGCTTTCGCGCGCGCCCAGCCTCTACACAGCGCCGCTAGCCTTGCTGATCCTGACGCTGAGCCTCTCCACTTACTCAGCATCGCTCGCCGCCACACTGGACAACCATCTTTACGACCAGCAGCACTATTGGGTCGGCGCCGATGCAAGCCTTGTCGACACGGGAGAGACGACCAGCGCCGCACCCTCACCCGGCTCTGTCGTGATAGCGGTTGCAGACGACCAAGCGTGGCGCTTCTTGCCCGTGATGGAGTATGTCAAATTGCCGGGCGTGAACGCCGCCGGGCGCGTCGGACATTACCAGGGCCGCATCCAGACGTCCAGCGGCTATGTCGCCGTCACCTATTTGGGCGTCGACCGCACCGATTTTGCGCAGGTTGCTTTCTGGCGCGATGACTTCGCCGCCGAACCCTTGGGTGGTCTGATGAATGTCCTGGCTCTCCGCAACGATGCAGTGCTGCTGCCTCGGGTCTTTATGGAGGAGAACTTTCTCAACGTCGGCGACACGGTCAACATCGCTGTGAATGCCTACGACACCCTGACCAGTATATCGGTCATCATCGTTGGCAACTTTGACTACTTCCCCGGTTGGTATCCGGAGACCGGCCCCCTGGCCGTGGGCAATCTGGACTACTTCTTCCTGGAAGCCCACGCGCAGTTGCCCTACCGCGTGTGGATGAAGACCTCGGATGACGTCAATATCGACCAACTCTCCGATGATCTCTGGGGTATGAACCTAGGCGCACAAGCGCTGGTCGCTGCCAGCTCACGCATCCGCCAGGAGCAGCTCAAACCCGAACGGCAGGGACTTCTGGGCCTGCTGTCCGTGGGATTCTCCGCCGCCGCCATCCTGACGGCCTTGGGCTTCGTGCTCTATGCCCTCTTCTCATTCCGGCGCCGCGCCGTCGAGCTGGGCGTGCTGCGCGCGGTGGGCATGTCGGCAGGTCAGATGTCCGCGTTCGTCGCAGCCGAGCTGGCCATGCTGCTCTCTGTGGGCGGCATAGTGGGCACCGTCCTCGGCATCTGGGCCAGCAAGACCTACATCCCCTATCTGCAGATCGGCGGCAGCGTGACCGCACGCGTGCCACCCTTTGCCGTCGAGATCGCCTGGCCCGCCCTGCTTCGTATCTACGCCCTCTTCGCGCTACTCTTTGTGATCGCTCTGACTGTCCTCGTCCGCACGCTGAAGCGGATGCAGCTGTTCCAGGCTATCAAGTTGGGAGAGACGGTATAGCTTGCACGCTAAGCCCGATCACATCTCGGGTGAGCACAGGATATCCCTTCCCATGTTGGATCTCCTATCTTTCGCTTCTCACAGGTTAGCGTCTCTCAAGGCCCGGTGTAGAATGGCCTAACTGATACCAAACCGACAAAGCGAGGACGCAAAGATGCCACAGACAACCTGGGCCCCTCTAACCCGCGAGGATGTGATCAGGGCCATAGAACGCCGCAATCCCCCCCGCATCCCATTGGTGCGCGCCAAATGGTGGGGTGAGGGCCTGCGCGAGCAATACGG
>CAZEXX010000381.1:1488-3475 GCA_964516885.1 uncultured Anaerolineales bacterium | reverse complement strand
CTCGATCCTGGCAGATGAAGACCGTCTCCTCGTCGAGTTTCAGCGCGTCCAGCGTTGCGTCGGTGATGGTGTCGTGGATGCAGAGATAGAAGCTTGGCGGCGTAGAGCCGAAAGGTCTTCTTTCCCCTGTGTACTTGGCACCACGTGCAGATTAGTATAGTGAGGGTGTGGAGGCTGTCAATACGTTCTCAGAAGGCCCTAAGGCCTCTGTCTGAGGGGACTCTGCCTGCTATACTTCGGCAGGTCGAAAGCCTTTGGGGCCGAGAAACGCCGGCGTGGATCTGCGCGACCGCTAACCACACACGGATTCCTGGTCGCTGGATTCTCCATCCGGCGGCTGGCCTCCAACCTTCAACTCCACCGTTCCCCTACGAGACGGGATGCATCAGAACTATGGACGATTCGCTCACCCAATCTCAAGCACCGTGTTCTGCCTGCGCAGTTCGTCCTGGACTTTGCCGACATCGACGGCGTTGACGGGAACGCCCTGCTTCGCCGCTTCCGCGGCAGCCACGCCGGCTGCGCGCCCGATGACCAGACAGCCAGCCTGTCCGCGAATCATGCCGGGGATCTCGGTGCTGGGGTTCTTGGCCGATCCGACGATGGCGTTGAGCGGCGCGTCACCGATCAGCATGCTGAGGGGGATATTGCCGGCCTTCTGCAGAAGCCCGTAGGGCTTTGTCCTTCTGTCGACTTCGCCTACCAGACCCACGACGTCGGGGAGTACCTTGCCGTCTTTGAAGTCATCGGCACTCAGCGTGGTCCTGCCGATGAAGGTCCTTGATATGCGATGCCCGATCTCCGTGGCGGTTTCGAGCAGGTATGCGTTCTCAAAGCCGGGGAAATGGTTGATCAGGAAGTCCGCCTGTGCTTTGGCCAGCAGCCGGCCCTCCTCTTCCCGCTCGCTCTCCGCGATCACATCGTAGCCATCACCGTGGAACCAGTTGGAGTTGATCAAGACCGTGCCCTTGTTGCAGCGGGCAGCGAAGAGGCCGAAACAGGCGATATCGGTGGCGTGCTTCCCAAAATGGTCCGGGTAGTCGCCGTTCTCCAGTGCCTGCTTAACGACGCCGATGGCGTTTCCGCCACCGTGAGGAAGATGGAAAACGCCATATTCCCGCCAGTTTCTGATGGTGTTCTCAAGCGAGGTGGGGATGTCCCGTTCGGGCGAATAGCTATCCGGATGCGCCTCGAACCAATCGATCAGCTTGTCGATGTCGACATTCGCCATGCGATTCAATAGGCTAGAGCCATCATCCTTCTCCTTATAGTGTCCGCCTGCTCGACGGATCACGCAGAGATCTCCCGAGGCGTCGACAAATTGGTCCGCCGCGACCGCGAAGCTCTGGTCCCGTCCTTGGAATACGCAGGCCTTCATCGTATCCCCTTCCATAGCCACGCCGTACAGCAGGCTCCCGTAGAGGGTTTTCACCTTCGACTCCTGCAGCATCTCGATCATCACCCGCTTGACCACTTCGGGATTGTTGGGGATCTGGGGCTGTGTCGGTCTCAGGTAGTCGGCCATGGTCCCGCCCTCGCTCACCAATCGATCGATGAACTCTATGGGCAGCCCCGTGGTGATCTGCGTACCGTCCCGGGTGACGAAGTAGTTGCTGATGCTGCACATCAGCCCGCTGGTTGCGACGCCGCCCGGGAAGTGATTTTTCTCCGCAAGGACCACGTCGGCGCCGGCACGGCTTGCGGAGACGGCGGCTGCGAACCCGCTTACCCCGGCGCCGACGACCAAGACGTCACATTCAAGGAGGATCGGTACTTCCTGTGTCACTGTCACGGTTTTGTTCATGTGGTACGCTCCTGGTCAGATAACGTGTTCTGATTGGTTGGTATCTGTCTCTTGCTCACAATGCCCGCGGTCACAGGGTCTCTGTTCACCGGCGTCCTGCACTTGATATTCTGGTACCCTATGGTCAGCAGCAATCATTCATGGTTCAGATGAGTTGTGCAGATATGGAGATCTTGATCCCCG
>CAZEXX010000381.1:0-1478 GCA_964516885.1 uncultured Anaerolineales bacterium | reverse complement strand
GGTCTCTATGGACACCTCAAGGTGTGGCTTCATGAAAAAACTACATTGGGTTGATCGGCTACTCATTGTATTCTTGGTCATTTGGACGCTTCTTGCACTTCTCGAAGATGGCCTCGCCGCGTGGGATCTGTATAGGCAATGCGAGTCGACCGGTTATCATAGTGCACAGGGTGTTATCACACGGAACGAGACCGTATGTCACGATTACGATCTTCATGAGGTCGAGACAGAGTACACCTACTATGTGGATGGCACAAGATACACCGGCAATCGTTACATCTATGATGCAATGATGTTTGGACGAGCAACCAGTGGCTCACAGAGGAGAGCCAAGAAACTTGAGCGTTCTTTTCCCGTGGGACAACAAGTCACCATTTACCATAATCCGTTGGGCCGTTCTTGCATATTTCAACGCTATGATGCTGGTCGAATGGACAATGCTGGTGTTAGTGTCTTGTGCCCGGAGGCGATGAAGGTAACCCTGGGTTCTAGGGTTAGGCGCCCCCCACGTATTGGACCACGAAAGGGGCACAACAAGTGTGAGTTCCATCTTGACAGACCGAGGGTTACTATGCCCTGATGGACTTTCCGTGAACAGGAACGGGGTGTCTGCTAGATCCACCCTATTTTCACCCATCTGTGGTCTCGGCGATAGGGGTCGCTTTACTGGGCTCCCGCGTTGTAGGCCAATCCGGTCTGCCATTCCTGACCTTTTTTGCCCGCGTAGAGCATATGGTACGTATCCCCCGCCTCGAAGATCTGGGCCGTCAGCACGCCGTCGCAGTCCCACCGATCGGGGTCGTCCGATGGCGTGAAGATGGGGTTGTGGGGGTTGGGCTCAAAGGTGCGGAAGTCGCGGGTGCGGACGTGCCCGATCCGCCAGACCTCGCCGTCATAGCCGCCGTACAGGATGTGGAAGTAGTCCGGCCCTTTGTACAGCTCCGTCTCGCGCACGGCACGGCTGTCCCAGGCCAGCCCGCTGCCTCTGAAGACCGGGTTGGCCGGGTCTTTGGTGACCTCTGCCGGGTTGCTGGTTGGCGCGGTCGCGTGACACAGGGTCAGCCCGTCCTGATAGGATCGTGTCGCCTTGCCCGTGTAGATGATGTGGATCGTGTCACGTACCACCGCAACCGAGGGATGGGTGGCGCCATCGGCCTCGTACGCATGCTCCGCGGCGATCACGGGCGTCGGCTGCACGCGTGTCCACTCTCCTATGTCGCCGTCGCTGACAAGGAGTCCGGTCTGCTCAGGCGTTCCCTCACCCTTGCCGCGATAGTACATGTAGTATCTGCTGTCGGCGGGGTTCAGGAAAGGGAAAGGGTATTCGACGCCCGCGTCATCGAAGCCCTGCTCCGAGGGCACAAGGATCGGGTTGCGGGGGTCCTGCGTGATGTCCGTGGGGTCGCTGACCGGGGCAGTGGCGTGCATCAGCAGCCAGCGCACGGTGTGCTCGCGTTTGCACCAAATGTAGTGGACGG
>CAZEXX010000380.1:0-3480 GCA_964516885.1 uncultured Anaerolineales bacterium | reverse complement strand
GAGCTGAAGTCCACCATCGGCAGCCGCATCTCGCTCCTCGGCGGGATCGACCTCGACTTCATGTGCCGCAACGACGAGGCCGCCATCCGCCAGCGCGTGCGCGACACCCTGGACATCTGTATGCCCGGCGGCGGATACTGCCTCGGCACCGGCAACAGCGTGGCCAACTACATCCCGCTCGACAACTACCTGGCGATGGTCGACGAGGGCCGCAGATACCGCCCCTAGCCAGACCGGGACCACACCCGCGCTTTTCGTGAGTCTGGAACCACGAGGGATCTCACAAGACGGACGGTCACACGTCCATCCCGTGAGATCCCTCGCTTCTTTCTGATCTGCCATTTCTGATCTGCATTTGTGATTTGGGATTTGTGATTTGAGTTCTGCCTGTTGCAATTTCCCTATTTCTATGATACAATTCTGCTTATCAGGGGCAGGAGGTCCGGAGATAGATACTGTGGGCCAAGCTTCTGGAGCTTCAGCTGCTGAAAGACGCGAGCCGCCGCCGGCGCATCACTCAGATAGAGTGCTGCTGGGACCGGGGCGGCTCGCGTGCTGTATACCGAACTCACAGAGCGCTGATGCCAAGCAGGCGCTATTTCGGGGCCACAATGCTCACCGGGCTAGTCCGCGGAACGGCAGTCGTGGCGGAGAGCAAGCTACACCACATTCACAAACTCGTCAGGCGTCACACCGGCTTGCCGCAATATGCCACGCAATGTGCCAACCGCCAGTTCGCGATGCAGTGGAACGACACACCCGACACTGCCCCCGAGTATCTGCTTTCTCAGGACCACGTGGCTGCCTCGCTGGCGTACCTGGATGAAACCAAGGCGTTCCAATGCCCGAATTGTTTCTTGTCCTGAGACGCGCCGCAGCTTAGGCATACACCGGTTCTTCTATCACGGCCTCGAAGGTGGTCAGCAACGGACGACTCATCCGAGATAGAGGAAATTCTTCAAGGTAGAGTTCGGTCGCTTCCCTTAGGTTGACCAAGGCCTCCTCAATCGTGCCCCCCTGACTGACCGTGCCAACCTCTGGACACGTAGCAACATAGACATCCTCTTCCTGCTGAAGTAAAGCCGTCAGTGTTATGGTCGCCATCAGATCCTCCTTAGTCCGCACTGCCTTCTATCATACGCCAAACACTGCTGAATGGCTATGGTTTCCCAACTGAACCGAGGAAGTGACAATCACGCAACGACCTCTCCCTCAGCGCTTTCATCCGCCTCATCTGCTCAGCGATTCAACTCCCCAACAACACAACTTCGCCCTACCCGCCGCGTGGATAGGCCTTGTGAATTCCCACCATTCACCCGATAATACCCACATTCACCGAGTCAAAGGAAGCCTTCGCGCTATCACACACCACAGAGGAGCCCACGTGACCGAAGTCGACACAAGAATCACCAAGATCGAATGCGGACGTCTGGAGGGCCGCAGGCCGCGATCCGCCGGCAGCAACGCCCGCCTCGGCACGCACGGCGAGCGAGTCGCCCCGCCCATCGCACGCATCACAACGGACGGCGGCGCCACGGGCTTCGGCTGGGCGCGGCTCAACGAAGAGCAGGCCCGCGGATTCGTCGGCGCCCGGCTGCCGGAGATCATCCCCGGGAACGGCGTGCCGGAGCCGTTCCGCGCCCTGGAGTATCCCCTACTGGACCTCCTGGCGAAGCAGCAGGACCGCCCGGTCTACGGCCTGGTCAGCGACAATGCCGATGGAAACCCTCTGCGGGTACCCTGCTACGACACCTCGCTCTACATCGATGACCTGCACATCAGCGACGAGGCAGAGGCCGCAACGCTCATCGCAAGCGAGGCAGCTGAGGGAATGGCGCGCGGCCACACAGCCTTCAAGATCAAAGTCGGGCGCGGCGCGATGCATATGGAGGTGGACGCCGGCACCCGGCGGGACATCGCCGTGATCCGTGCGGTGCGTGAGGTGGTGGGTCCCGAGGCACAACTGATGATCGATGCCAACAACGGCTACAACCTGAACCTGACCAGACGCGTCCTCGCGGAGACTGCCGATGCGGACATCACCTGGATTGAGGAAGCCTTCCACGAGGACGCTCAGCTCTACCGTGTCCTCAAGGAGTGGATGGCCGCCGAGGGTCTCAAGACACGCATCGCCGACGGCGAGGGCGACGCCTCCCCGCGCCTGCTCGACTGGGCCCGCGACGGGCTGATTGACATCATCCAATACGATATCCATCGACCGGGCTTCAGCCGTTGGCTTGAGCTGGGCCCGCAGCTCGCGGAATGGTCCGTGGGCGCAGCACCGCACAGCTACGGCGAACCCTTCGGCAACTACGCTGCCTGCCACCTGGCCCCCACCCTTTCGAGCTTCGAGGCCGTCGAGTGGGACGAGGCCACCGTCGAGGGGCTGGACGCCTCCGCCTACACGATCGAGGATGGCTTCGTGACGGTGCCTAACCTGCCCGGCTTCGGCCTTGCGCTCGACGAGGACACCTACGCACAAGCCGTGCGTGACAACGGCTGGGTCGTGCAGTAGCTGTACCCGCCGTCGGGGTGCCCTCTCTGCCCTTTCCCCTTCAGTCGGCAGAAAGCAAGCGCTCGCCGAGGCTGCAACCAAGATCCGCTGGCGGCACACACTCTCCGTTTGCCCCCTGCGGGGGAAAAAAGAAACGAAGTCCCGGTTTCAGGGGAAAGGGGGCAGGTTGCGTCGACGGGCTTCTAGGGCTACAATATGCACGTTCACAGAGTCACAGGAGGTAGTGCAATGGACAGAGGATTACCCACCCGCACGCTGGGTCGCACCGGACTCGAGGTCACGCAGCTGAGCTTCGGCGCGATGGAGATCCGCGGCCCCAAAGTCTGGGGCGGACGCGATCCCTCAGAGGAGGACGCCGAGCGCATCCTCAATGCCGCCCTGGATGCCGGCATCAACTTCATCGACACGGCAGGATGCTATGGGCTTTCGGAGGCCCGCATCGGACGGTACATCAGCCACCGGCGCAAGGAATTCTACGTCGCCACCAAGGCCGGCTGCAACCAGGTTCCCACCGATGATGGGCGCCTCGACACGCCCCACACCTGGGACCGCGACACGCTGCTGCGCAACATCGACCAGAGCCTGGAGCGTATGAAGCTCGACAGTATCGACATCTGGCAGCTCCACAACGCAGCACCCGAGCAGATCAAAGAGGGCGGCTTGCTCGAGGTGATGGAGGAAATCAGGGACAAGGGACTGGTGAAGTTCATCAGCATCTCCAGCACCCTCCCGCATCTCGACGAGTACATCAAGTGGGGCATCTTCGACACCTTCCAGATCCCCTACTCCGGGCTGGAGCCGGAACACCACGACGTGATCACCCGCGCCGCCGAGGCGGGCATGGGCATCATCATCCGCGGCGGCATCGCCAAGGGTGGCCCCGAAAGCGACGTGGCGCGCAAGGAGCGGGTCGATCTGTGGGAGAAGGCCAAGCTGGCCGAGATCCTCCCCGAGGGCATGTCATC
>CAZEXX010000379.1:0-3483 GCA_964516885.1 uncultured Anaerolineales bacterium | reverse complement strand
TCCACGCCGAGTGCGCTGAGTTCGCCCGTTCTCTCGGCCCCGACCCGGGCCAGGGCCTGCACAGCCCGGCTCTCAACCGCGCTCACATAGGGTTTGAACTTGATGAGCAGTTCGCCGGATCTGTAGGCGACATCACCTCTGGTGGCTGAGGGCGCTCCGGCTTCTGCGCGACGCATTCCCAGCCCGATCAGCAGCAAGGCACCAAACAGCAAGATCAACACCGCGTGATATCTGGTTCTTGATCTCATAGGTTTCTCTTTTTCATAGTGCGTGGTCCGGTCGATGCTGAGCGATGCTTCCTTGTAGTATAGCGTTGAAGGCGCATTGCGCCCATTTGTGGTTTTGACGCGGCAGCGGTACAATCTTGGTGCTGATGTTCATCCAAACATAGTGTGGCGAGACCGGCTGTCTGTGCCGGCCGACCGCACGATGCTGGCCCGGATTACGTTCGTTTGCGTGTCGAGCGCGTGCGCTCGCGAGCGCACGGCGTTCCAGAACGCACGCGCTCGATAATAATCCAAAGGAGTGCGTGTGTGAACGACTACCTCTTCCGAGAGTCTCTTGGTGAGCTGGACCCCGAGTTGGCAGGCCTGATTGGCTATGAGACGGAGCGACAGGCCCGTAAGCTGATTATGGTGCCGTCAGAGTCAATTGCCCCAGCTGCGGTTCATGAAGCTCTAGCTTCCTCATTCTCGCACATCTACGCCGAGGGCTATCCCGACGAGCGTACACGGCGGATGACCGAAGCCAAGATCCTGGACTACGAGTCTGAGCTGGGACATTACCGGCGCTACGCCGATCCCCGGTACTACAAGGGTGTGGAGTACGCGGATGTCCTTGAAGCGCTGGCCCGGCGGCGTGTTGCCGAGCTCTACGCGACAGCCTCCGTGCCCGCCGGCAAGCTCTATGTCAACGTCCAGTCGCTGTCCGGCGCGCCGGCCAACACGGCCGTCGAGTATGCGCTGATGGCGCCGGGGGATACTCTGATGTCCATGGCACTCCATGTGGGCGGGCACCTGAGTCATGGCAGCAAGGTGGCATACTCAGGCAAAACGTACAATGTGGCTCATTATACCGTCGATGAGGCAACGGAGCTTCTGGACTACGATGCGATCCGCAAACAGGCCTTGGAGGTCAAGCCCAAAGTCATCATTGGCGGTTACACCTCCTATCCCTGGGCGCCGGATTGGGAGATCTTCCGCTCCATTGCTGATGAGGTGGGCGCTTATCTGCTGGCCGACATCGCCCATGTCGCCGGTTTGGTCGTCACCGGTGCCTATCCCAGCCCGGTGGGCATCGCCGACGTGGTGACGTACACCACGCACAAGACCTACAATGGACCGCGCGGCGCAGTGATCATCACGCACAACGCCAGATTAGGGCGTCTGTTCGATCGGGCTGTCTTCCCCGGTTTCCAGGGTGGCCCGCATATGGAGGTGATCGCCGGCATCGCCGTGGCGACGAAGTTGGCGCAGACGGACAAATTCCGTGAGCTTCAGCACCAGACTGTGGCCAATGCGGTTGCGTTGGCCAACGCGCTGGAATCGGAAGGCGTTCGCGTTGCCTACGGTGGCACGGATACGCATATGGTGTTGGTCGACTGCAAGACGGTCAAGGGTCCCTGGGGAACGCCGCTGATGGGTGATCCCGCTGCCCGGATTCTGGACATCGCCGGCATTGTGGCCAATCGCAACACCATCCCCGGTGATACCACGGCGCTCTACCCCTCCGGCGTGCGGCTGGGGACGCCGTGGATCACGCAGCGCGGTCTGGACGAGGACGACATGGCGAAGATCGCCAAAGTGGTCGCGAATGTCTTCAACGCCACCGAACCCTATGTCGTTGGGAAGCGCCGTCCTCGCTTTGACTACCGCGCTCGGGTCGACTTCGACGTGCTGGAGCAGGCCAAGCTGGATGTCGCGGAGCTGGCGGAGAAGGCAGCTGATCCGTATGATGGCGAGGCTGAGACCGGCTACCCGCACTTCTACTTCATCAACGATGTACCCAAGGGGGTTGCCGCAGGTGCCGGTGCCTATGAGCGCCTGTCGCTGGAGGGCCGGCGGGTCAAGTCGTTTGTCGGCTGGCTGACCCCATCCAACACGGCCATGATGGTCGACGGCGAGGCTCGGCCGATCACGTTGCTGGAGGCCGACGGCACGGTCATGTCGACCGGGCTGCTCACGCGCGTCAGCGGTGCGACGTACACGCTCGACGTGCCGATGGCCGCCGCCCCGCGTGTGATGACGTGGCTGCGAGCGTTGGTCGATGGGTACGTGGCGACCGATGATGCCTTCGGTCGACTCACCTTCCTCGATGCAGTGCGGGATCTGGGCGAGGTGCCGGTGCCGTCCCAGGAGATCGTGGCCGAGACCGGGCCGTTCGCCAAGCCCTACTTTGTCGGTGCGTGGTCACGCAAGGAGCCGGCGGGCGATCCTCTGCGCAAGTTCGAGTGGGCCGAGTCGGATGACGGTGAGCTCCGCAAGACGCGTCTGCACGCAATCCACCGAGAGATGGGTGGGCGGATGGTGCCGTTTGGCGGTTGGGATATGCCGGTGTGGTATACGCGCAACTTGGATGAACACCAGGCTGTCCGCGCTTCAGCCGGGCTCTTCGATGTGAGCCATATGGGGTGCTGGGATGCCCGGGGCCCCGAGGTCGTGGCCTTCCTGGACCTAGTGGCGGTCAACGATGTGACGCTCTTGAAGGTCGGCGACTCCCAGTACACGGCCTTCTTCGACGTCGATGGTACGCCGCTGGACGATTTGCTCATCTATCGTCTGGCCGAGGATCACTTCCTGGTGGTCGTCAACGCCTCCAACAACGACAAGGACTGGGCGTGGGTGAACGGCGTGCTGAAGGGTGAGGTGATGATCGATCCCACACGCCCGTGGGTCCGGTGGGATGGCCCGGAGGGCAGCGTGCTTCTCCGGGATCTCCGGCAGCCTTCTGCCGGTGACGATATGCGGGTCGAGCTGGCGATCCAGGGACCGAAGTCCAAGGATATCCTGCTGGCGCTGGGCGGACCAACTGGGGACCTTGCCAAACTGAGCAGACTGCAGTGGGCGGGCATAACGCAAGTGACGCTCGGCGGCTTCGACATGATTATCAGCCGCACCGGCTACACCGGCGAGCGTGTGGCCTACGAGCTCTTTGTCCATCCGGACCGGATTGTGGAGCTCTGGCATCGTCTGCTCGAGATCGGCGAGCCGCTCGGTCTCAAGCCCTGTGGTCTGGCTGCGCGCGATAGCCTGCGTATCGAGGCCGGGCTGCCACTGTATGGCCACGAGATGGAGGGACCGCTGAATCTGACCATGGCGGAAGCCGGGTTCGGGACCTATCCCAAGGCCTATAAGCCGTTCTTTGTGGGGCGGGCGGCCTACATTGAGCGAAACGCCAAGCGCTCCGCCATCATCGTGCGATTCCGGGTGCCGGAGAAGGGCCAGCCGATGCCCCAGCAACTCGACCCGGTGGTGGATGGTCGGG
>CAZEXX010000378.1:0-3497 GCA_964516885.1 uncultured Anaerolineales bacterium | reverse complement strand
GCGGAGACCCTGGATCAGCGCGCGGTGCTCGGAATGTACCAGCCGGCGGTAGTGCTTCGGCGAGATGAAGTTGGGGGAGCAGGTTGCTTCCCCAAGGATGAGCCCGTGCGCGCCGCTGTCCAGCAGCCACTTGCCCAGCTGCAGGGCGGTGTCCGTGGTGAACTCGAGGATTTCAGCGACGGCCTCAGGTGCTGTGATCATCGCCGCCAGGAGCGATTCCACACCGCAGAGCTGGGATGCCGCCAGCAGCGGGCCGCGCAGCATAGCCAGCACGAACGCTTCATCGCCGGTGGCCTCTCGGGTGCGCGCGACAGCCTCGTAATAGAGCGGCATCCGGCCACCCTCGGCGGGCGGGTAATGGGCAGCACGATTGCGCAGAGCCTCCAGCGCGCGCAGATCGTGCAGATCCGGCAGCAGGTATTGGCGCAGGATGGGGGCGGCATCGATCGGTTGCTCCACCGTGGCCCCAAGCGCCTCTGCCTCGCCGGTGACTCCGAGGGACAGTTGCACGCCATCATAGCCGAACGTGCGGAAACCACGGACGATGACATCGGCCATCGTCTCTGCTGACGTGAAAAAGATGCCCGTCGGCACACCGAATATGGGCGGCAGTCCGGTGTGCAAGATAGGCATCGTGGGCAGCCGGTCAACCGGCTGCCCTGACAATGCTGCGTCGATGCGTTCTCGGCCTTTCATAGGAGCAACGTCATCACGCTCAGGCGTGTGAACGTTGAAACGCTATTCTACGCCCATGGCGCGGAGATTGTCATAGCTGATCTTGAGGCTCTCGAAGGGGTTGCGGAGACAGCGGTCCTGCTCGATGGCATACCACTCGACGCCGGTTTCCTCGCAGGCCTCGATGATGCCGGGCCAGTTCAGATTGCCCTCGCCGATCTCGGCCATCGTCTGTTGCCCCTCGTGCATCACCATATCTTTGAAGTGAATGACAGGCATACGCCCGGCCATCTTCTTGATCCAGGCGATAGAGTCGCCGCCGCCGTGTTGTACCCAGTAGGTGTCGATCTCGGCCTGCAGGTAGCGGGGATCGCTCTCTTCGTAGATGACGTCCAGGCCGGTGCGATCGCCGAAGCGCACGAACTCGAAGCTGTGGTTGTGGTAGCTGAAGGTCAGACCTGCATCGGCCAGATTCTTGCCAACCTCTGTAGCATCCTTGGCGAACCGCTTGAAGCTCTCCAGGCCACCTTCGCGATAGGGGCCGGGCATGCTGCCGACGGCGACGTTGGGGCAGTTCCACAGCTTGTGCTGGGCGATGGCCGCTTCGATGTCATTCTGAAGATAGTCAAAGCCCACGTGGGTGATGCAGATGGTCAGGCCAAACTCATCGGTGATGGCCTTGACCTCCTCGTGAGGAATCGGGCCGATGCCCGAGACCTGCACGGCGGTATAGCCGATGTCGGCAACTTTCTTGATGGTGGCCCGGAAATCCTCGGCCGTCTTCGTGTAGTCACGAACCGTGTACAGCTGCGCTGCCAGTTTGGGGTGGGACATCGTCTTCGCTCCTTGATATATGGGTCTGGGTATACAGAATGGAAGAACGCAAGAATCAGCGAATCACAGAGGCTAACAATCCGGAATTCGCTGATTCTCCATTCTCGCATTCTGTGATCAGCCTCTTGAGGACTTCCGCATCCGCCAGGAACTGCTCGGGGGCGTCGTTGGCCACAAACTCGATCATGGCGACGCGATCGCCGGGGGCAGTAGCGGCAGTGTCCAGCCATTGAGACCACGGGCCTGTCATCGCTGATAAGGGCGCCCGCTCGGTGCCGCCTTCAGCCGCGACGCTCTGCTGAGGGCGCGAGTGGTCCTGCTGAGGGCGCCAGCTCTGAACGTGGATGTGGCTGAGCCAGGGCAGGATACTGGTCAGGCCGGCCAGGTTCTCTTCGATGGTGGCATGTCCGCGGGGTTGCCAGTAGGTCGTGACTGCATCGTGTTTGACCGCTCTGAGCAATCTCACGCTGGCCTCGTCGGTGTCGGTGAGAGTGTTTCCATGGTATTCGTAGGCGATGCCCAGTCCGGCGCCGGCAGCCAGGTCGGCACAATCGACCGAGTCCTCAATGACACGTTCCCGGTAAGCTGCGTCGGCTACAGCGCTGCCCTGCTTGCCTGCCCAGATGCGGATGATTGGCGCACCCAGCGCGATTGCGGTTTCGACGACGGTCTCGAATTGCACGGCCTCGCCGTGGCCGGCACGGTAGTATGAGCCATATGAGGGTACGGCCAGCCCGGCGTCCTCCGTCATCTGCCGTACGGAGCGGGCCGTTTCGATCTCCCCGTGGGGGACATGCACATCGCCGCCCCACTCAATGGCGGCCAAGCCGGCCTCTGCCACGAGATCAACGATGGGGCGCGGCGTGAGCTTGCGAAAGGTGACGGAAACCAGGCCTGTTTGGATCATGGAAGCTCCTCTTCTGGGTGTGTGTCGGTTCTTGGCTATCTTAGCGCGATCTGTGGAAAATGCGCAGTGCAAGGTCCTCGATATCGTCAGGACACCCGCTTCAACAGGGCGTCTATGTCGCCCTTGATGCGCTTGATCTCGCCTTTGGCCTGGGCCTCCTGCTGTTCCAGGGCGCGAAGCTGTTCTTCGGTCGTCTCCAACTGCGCAACGTAGCGAGCGCGCAATGTGCCTTCTTTGCCTGTCTGTCCCAGCGCTTGCATGTTGCCCTGGATCTGCTGCTGTGCTTTGTAGATCTTGCCGCGATCCTTTTTCACCCGAGCGAGGTGCTGCTCGTTCTCGGCGACGCTTTCCCAGAGCGTGAGCAGCTTCGTGAGCTGGGACATCTCGCTTTGTTTGAGCAATCCCTGCTTGAGGTACTCCCGCAGGCCGGCGAAGGACTGTCGCTGGATCTCCTCGCGATGCCGGACGAGCCGCCGTTCCTGGACCGTGAGGGTCACCTCGCTCTGGGGGAGAACCTTCACCTCAAAACGCAGCTGATCGGCTGTGCGTTCGGTGGGTTCGGGGGTATCGAACAGCTCGTGATGCGATGTCCTCGCGTGCTCGACGAGCAGGATCACGGGATCGGCCGTCGTGTTGTTGATGTGGTACTCGCGCCACCGGATATCCCATTCCTCGAACCGCAGGTAGGCCCCCTTGATGTCCAGGCCGCGGATCTCGCGACGTGCTCCGCTATGCTCGCTGATCTTGACGCCAAGTTCGACGGCGTATGGGATGACCATCTCGCTGCCGACCACAGTGAAGGGCAGCACGGCTTCCCCCATGTACTGTCCTGTCTCGAGCACTGTGACGGGGCCCTGCTCAAGAGTCAATCCGGTCTTGTTGTCGAGCCGCATCGTGGCTACAGGATGCACCGGCATCTTACGTCCATTGTAGATCAGGTTCTTCCGGTATGGCAGCGTGGCCTGCATGATGGGGACCATCGCCGAGTGGCCGCGGCTCACCGTGACCGGTGTGCCGATGTGGTATTGGAAGAGCTCACCCAGGTCCGAGCCCACGGTCTCAACGGCGGCGGCTTGCTGCA
>CAZEXX010000377.1:0-3523 GCA_964516885.1 uncultured Anaerolineales bacterium | reverse complement strand
GTCGTTGCCTTCTGGGACGCCCTGGAGGCGGGCGATGAGGCGCGGGCTGCCTACATCTACAAGGAGATGGCCCCGCTCTTCTTCTTCGAACACCAGCTTCCCGGCTGCTACAAAGAAGTGCTCTACCGCCGCGGCGTCATCGACTGCCCCCTCAAGCGCAACGGCACCATGCCGCTGGATGAGATCTCATCACAGTACCTCGACGACATCCTGGCCGCGCTGGAGCCATTGATGAGCTGGGGAACTAGGTCATTGATATGAAGATCACAAATCTGAAGACGTTCGTCGTCGGCAATCCGTGGAAGAACTGGGTCTTCGTCAAGGTGGAGACGGACGAGGGCCTCACGGGCCTGGGCGAGGCCACCGGTGGCCTCAAAACACTGCCCATCGAGGCCGAGGTACAGGAACTCGCGCGCTTCGTCATCGGAGCCGACCCGCTGCAGCCGGAGAAGCTATGGCAGCAGATGTACAAGGGCGTCTTCCTGAACAGCAGCCCGGCCCTCAGCGCCATCGAGTGTGCGTGCTGGGACATCCTGGGGAAGTCGTTGAACGCGCCCGTATGGCAGCTTCTGGGCGGCAAGCATCGTCCAAGGCTCCGCGTCTACGCCAACGGCTGGTACAAAGGACCGCGGGACCCTGCTTTCTTCGCAGAAGCCGCGGTTGCGGTGGTTGAAAGGGGCTACACCGCCCTCAAGTTCGACCCCTTTGGCAAGGCCTACCGCTTCATCGAGCCGGAAGAGGAGCGTCTGTCGCTGAGTCTGGTCCGGGCGGTGCGCGAGGCCGTCGGCGACGATGTCGACCTGCTCATCGAGGCCCACGACCGCTTCAGCGTCTCGACAGCCATCCGGCTGGGCCGGGCGCTGGCCGAGTTCCGCCCGATGTGGCTGGAGACGCCGGTGATGTCAACGGACATCGCCGCGACCATCGAGGTCGCCCGGGCGATCCCGGTGCCGGTCGCTACGGGCGAACGGTTCAGACGGCTGTCTCAATTCCTGGAGCTTCTGGCCCCGCGCGTGGTCGACATCGTCCAGCCCGAGACGCTGAGCATCGGCGGCATCTCCGGTGCCCGCAAGGCCGCCGCCATCGCCGAGTCCGCCGAGGCGTTCGTTGCGCTGCACCAGGCACAGAGCCCGCTCAACACCGCCATCAACGCGCACATCAACGCGTCCATCCCCAACTTCCTGATCCAGGAGTGCTTCGACGACTTCCTGGTGCCGTGGGCCCGTGAGATAGTCCAGGGTGTTCCGCAGGTGGTGGATGGCTATCTGACGCCGCCGGACGCACCGGGCATCGGCGTAACACTGGATGAGGATGCTCTGGCCGCACATCCCTACGGGCAGAACAACTTCCTGCGGCTCTTCGAGGAAGGATGGGAACGCCGGGGGAAGTGATACGTGAGAAAGTCGCGGCTTCCAGCCAGCACTCTTCGGATCTGTGTTATCATGCGGCGATCCGGAGGTAATCATGGGCTATCTTGTTCTCGCAATTCTGTCTTCATTTAGCATCTCATTACTGGTCAAGGACAATGAAACGCACGGGGCCAACACTGAGGTCGTCCTCGCCAGCAACTATGTGACCGCCGGCGCAATCGGCTGGGCTTTCTTGCTGCTGCAGCCTCCTGGCAGCACCGGCTCACGGCTCAGTATGAGCACCACGACGCTGCTATTGGGCCTTGGCGGAAGCCTGCTGTGGCCTGGCGCCTTCTACCTGCACATGTGGGGCATCCGCCGCTATGGTATGTCGCTGGCCGGTTCAGTTGCGCGCCTCTCCCTGACCATTCCGATCCTCTTCGCTTTGCTGGTGTTGGGCGAGGTTCTCACGTTGCTCACAGCCTTGGGCATTGTCAGCGCGTTTGCGGCCTTTGTGCTCCTCAGCCCCTTCAGAAAACCGGCAGCCGACCCTGCGACCCAAAGCCCTGGAACGCACGGTCGAGCTTCAGAAACAGCGCATAGGTCAACCCTGGACCGAAGCGCCCTATGGTACTTCCCCACACTACTCATCGTCTTTGGTTGTGTCGATCTGTGGGCCAATCTCTTCAACACACTCGCACCTGGGAGTGAGCGCTTCATCTTTGTTGTACTGATCTTCACCGGCTCGGGGTTGCTGACGTGGAGCACGGTGCTCGCCCGGCGCACACGCCTGGATCGCGGCTCAATCCTACGGGGACTGCTGCTGGGGGTTCCGAACTTCTTCTCGACCTTCTTTTTGGTGGAGAGCCTGCGGGCACCAGCGCTGCAGGGACACTCGGCCATCGTGTACGCGATCTATTCGGCAGCGGGGGTCATCCTTGCATTCGTTGCCGGCTCAGTGTTCTGGAAGGAACCGCTGACGGGACGCAACCGGTGGGGGGTCACTGTGGCCGTAGCTGCCGTGGCGCTGCTAAATCTGGGGTGAGTCTTACAGGATGTCAGCCCCGACCATCCCGACGGGCATAATGGTCTCGTCGTCGATTTCCATCACCTCGGCTTCGATCCGGCCCGCGGAGAGTTCCTGTAGCCGCTCCTGGAATTGTGGAACTTGGCGCGCAGCAAAGCGGGCGACGATGGTGACATCTGCTGCGAAATCCTCGTCCTGTGTCTCGCCGTGCAGCTCTTTGATCAGCAGCCGCACACGCTCAAAGAGGTTGTAGGGCACCGCCAGCATCAGCGTTTGCGTCGGTACTTTCTCCGCCAGGGGGAGCACCTTCAAGACCTCGCGAACGGCGTCACCGTAGGCGCGGACCAGCCCACCCGTACCGAGTTTAGTGCCGCCGAAGTAACGCGTTACCACGACCACGACGTCGCCTATCCCGCTGCCCTGCAACACGGCCAGCGCCGGGCGCCCCGCCGTGCCCGACGGCTCGCCATCATCCGTGCAGTGTGCGATGATGCTGTTGCCGCGGCCGATCACAAAGACCGGCACATTGTGAGAGGCATCAGCGTACTCCGCCTTGACTGTGTTGACGAAGGCCCGCGCCTCCTCAACGCTCAACGCAGGCGACGCTGACGCGATAAAGCGCGAGTTCACGACAATCATCTCGATGCGCACTTCGCGCGCGGGGATGAAGTAACGGGTCATGGTGACATCCTTTGTGATCCAAGCAGCCCGCAGCAGGGCCAGCTGGACAGCCCTGCGAAAACGGTGTCCAAATGCACACATCACAAGTGTACAGCGTGCCACCGGCACCGGCAAGCGCAGCAGGGGTGCATTTCATCAATCTGGCAGCTTCGCGGGGCGCGTTGGTGAGGGCCCCACGTCTCTTGCCGGCGGGGGCACAGGAGAGGTAGTTAGCCAGGGTTGGTCCGACTCCGATCCAGAAACGTGAAGCTGCGGGGGCTGATCCTTACAATTCCTCAGACGTTACTTGACAATCTTAATTTCTGTATTAGAATTATCAAGATAAGCAGTGGAGAACTCGTCTGCTATTCCTTCCCTGGGAGGTACTCTTGGCCAATCAATCCGAGCAAGTGAAGACTAACTGGCGGGCACTGACACAGCTTCTCCCTTTCGTACGCCCCCATGCGCTCCAGTTTGGGCTGACCGT
>CAZEXX010000376.1:0-3529 GCA_964516885.1 uncultured Anaerolineales bacterium | reverse complement strand
GTGGGTTGCGGGGCGGTGTGGAAATACCACCAGCTCGTGTTCGAGATGTCAGACCGGCTCACCTGCGCGTGTGTCTATGATCCCGTGCTGGAGCGCACCCAGGAGGCGGCCGCGTTGACGGGGGCCCGCGCGGCGACGTCCGCCGAAGAGGTGCTCACAGCGGCGGATGTGGACATTGTCGCCATCCTCTCGCCTGCCTTCACCCACGCGGACTACGTGGAGATCGGGGCGGCGGCCGGGAAGCACTTCATGCTGGAAAAGCCCATGTCCGCCACCCTCGCCGATTCCGAACGGATCGTTCGCGCCATCGCCGCCGCCGGGGTGAAGTGTTTTCATCCCACGCTACGTGCACTTGCTTCGGACGTCTTTGAGAAGCTCCAGGAACTGACGGCGGACACCGGCCCGCTCGGCCCCGTCAAGAGCGCCTTCTTCCACTTGGTGGGTTCCCGCTCACCCGTTCGCCTTGGATGATTGACCGCACGCGGTGCTTCCCTCCCGCCGAGTACGACCCCCATGTGTTCGACACCTTCCTCGAACTCACCGGCGACACGCCCAGTTCCGTGTTCTGCCACAAGGGAAACTACTGCCGTCCCTTCGCGCAAGACGACGTGACCACCATGCTGATCGATTTCCGCGACGGCCGGTTCCTCCAGTTCGACTGTCACTGGGTGCTGGACCCCGACTGGAACTCCGGCTCAACCCAATCCTTCGAGATCATCTGCGAGCGCGGTTTGATCCGGCACAAGTGGTTTGCTCTGGAATGGCAGACCAAGGACGGCAAGGGCGAGTTCAACTCCAGCCGCGTCGCCGTGGACGGCGTACGGACCCAGGGCAATCGCTGGGAGCATTATCACGCCCTCATCGACGGCATCGAGAACGGCACCAAGCTGTCCCCAGACGAGCACGACGGACTGCGCTACGTGCGCATCCAGGACGCCGCTCTCCGGTCCGCCGAGGTCGGCCAACGGATTTTGCTCGACGGCACGCGCTGATCCCGCTGCCATCAGCGAAACCATTCCGTAGCGCAGCCGCGACCGGCAACTGTGGCGACAGGCTAGTGTTCGGAACCTTGGTGACACTATGAACGCAATGACAACACATGACGGGTCCTCTCGGGTCAAGACCGAAGAGATGACGTTCCTTCGGCAGTGGATCGGGCGCCTCACGGGCACTTGGCCGACGGACGACGAAGCGCATACACGCTGGTCTGCCGGAGTGCCGTTCAGCTTCCTCTGCGGCGAGCGCACAAGCCGTGACTGGACCAACTTGGAGACCACCGCAGTCGAATGCGCCGAGTGGAGCAACGGGAAGCGGACGCATCTCCTGCGCTGGCGCGATGGCGAGACGGGGCTTGTCTGCGAGATGGAACTTGCGGAGTTCGCCGAGTTCCCGGCCGTGGAGTGGGTGGTGCGTCTGTGCAATGAGGGCGCCGCCGACACGCCGCCGATCTCCTCCTTCGCCGCACTCGACACCGTCTGGCGCTGCGCCAACCAGGGCGAGATCCCGGAGCTACGCCGTTCCCTCGGCAGCGACGGTCGGCACGATGACTTCCAGTACGAGTGCAGGGAACTGCGCCAGTCCATGTGGTCGGTCCCCTGCACGGTGCGCATGGACACCGAACACAACAATGCCTTCCGCAAGGCGCGAAATGGGTCGTGCCGACCCACCGACGGCCGGCCTTCCGCTACCTGGCTGCCTTTCTTCAATCTGCGGACCGGTGAGGATGGATTGATCGGGGCGGTGGGCTGGAGCGGCCAATGGTTTGCAGAGTTCGCACACGACGGCAAGGGAGCCACCCATGTGACGGCCGGGATGGAACACCTCAACGCAACGCTGCATCCGGGGGAAGAGATCCGTTCGCCGCGCATTCTGCTGCTCCACTGGCAGGGGGAGCCATTGCACGGTCACAACGTCCTGCGCCGGTTTCTGCTTGCCCATCACAGCCTGCCCGGAGCCGATGTGCCGATCTGCAACGGCGCCTGGGGCGGCACGCCGACGGCGGGGCACCTCGACGCCATCGACGCCATCGCCAAACATCGTCTGCCCTACGACTACTACTGGGTCGACGCCGGCTGGTACGGCACGTCCACCAAGCCTTGCCCAAACGTGTTCGAGGGCGAGTGGAGCATCACCGGCGACTGGCGGGTGAACCGGCTCTACCATCCGGACGGACTGAAGCCCATCAGTGATGCGGCCCATGCGGCCGGCATGAAGTTCCTGCTCTGGATCGAGCCTGAACGCGCCCGCCAAGGCACGCCGGTGACGCTCGAGCACCCCGATTGGTTCCTGCGACGAACGGCGGAGTCCCCAGGCTCCAACGAAGACATGCTGCTCGACTTGGGCAACTCCGCAGCCTGGCAGTGGGCCGTGGACACGGTCTCGAACCTGATCGAGGAGAATGGCATCGATTGCTACCGGGAGGATTTCAACACCGATCCCTCGCCGTTCTGGCGGCAGGCGGACGAACCCGGGCGCGAAGGCATGATCGAGCAGCGCTTCGTGACCGGGCTGTATGCCTTCTGGGACGAGTTGCAGCGGCGGCATCCCGGCCTGCTCATCGACAACTGCGCCAGCGGCGGCCGTCGGCTCGAACTCGAAATGCTGGGCCGCAGCGTGGCGCTCTGGCGCAGCGACTACAACTGCTTCCCCGGTGCGAATCCCGACGGGAGCCAGCTCCACACCTTGGGGCTGCACCTTTGGCTGCCGCAGAACGCCATCAGCCCGCCGCCCGCAGTCGAAGACGATTACCAGGTTCGCTCATGCTACTCGGCCGGGCTGGTGCTGAGCACGCGCAAGTTCGGGATCGACGGCGGAGCCGAGGGTCTTCCCTGGGACTCTTTCCGCCGCTGGCTGAACGAAGCGCGGCGACTGCGTCCGCTCTTCGCCGGAGACTTCTATCCGCTGACCCCCGGCACCGTCGATTCGACGGCGTGGCTCGCCTACCAGTTGCTGCTTCCGGAAACCGGCAAAGGCGCCGTGGTGGCCTTCCGGCGACCGGCGAGTCCGCAGAGCGCTGCCACGTTCCAGCTGAGCGATCTGCCCGACGGCAACTATGAACTCGAAGACGCCGACAGCGGTGAGACCTGGCAGGCGATCGGCGAGGAACTGCGGACGTCGGGCCTGACCCTGCGCATGCCGGAACCGCGTTCCAGCCGCATCGTGTATTTTCAACTCACTCGACGATGAAGGTCAACATCAGAGAGCACGTGGCGGAAGTCGTGGTGCAATCGCTTGAGGGAAGCGATAGGGCCCTGCCGTCGGAGCCGACGGGGCCAGGCCTTGACGATTGACATTCCATAGTTTCGTGAGCAGGCTTCCCCCGATCGACGTGTCAAATATCAAGGCATGATCCCGCATACCGGCGTATTCTGATCGTTTCCGGAATGTCTCTGCTATCCATAGCTCACTCACTTCAGTGACGCGACAGGAAGCACCGAGCACCGGCACCACCGCGGTCAGGGCCAAGTGTCGTGCAGCACAGGCGTCCGATCAAGTTGCCGCAGGTCTCCGCGATGCCTGGGGCGGGGAG
>CAZEXX010000375.1:0-3544 GCA_964516885.1 uncultured Anaerolineales bacterium | reverse complement strand
GTCTCGATCGAGGCTTTGGGCCCTTCTCTGCGCTGCATCTTAGTCCTGCGAGGCACGCCCGAGCGAACTACAGGTCTACTTCGAGAATGACCTTCTGCTCCCGGGCCTAAAGGCTTGGCTGCAGGCTTTAGGGCCTTCTTTGCGTCGCATTTTCATCCTGCGTGGTGTGCGCGCACACGTGCGCCGGCGAACATGGCGTCTCTGCGGACCCAAAACCTTTCGCCTGGTCTCGATCGAGGCTTTGGGCCCTTCTCTGCGCTGCATCTTAGTCCTGCGAGGCACGCCCGAGCGAACTAGAGGGCCACTTCAGAATAGCCGCCTCTACAACGCACAGGGATCATCGCGGTTCGGGGACGGCCCTAAAGCCTCGCCCGAGCAGACTCGGGACGAAAGCCCTTAGGCCCACTACGCGCACAAGCACTTACATGCTCGCGTCGTGTGCGCAAGCGAACATCATGTCTGCTGAGCCCCCTTCGGGAGTGTGTGATACAGGGGCAGCCTACAGACCCCAGTTGCACAGATCCGGTGCATTCCCCGGATCGTCGGCCAGCAGCACCTCGTAGTTCTCGGCCACCTTGCGGTATGCAGCCGCGTGCTGCGCAATGACCTCAGGTCGGTAGCGTTTGAACTGCGGAATACGGTACGTGCGCGCCCCGATGCCCTCGGTCACAGGAAGAGTGCCCGGAGGCTGCCGTACATCGCGATCGGTGTTGGCTACCCGTGTGGGCTTGCCGTGACCGTAGACATCACAGGTGTTGAAGAGCGGGTGCAGATGCAGTGGCTTGTTGATGCCGGGGCTGCACGAGCTGCCTTCAGCCTGCACGGCCTGGGCAAACCCCGTGACGGAGAGCCCCCCGACCTCTTCCGGTCGGTAGAGCCCACCCGCTGCGTACCAGCCGGCCATCGTGCTGTCACCATTCGGCGGCACACGATGCGCCCGCAACCCAGGTACGCCCTCCAGCAGATCCCAGAAACCATTGATGGCCTGGCGGACCTCGGCGGCGCGGGCATCATAGGCCTTGAGCTGCACACGTCCCATCGCGGAACTCATCTGGTTCATGCGACCTTTGATCCCGCCCATCGGCAGCCGGCGGAACGGCCGCAAGTCGGGGCTCTGGATACTCTCATCGAAACGCCGGTAGTGACCAAACGCGACCGCACGCTCGTACACCTCAAGGTCGTCCGTCAGCAGGATACCTCCCTCGCCAACAGGCAGCGACTTACCGCTCATCAGCGACATCGCCGCCACCTTGCCGAAATTGCCAACGCGCTTGCCTTTGTACAGTCCTCCGTGAGCGTGGGAGACATCTTCGATCACTGGGATCTCGTGCCGGTCCGCGACCGCCATAATCGCATCCATATCGGCGGGGTGCCCCATATAGTGCACCACCATGATGGCCTTCGTCTCTTCAGTGATGCGGTGCTCGATATCGGCAGGGTCAATACACAGCGTCTCCGGCGAGACGTCCGCGAACACAACAGTGGCCCCAAGCGAGAACGTCGGCAACGCTGAAGCCCAGTACGTGAGGCTGGGGCAGATGATCTCGTCTCCCACACCAACCTTCAGCCCAAACATAGCCGCAAGCAGCGCGGCGGTGCCGTTGTTGAAGGCCAGTGCATGCGTGCGGCGTTGCCAGGCCGCGAACTCCGTCTCAAAAGCCATCGTGACGTCGATGTCCGACATCGCCCCGCGGCGGAGAACCTCCAGCACCGCGGCCTCATCGTCCGCAGTGACAATCGGCCAGGTGAAGGTATCGCCGGGATCAACTGTGACGGCCTTTGCGCCACCCAGGTGGGCTAGAGAAGATGCAGATGACGTCATGATGCCTCCTTATTGAGTTCGGACGGAATGACTTCGATAGCGTGACGAGGTCATCCCTGTGGGACGAAGAAGATCGGGTAGCCGGGGCCGGCAAACGGGAAGAGCGCTCGACGGTAGGCAAGCAGGACGTTCATCATATACAGCTTCAGCGCCGAACTCTCGAAGGCCACTCGCAGAGGGAGCCAGACGCGGTCCGGCGGCCAACGCTGGGACACCACGACACCCCAAGAGTTGCAGATCACGGCCGCCACAACAAGAGCCAGCACCACTCCCACGAGAGCGCCCAGAACGTTGTCGCCCCAAGACAGGATCTTGATCGAAGCGTTCTCCAGGCTCATACGGATGATAACAGCCACGATAAGCCACGCAGGTATCAGGATGAGGACAAAGATCAGACCTTGATAGAAAACCGGCGTTCGCGGGGCGTCGCCCAACGCACCGATCACGACGTTCCCCAGAAGTTGGGCGAGGTTCATCGCCTGGACCAACATGCCCACAAGCATGCAGAGCATGTAGAAAGCCAAAAGGATGGTTGCCGAACGGACAAGCCCTTCGGACGCGCAGAAGGCCACCAGACCAACGATGATCAGCAGCAAGAGTATGTCCAGTACCATGATCTCACCTCCGAGAAAGCAGCGTCTATAAAGCCGGCACAGCCCAGTGCAAAGGGCTTGGTATGTACAGGGTTAGTATAGACTAGCTCCTTTGGGCCGCAACTACAGTGACACCAGGCGCAGCGCATTTGCGCTATGGATCTTGGCCAACACCGGTGCCGGCAGCGCCAACTGTGCCAGGATCTCATCCAGTTCCCCACCGAACCCATCACGTGCATAGAGGAGCCGGTCGCTGAACTCCAGCACAAAGTCCTTGGCGAAGGCCATATCCCGGCTCAACGCGTTGCGGGCGGAGCCGGCGGAGAGATCAGCATAGAGATTCGGGTGATCCCGGAACATCTGCGGCACCTTGCCACCGGGTACCACTGGGCCCGCAGGATAGCTTTGCTTGTCGTGTTCGCCATCGGCCGAGATGTGCGACCAAAAGCCGGGAGCGTGGCCGATGAAGATCGTTTCTGGGCACGCGCGGACCGCGTTGTCGAAGGCCTCGATGCCACCGCCATACCACCAGTTGGGCCGGGGATAGGCGCTGCCGGTGTCGAACTCGTAGTCGAGATGCACGACCACCGGCAGTCCGAACTCTCCACACGCGTGGAACACCCGCAGCACGTCAGGATTGTCGTAGCGCACGCGCAGTTTCAGCTCGCCGTACACACGCACACCGTAGATCTCAACGCCGGCCCGCAGCCGGTCCACGGCATCCGGACGCCGGGGATCCGGCGCGTACCCGAGCACAAAGCGCTCCGGCGCCCGCTCAACATAGCTCAGGCAGCGTTCGAAGGGGATGGGGCCGTTCTCCAACGGCGTCATCTGACTGTTGTATGCCGGCGTATACTCATCCTCCGGCGCAATCCAGCTCAACAGCCACGTGCGCTCAATGTCGTGAGCATCCATGTTGCTGATAAACCTATCCAGGCCGTGGCCATGCCAGTCAGGGTGATTGTGAGCGTCAATCTTCATAGTGCCTCCAAGAACAGAATCTGCCCGTAGGGTAAGCTGTTAGCTTGCCCTCCCCTCCAAAACGAACCCACCCGTACCGTAGGGTAAGCTGTCAGCTTGCCCTCCCCTCCAAAACGAACCCACCCGTACCGTAGGGTAAGCTGTCAGC
>CAZEXX010000374.1:0-3583 GCA_964516885.1 uncultured Anaerolineales bacterium | reverse complement strand
CCTCCGGGTTATGAGCCCGACGAGCTGCCACTGCTCTACCCCGCATCGTTGTGAGAAGGAATTATACTAGGCTTTGGCGTCATGTCAAGGGCGAATCGGGTGACAAACTCCTTGAAGGGTGCTACACTCAGGGTGTATCTTACTTAGCGGATATCCTTCTCACGCGATTTGGTACGCTTTGCCTCGTGTTAGCGCTGACGATGCCCGGACTCGGTGATGAGGAGTAAACGATGCATAACAAAGATATGCAGTTCAAACGTCTGGCCTTGGTCCTAATGCTGCTGGTGACGTTGTCCTGTGATGCGGTTGCATCCTTGATGCCCGGTCGTAGGACGCCTACAGTTGAGCCGCCGCCGTTGACCAACACCCCCGTGCCGGAGGACCTTCCGCCCCTGCCGGCCCCCGAACTGCTCTTCCGCGCGCCTGAGGTCAATGAACTGCAGGTGCTTGATGCTGCTGTCGAGCTCATCTTCGACCAACCGATGGATCAGGGGAGCGTGGCGGATGCATTCAGCATCAAGCCACGCGCCAAAGGTGAGCTCGTCTGGGCTGATGCGCGCACACTGCATTTCAATCCCGCCTCAGGATTCGATCGCGGCACGACGTACCAGGTCACGATTGACAAGACGGCCCGGAATATCGAGGGCGCTGCGCTGGTGGAGCCTGTTTCCTTTGACTTCAATACGATCGGCTTCGTGGAGATCGCCGAGGTGCAGCCTGCGCCGGGCAGTGAAGCTGTGGAGGCCGATACGACGGTGACTGTGATCTTCAATCGCCCCATCGTGCCGCTGACCTCGTTGGACCGCCAGGGAGAGCTGCCGGAGCCTCTGTCCTTCGACCCTCCTGTGTCCGGTGAGGGAGAGTGGCTCAACACCACCATCTACCGTTTCCGCCCGGAGGGGGGCTTCCTGCCCGCCACTACGTATACGGCCCGCGTTGTATCCGGTCTGGCGGATACACAGGGCGCCGTGCTGGAAGAGGCATATAGTTGGGTCTTCACCACTGTGGGACCTAGTGTTGTGACGTGGTCACCGGAGGACAACGCAGAGTATGTGGGTCCAACCGATGTCATCAGCGTGACGTTCAACCAGCCGATGGACCATGCCTCGACGGAGACCGCCTTCACGCTGGTGATCAATGACCTCGTTGTGAACGGCACGTTCAGCTGGGAAGGGGGCGTGAACCCGACAGCTGAGGAGACTTTGGTCTTCACGCCGGCGGCACCCCTTCCGCGGAATAGTGTGGGCCAGGTGACGATCCGCGCAGCGGCACGTGCAAGGGCGGGTCGAGTCACGCTGGGTGAGGAATTCTCGTGGCTTTTCTGGACTATCTGGGACCCCGGGATTGTGGTGACGACACCGGACGACGGTGATGGGAATGTCGAACCCTACAGCGACGTCGAGATCACCTTCGCCAGCCCGATGCAGCGCGACGTCCTGACGGAGTACCTCACCATCATCCCTGAACCGACCGAGGTGTACACCTATTGGCGTTTCTCGGACACATCGCTGCGGCTGAGCTTCCGCAAAGATCCGGCCACGCCCTACCGCGTGGAGCTGAGTGCGGATTACCCCGACAAGTACGGGGCGGAGCTGGGGGAGGACTTGCTGTTGCGCTTCACCACAGGCGACCTGAGTCCCTATGCGAGCCTGAATACGCTGGGCAGCATCGGTACGTTTGACGCTTACACGGACACGGTCCTGTATGCGCAACATCGCAATGTGACCCGTCTCGACATAGCCATCTATCAGCTTCCGTTGGATACTTTCATGCGGCTGCACGGCTATGGAAGCTATAACTATCGCAAGGATTTCAGTCCCTCACCCGGTAACCTTGTCAGGGCGTGGTCCGTGCCGATCATTGTCGAGAGAAACACCACGTTCCTTCGCGCCATCGATATGGTGGATGACCAGGGGCAGCAGTTCCCGCCAGGCATCTACTACGTGGTGCTGATAGCGCCGGAGGTCTCTACGCACAACCCGGACAGGGAGCCGGAAACCTACACGTACTTGCGAAGTCACATCAACCTGGCGATGAAGCAGGCGAACAATGAGTCGCTGGTGTGGGCCACGGATCTGGCGACCGGCCAGCCAGTGGGTGAGCTCCCCGTACGTTTCTACGAGGACGGACGGTCCCAACAGGGGGCCGGTCGCACCGGTGACGACGGTCTGTGGGTGGCCATGGACCTTCGTGATACCGACCTTTGGGATGACTACTTTGCGGTTGCCGGAGAGCCGGGTGACGAGGACTTCGCTATCGCCTATAACGATTGGGATGACGGTATTCGCCCGTGGAACTTCGACCTGTACAGTGACTATGGCGACGGTGAGTATCTGGGGTATCTCTATACAGATCGGCCCATCTACCGCCCCGGACAGACGGTCTATTTCAAGGGGATTGTCCGGCAGAATGATGATGTCGATTACACGATCCCGCCGGAGATCGCGTGGCTAGACGTGCGGGTGAGCGATCCTCAGGGCACACAGCTCTATTACGAGACGCTCTCTGTGAGCGATATGGGGACGTTCTTCGATGAGCTGACGCTGGGGGGCGAGGCGCCCCTGGGCAGCTATTTCCTCCAGGTCCAGGGCGAGCGCGAATCCGGCGGATTCGTTGGGGACTTCTACGCCAGCACCAGCTTCCGTGTGGCCGAGTACCGGGCTCCAGAGTTCCAGGTCACGGTTGATACCGGCCGGGATGCTTACCGGAACGGCGAGAGCATCGACGTCGCCGTGACGGCGACCTACTACTTCGGCGGTCCTGTGGCCAATGCTGAGGTGACGTGGAACGTGCTCAGCAGTCCGTATGCTTTCCGATACGAGTGTCCGGAGGGGACACAGTGTCCCTCCTATAGCTGGACAGACTGGCAGCTTGAAGGTGACTATGGTGAGAGCTACGGCAGGTACGGTCGCCTGATCGCTCAGGGAACGACGATGACTGATGATCAGGGACGGACCTTCTTCCAGGTGCCGGCCGATATCGCGGATGAGATCAGCAGCCGCAGCTTCACCATCGAGGCGAATGTCTATGACATCAATGAGCAGGTCGTCAGCCAGCGGACGACCGCCGTGGTGCACAAGGGGGAGTTCTACATGGGCGTGGCGCCGGAGTATCGCGTGGCGCAGGCCGGCACCACTCAGGAGATCGCCCTTCTGACCGCTGACTGGGAGAGTCTGCCGGTCGGCGGCGTCGATCTGGACGTTGTCGTGATGGAACACCGGTGGTACAGCGTGCGCCAGGAGGCTGAGGACGGCTATGCCTACTGGACCTGGACGACCGAGGATATCCCGGTCTATACCACAACAGCCAGAACCAATGGTCAGGGAGAGGCTGCGATTGCGTTCACGCCTGAGTCCTCAGGGAGCTACCGCATCCGTGCGATAGCCGAGGATGATCTCGGCAACGAGATTCGCAGCAGCACCTATCTCTGGGTGTGGGGCGGCAGGGCGACGGTCTGGCGTCGTGAGAGCACCAGCCGGATCGACTTGATCACCGATCGCGATGCTTACGCGGTCGGCGATGTCGCCGAGATCCTCATCCCCTCGCCCTATAGCGGCACAGTGCAGGCGCTGATCACCATCGA
>CAZEXX010000373.1:0-3603 GCA_964516885.1 uncultured Anaerolineales bacterium | reverse complement strand
AAGACGCTGCTGATCGAAAAGGATGGTTCACTGGGCGGCACGATGACGATGTGCCTGGTGGGACCGATGATGACGTTTCACTCAGCCGCTGAGCAGGTCGTGAAGGGACTGGCTCAGGAGGTGGTCGATAGGTTGGTGGCGATGAATGCGTCGCCGGGGCACATCCTTGACACTACCGGCTATGTGGCGACGGTCACGCCGTTCCACGCGGAAGCACTAAGGCTGGTCTGCCAACGGATGGTGCTGGAGTCCGGCGCGGAGATCCTGTTTCACGGTGCAGTGGTGGATGCTGTGACCGCCGACAGTGTGCTTACAGGGGTGGTGGTGCAGTGTCGTGGAGAGCAGGTCGCCCTTGCGGCCAAGGTGGTGGTTGATGCAACGGGCGATGCCGATGTGGCTTACAAAGCGGGCGCGGCGTGTGAAACCGGGCGACCGGTGGATGGGCTTGTGCAACCGGTCTCGCTGATGTTCAAAGTCGGGAACTGGGACAAGGAAGCCTTCACTGCCTATGTGGTGGACCATCCCGAGGTTCTGCGGTTGAGCCGCCAGGGCGTGGACGCGTACAAGCGCGAGCCCCTTGTCGCGGTGGCCGGTTTTGGCGAGGTGCTCCAGGAGGCCATTGCGGCGGGCGAGTTGGGCGATCTGCAGCGGGAGCACGTGCTCTTCTTCAATACGCACCGTCCGGATGAGGTGATCGTCAACATGAGCCGGATCACCGGGGTGAATCCGGTGGACTCTGCCTCGCTGACCCGCGCTGAGTTGAAGGGGCGCGAGCAGGTCGCGCTGATTATGGCCTTCCTGCGGCGCCGCATCCCGGGTTTTGGCAGTGCTCGTATTGAGGCCGTTGGTGCGCGCGTCGGTATTCGTGAGTCACGGCGCATCGTGGGTGAGGTGCAGATGACGGCTGAGGATGTGATATCGGGGCGGATCTGGCCCGATGTGATCGCTCGCAGCGCTTATCCCATTGACATTCACTCGCCGACGGGGGTCACCGGTCCGGACGATCAAGGCCTGCAGGACGACTTTCTTGGCAAGGGCACGACGTATGGGATTCCGTACCGGGCCTTGGTGCCGGAGAAGCTCGATGGGCTGCTAGCTGCCGGACGATGTATCTCGACAACCGTAGAAGCCCACGGCGCAACCCGCGTGTCGCCGACGTGTATGGCCTTCGGCCAGGCGGCGGGGACTGCGGCAGCTCTGGCGGTCAAGGACGCTGTCGCGCCTCGCGCCATTGACGTTGCATCGCTGCAACGGCTTCTGGTGTCTCAGGGCGCTGATCTGGGCACGGAAGTGGGGGCTTCGTAGATCCGGTGTCTGTCTGGTCTTGACCAGCGATCAGCCCGGTGGCGGCAAAACTGAGGTTCACGTGTCTGGGCCTGGCTCTGCATCTGCTGAACTCTCTCTCTCGACGCGGAATCCCACCCACATCACATAGAGCGCGCCGAAGAAGATGGCGATGTCGGCGACGTTGAGGATGCCGGTGCGAAGGCTGCCGATCCCGAAGTTGAGGAAGTCCACAACGCTGCCGCCGCGGGTGGCGCGGTCGATCAGGTTGCTGATGCCGCCGCCGGCGACGAAGGCCATAGCGACGATGCCGTCACGAGGGATGTCGTCGGTGGTGAGCGCAAAGGCAGTGACACCGACCACCATTGCTGCTGCTGCGACGGTGAAGATCCAGAAGCGCAGCGTGGGGGAGAGACCTGCGCCGAAGCTGAGGAATGCGCCGGTGTTTTCGGCGAGCCTCAGGCGAACAGTATCTCCCAGCAAGTGAATGGTCTGTGGGGTAAGGTAGGTCTGCGCGATCAATTTGGTCACTTGATCCAGCGCGATGCTGGTGGCGATGACGGCGGTGACGAGCGCGATGCGCGAACGCGTTGGCTTCATATGCCTCCCGAAGGTATGGTTGTGTTCTCAGTGGCCACGGCGCAGGCTAGCCAATCCGTGCACCGGCTCTGGCGCGAGGGAAGCTTATTTCAACGCGCGTCCCCGGGGGCGTCTCGGTATAGAGCTGTCCCTCCAGTTGGTCTGCCAGTACCCGCACGATGTCCAAGCCGAGTGCGGCCTGATGGCCACGGTTGTCGTCCTCAGGCATCCCAACACCATTATTCTCCACCACCAGTTTCAGTGTATCGTCGGACTCTCGCAGGTCTACCGTGACGTGTGGCGCGGGATTGGGCCCCCGATCTTCCGGGAAGGCGTGGTCCAGGGCGTGGCTCACCAGCTCGGTGAGGATCAGGCCGCACGGTATCGCCTGATCGATCCCCAGGTGTATATTGGGCGCGCTCACAATGGTGGCTACGGACGAACGACGTGAGCCCGCCAGTTCTCTGACAAGGAGACTGATGTACTCCTCCATATTCACCTGTGTGACGTCAGAGGAGTTATGGAGTTGCTCGTGGACGTGTGCCACAGCACGGACGCGGTCAAGGGATTTGTGTAGAAGCTCTGCCGCGCGCCGGTCATCAATCTGCATCATTTGGCGCTCCAGCAGGCTGTCGATGACCGCGAGGTTGTTCTTGACACTGTGATGGACTTCCTTGAGGAGGAGCTCTTTCTGCTGCAGGGACGCACGCACCTGATCTTCTGCGCGCTTGCGATCGGTGATATCCAGTGCGATGAAGGTGATACCCGCTGACAGATCCCCGGCATTGAGAGGTGTTGAAGTCAGCAGGATGTCAATGATGGTGCCGTCCTTCTTCTGCCAGCGCGTCTCAACTCTCCCTGTGCCCCGCTGCTTGATCTGGGTGTATTTCGTATCGCCGACGTAGTCGTAGTCGGCTTCGGTGGGATAGAGCATACGTGCGTTCTGGCCGATCAGCTCCTGCGAGCTGTAGCCGGTCATCTCGGAGAGTCGGTCGTTGACCTGCAGCAATGTACGATCTGACACCAACCCCATGCCCGCAGAGGAGGCCCGGAAGAAGCTCTGGAGCACTGACTGTTGGGCGTGCAAGGCCATCTCGGTCTGTTTGCGGGCCGTTATATCGGTTACGATACCCTCGATTGCCACAGGGGCGCCGGATTCGTCCTTGAGGAGAACGTTGCGCTGGAAGAGCCAGCGGGTCTCACCGGTTTCTCTGTGGATGATGGCATATTCGTACGTTGGCGGCATGTCCCCCTCAAGCAGCTTGGCCCACTGGGTCTCGGAGTAGTTCCACCACCCGGGGAGTATGATCTCCTGGATTAGCTTGGGGCTGGTCCGGAATTGCTCGGCGGTGTATCCTGTCATAGCCAGAACCGCCGGGCTTGCGTACTCACAGCGTCCATCGGGAAGCGACATCCGGTAGATGAAGTCCGGTGAGTTTTCGACAAGACGACGGTAGCGTTCTTCAGATTCTTTCAGCGCATGCTGGACCTCCGCAAGGTAAAGGGCGCTACCCCAGGCACGGACCCCTGCGTGAAGGACGACGATGGTATCTTCGGACCACAGAACCTCGGTGCTCATCCGATCGAAACGTATCAATCCCCGACACACCTCGCCTGCCATCAGCGGAAGCGCGAGAAGTGCTTGAATGGTCTGCGCCTCCAGGGGCTCACGCTCCCCAGAGGGTAGCTTTGCCGTCACTGCTTGCACGGCGAGGCCCTCGGCAAGCAGTGTTCGCCATC
>CAZEXX010000372.1:0-3625 GCA_964516885.1 uncultured Anaerolineales bacterium | reverse complement strand
GAACTACATTGTCGAGCCGGAGGGGAGGGGCACGGCGCCTGCCATCGCGCTCGCCGCGATACATCTTCTGCAGTCGGATCCGGATGCTGTGATGGCTGTTCTGACCGCCGACCACTACATCGCTGACACAGCTGCTTTCCGCACGACACTCGCGGCAGCTCAGAAGCTGGCGGAGGATGGGCACTTGGTCACGCTGGGCATGGAGCCGTTGTTCGCGTCCACGGGCTTCGGCTACATCGAGCAGGGACGTCGTGGTCTCCCAGTCGATGGGCTGGTGGTCTATGACGTAACAGCTTTCACTGAGAAGCCTGACGCTGAAGCGGCTGAGGCGATGGTGAAGAGCGGCAACTATGTGTGGAACGGCGGTATGTTTATCTGGCGCGCTGACCGGATCCTCCGGGAGTTCGAGCGACAGATGCCGGTGTTCTACGCGCAGTTGATGGAGATTGCCGCGACTCTCGGCACGGCGGAGTATGACGATGTCCTGGCACGTGTGTGGCCCACCGTTGAGAAGGAGACTATCGACTTCGGCATCATGGAGGGAGCAGAAGATGTCGTCGTACTCCCCGTCGAGATCGGTTGGTCCGATGTAGGCAGCTGGGCAAGTGTCTTTGATGTGCGTCCGTCTGATGAGGATGGGAACATTCTGCTGGGCCGGCACGAGAGCATTGATACCACTCATACTCTGGTCTATGGCGGCAAGCGATTGATCGCTACGATCGGTGTCGACAACTTGATTATCGTGGACACGCCGGATGCACTGCTGATCTGCCGGCGGGGCCACGAACAGGATGTGAAGGAGGTTGTGATTCGTCTCAAGGCAGCAGGGGATGAGACTCTGTACTAGCGGCGACCTCGAATCCCACTGCTGAGGCCTTGGCGCTCAATCAAGGAGGTCTCGTATGCTGTATCCGATCCAGAACAACCAACGCAACAAGCTTGATGTCTCAGGCATCTGGGATTTTCAGATTGACCCGGACGATTTGGGTGAATCGGAGGGGTGGTTCCATGGGCTTCCGGTGGCGCGTCCTATGGCAGTGCCCGGAAGCTGGAATGAGCAGTACGAGGATCTCTTCGACTACTTCGATCTGAGTTGGTACGTCACGCGAACCCACGTCCCGCACAGTTGGCAGGGCCAGCGGATCTTCATCCGCGTGGGTTCGGCCAATTACCTCGGAACGGTATACGTCAACGGAGAGAAGGCCGGCTCACACGAGGGGGGGCATCTGCCCTTTGCCTTCGAAATCACTGATCTCGTGATGTGGGATCAGGAAAACGTCATCGCAATCAGCGTGGAAAATCACCTCAAGCCGACGCGAGTTCCCTCTGCAGGCACGGGTGGCGGCATGGCAGCTGCCAGCCTTACGAGGGGGTATCCCTCAACCACCTTCGATTTCTACCCCTTCGCGGGGCTGCATCGCCCTGTGGTGCTCTACTCTGTGCCGCAAACTCACATTGAGCATATCACGGTTGTGACCGGCATTGATGGCGACGCCGGCACCGTGAAGGTGACGGTGAAGATCAACGCGGAACGAACGAAGGGACGGGTGATCCTGAAAGGCGAAGACCTGACACTGGACGCCTCGCTCCAGTTCGAGTATGGGGTCGCCGAAACCACGGTGGCGGTGCCATCGGTCCATCTCTGGTCCGATACGGATCCCTATCTCTATGATCTCACCGTCGTCACGGACTCTGACAGGTATTCGCTGAAGGTAGGTGTCCGCACCGTCGAGGTTCGGGGGAAACACATCCTGCTGAATGGTAAGCCCGTCCAACTGAACGGGTACGGGCGGCACGAAGATTTCTATGCTAGCGGCAAAGGTCTGAACCTGCCGCTTATGGTCAAGGATTACCAACTGATGCGCTGGACGGGCGCGAACAGCTACCGCACGTCTCACTATCCCTATTCGGAAGAGGAGATGATGCTGGCTGATCGCGAGGGATTTTTGATCATTGACGAGACCCCGGCTGTGAGCTTGCAGTTCGACAATGAGGAGAATGTGGCCGAGCGGTACCGCACCTGCCTCCGGCAGATCGATGAGCTGCTTGCGCGGGACAGGAACCACCCCAGCGTCGTGATGTGGAGTGTTGCCAACGAGCCTATGCCTCCCAATATGATGGCGCGCCTCACTGGGCAGGCGACAGAGGAGGATCCCCTGACCAAGGCCGGCAGGGATTTCCTGACCAATCTTCTGCGCTATGCCCGCCGGCTTGACCCTAGCCGTCCGGTGACATTTGCCAGTGTGATGGGCAGTCCGGTGGACTGGCAGGCAGAGTGCGATGTGGTGTGCGTGAACCGCTATTGGGGCTGGTATGTGCATGGCGGGGAACTGCAGAAGGGCTTTGAAATGCTCGACCAGGAGCTTGATGCCACATGGGAGATCCTGGGAAAACCTATCATTGTGACGGAGTTCGGCGCCGATACGCAACCCGGTTTGCACGGCCACCCCAGCGTGATGTGGACCGAGGAGTATCAGGCTGCTTTTATCAGGGGCTATCTTGAGGTCGCGGCGCGCAAGGACTTCGTGGTCGGTATGCAGGTCTGGAACTTTGCCGACTTCGCTGCTGTACAGTCCATTATGCGGGTCGGCGGCATGAACATGAAGGGGGTCTTCACACGGGCACGCCAACCCAAGATGGCGGCCCACGTCCTGCGGGAGTTCTGGACGAGGGCGCCGCAGCCGCGACCTCAGGCGATGCCGAATGGTGAGACGGAGCGGACACCAGCTGTAATTGAGGGTGACGATGAGATCCCTGTCGCGTTGGCGGGTCTGGCGCAGCTGCTCGAGCGCAGACGGCCCGACCTGACGACCGTTCTGCAGTTTGATTTCCGCGGGGACGGCGTCTACCGGCTGGTTGCTGAGAGGGGGGCCTGCCGCGTTGAATCAGGTGAGGGCGAGGCCGTCGCCACAATGCGCCTGACCTGGGGCGACGCGCAGCAGCTCTTTGCAGGCAGACTCAACCCTATGGTGGCGATTGTGACCGACCAGATCAAGACTGAGGGCGATGCCCACGCCTTTCTGGTGCTGCAGGATTTGACGTGAGCAGTGTGCTTGCGGAGCCGTATCGTGATCGCCTGCAGGTGACGCCGTACCTTCGAACAGATGGCAGGATCGGCATTCAGGCACACATGGAACCAACGTGACGAGGCTGCAGAGGTCTGACAGTGGACGGGTACAGCTCTGGCTCTCCACGACCTATGCGAAAGCCTGCAAGGTCTCGCCGAGCTTCAGGAAGTGGTCGCGACGGATGATGTATCAGTTGATGGCGCGTTTCATCCGGCACCGCGAGTGGCGATTCATGAATTTCGGCTTCGCGTCTCTGCCCTCCGATGGTGATGGTTTGGCCCTGGATGCGGGTGACGAGGCCGACCGATACTGTATCCAGCTGTATTATCATATCGCCGGCGCCGTTGAGCTCCAGGATCTAGAGGTGTTGGAGGTCGGCAGTGGGCGTGGTGGTGGCTCATACTTTGTGAAGCGCTATTTGGGTCCCGCGCAGATGGTTGGGCTGGATTATTCGGAACACGCGGTCTCTCTGTGCCGGCAGACCTACAATCGGCCGGGCCTGCGGTTTGTCCACGGTGACGCGGAAGATCTCCCCTTCGACGATGCGAGCTTTGATG
>CAZEXX010000371.1:0-3629 GCA_964516885.1 uncultured Anaerolineales bacterium | reverse complement strand
TGCCGCGGGCCGGCGGCTAGTCAACTCTCTGCGCAGTGCGTGCCACCGGTGGGGCCTTGGAGGCCTCCTGATGTATACGCAATGTGCTTCGGCACACTGCGCCGAGCGGGCGTCTCGCCCGCTCCGGCTTCCGGCCACTGTGTGCGCAGTTATAGCTCCTACCTGAACTGGCGAGGGCAGGTCAGGTGCGGCCATGATGGTCGCGGTCCACAGTAATGGCTCAGCCTCAAAGTCTATGACGCCGGTGACTTAGTCCGCCGACTCCGCCGGCTGCCGGATGGCGCTGGCCTCGGTCAGGATGGCGCCAACGCGGGTGGCGTAGGCGGCTCGGATCTCACGATGCAGCGGGATCTGCTCCAGGTAGGTGCGTCGGAAGTGGCTGTCCGCCGGGATGAGTGTGTGCTTCCGCATCATCTCGTCATAGGCGCGCCCGAGGAAGCGGTTGGCCTGGTCAGGCTGTTGGTGGGCAGCCAGCGCCTGGCTGTATCGCAGGAAGACCTCCTCGCTGACACACTCGATGATCTGAGCAAACCCGAAGAACTGGTGGATGTCGTAGGCGCGCTCAGCCGCACGGAGCGCGGCCTTAAGATGGTCCGTGCGGGCCGGTTCATCGGTCAAGGTTTGGGAGAGACCGAGGTGGGCGACCGTGGCCAGGCATTGGGCGGCCATCTCGTATTGCTGCGACACGAGCGGGTTCTCGGTTGAGAGCGCGATTACCTGTTGGCAGAGCTGCAGCGCCCTGGACAAAGAGCGGGCTGTGTCCTCGATGTTCCCCTTGGTCGCGGACCGGGTGCCCTCTGCGTTGCAGAGCATAGCTTCAACAAGCCGTAGACTGGCGAGCCCACGATCCAACACCGGTTCGCCGATGCGCTTGATCTCGGCAAGCGTTTCGCGCGAGCTCTCGTGGTCAGCCTGGGCGACATGAACCTGGGCGATGTGGAAGAGTGAATAGACGCTGCGCGGAGAGCCGGCCTGGATCTTCCGGCTCTCCTGCAATGCGTCGAGGGCTGTCGTGTAGTCGCCCAGATAGATGCCGGTGATTCGACCGCATGCCTGGAGTGCCTGGCTTTCCATAGGCCGGTGTCCGATCTCGCGGCTGGCATGCAGCCGTTCCTGCTGGTATTCGGAGAGCAGCCGACAGTAATCGCCGCTGCGCTCAAACTCGAGCCCCAGCAGGTTGAGCAGGGACATCTGGACGGCAAAGTCATCCAGCCCCTCGTTCATTGCCAAGGCCGCGGCGGCTTCGAGATATTGCATACTGCGCTCGGGCTCATCGCTGAAGGCGTAGATGCCGCCCATACCTACGAGGATCCTGGCCTCAAAGGTGCGGTTCCGGGTCTCTCTCGCGAGTTCCAGAGCTTCTTCGGCCATACTGCGCCACGCCGGATCGCTGAGCGCCAGACACTGGTTGATGGCGGCAAGCAGACTCTCCAGCTCCCGACGGCGGTCCCCGACCCTGCGCGACAGCTCGAGTGCCTCCTGAGCCATTTTTATCCCGTTCTCGATGTCCTCGCGGCAGTCGCAATCATCTACCCCTGGCTGGTGCAGCAGGGCATCAATCAGCCAAGTCGGGTCACCGTCTCTGGTGAGTTCACGCGCCAGGGGCAGGAGTACCTCTGCGTTGCGCCGCATCTCGCTGAATTCTGCCATCAGATAGTAGACTTGGTGGCGTCGCATCAGAACCTGGAAGCGTTGTGTCTTTGCCAAGTCGGCCATCGCGCCGTCGGCTTGCTCCTGCTCCAACTGATCCAGTAGAGCCAGTGCGTGCGTGTAGTGTTGGGCGGCCTCAGCGTTGGCGTAGATATCTTTGGCACGGTCCGCATTTCTGAGCGTGTAATCCAGTTCCTTGTCAGGACGGTTGGCGCGTTGGTAGTGATAAGCCAACGTGCCGTAGAATCTCTCCAGGCCCGGTGCAGCGGCGCCGGCCGCACCCACGATGAAGCGCCCTTCGACGTAGTCAGCGATTTGCAGGTGGAAGGCGGCGCTCTGTGAACTGAGGAGGCTGTCATAGACTGCATCGCGCACGAGCTTGGATCTGAAGGTGTACTCCACGCCAAGATCCGGTCCTCGTCCCCGTTCTGAGATAATCTGGGCTCGCTGCAGAGCTGTAAGGTGCGTGCGCAGGTCGGCCGGGCTCGGTGTCAGCGCATGCAGGACATCGTACCAGAAGCTGTAGCCGATCACCGCGGCGCGCTGCAGCACCAGCTGTTCCGGCGGTGAGAGCCGGTGCACGCGGGCTGTCAGCAGTCCCTGGAGGCTGTCCGGTAGGGAGAGCATCGTCACAGCCTGCGTGGCGTGCCATGTCTCACCTGTCCGGCCATCCGCAGCGGTGGTGCTCTCTCGGACGAGGCTGCCGTCGGTGATGAGCGAGCGCACCAACTCCTGAATGAAGAACGGATTGCCCTCCGACTTCTGGATGATGAGTGTCTCGGTCTCCTCCGGGAAAACGCCTGGGCCGATCATCTGTTCGACCAAGGCCTTGCTCTGGTCGACTGTCAAGGGGGCCAGGGCAACGGACTCCAGCCGGTGCGGATACTCGGTCTCCACGTAGTGACGGAATCCCCAGGTCTTTGACCGCCGGTCGGGCCGGAAGACGAAGAGCCAGAGCAAGTCCAGGTAGTCGCAGAGGGGCAGGCAGTACTTGAGCAGTTCCAGAGATGTCGCATCTGCCCAGTGCATATCACTGAACGTGATGATGAGAGGGCCCTGCCGGGCAAGCTCCTCGAGCCAACTGCGTATGGCCAGGAACAGGTGCTGGCGTGTCCCCTCGGCGTCCAGATGCTTGATCTGTTCGGCAAACGCGGGCTCCAGAGGCAGCCCCAGGAATCGGGCCAGGTCCGGATAGTGCTCGACCATCGCGCTGCCCCACAGGGCCTCCGACTGCAGTCGCAGACGATCTCGAGTCTTTTCCTTGGGCTCATCTCCGTGGGTGCCCAGCCATTGGCGCAGAAGGTCCTGCCACATAGCATAAGGTTGTGATTGGTCGTAGGATCGGGCCCGTCCCCTGATTTCCCCGATCCGGATAGCGGTCGCGACACCCGGCCGGGTTTCCCCTGCAGAGGCATCAGATGATGCGGAGGCGAAGCTGTCGGTGTGCTGCACTTCGGCCATCAGGGCCTGGCGGCGGGCGAAGTGGCGCCGCACTTCCTGGAGCAGCATGGATTTGCCCATGCCGCGCTCCCCGGTGAGATTCACGATGCCGCCGCGGCCCGCTTCAAGATCCTCGATGCAGCCAATGATGGTCTCTTCGGCACGCTCTCGCCCGATAAGTGGGCTGGATAGTTCGTAACCCTGAGACCGATCATAGTGAGATCGTGAGGCCAGCGGACGGTGGACCTGCACCGGATGGCTGACGCCCTTCACACGGATCTCGCCGAGGGGCAGCCAATCGAACTGCTGCGCAACGAGGCGATAGGTGTTCTCGCTAACCAACACCGTGTCGGCCTCAGCGGCTTGCTCCATACGCGCAGCCAGGGCGACGGCTTCACCCATCGCGGTGTTCTCACTGTAGGTCTGGTCGTTCCCGACGTTGGCGACAATGACTTCGCCGGTGTTCACGCCGACGCGGAGGGATAGATCGATGCCCTCTTGCGTGGCCAGATCTCGCGCGTAGGAGCGGACCGCGCGCT
>CAZEXX010000370.1:0-3644 GCA_964516885.1 uncultured Anaerolineales bacterium | reverse complement strand
GGCCAGCATTCAGGGTCAAACTTCCAGTCGCCCTGAAGCGTCCAATGGAAGAAGTCGATTACGATCACGTCAAGAGGCAGCCCGCGCCGCTTGTACTCGCGCGCGACCGCCAGGAGTTCATCCTGTGTGCGGTAGCGGAGCTTGCACTGCCAGAACCCCGCGGCCCACTCCGGCAGCAGCGGCGCATGGCCGGTGGCGTCCACATAGTTGGACATGATTGCCGCCGGCGTCGCACCAACCGTCACCCACATATCGAGCTGCTGCGCGGCCTCGGCCACCCAGCGGGTGCCGTTGGCGCCCAGCTCCACCCGCCCCACGCCGGGATGGTTCCACAACAGACCGTATCCACGGTTTGAGAGCAGGAACGGAATCGAGACCATCGTGTTGCGCTGGAACAGCTCAACCACGCAGCCTTTCTGGTCCAGATGGCCGTGCTGCTGCTGGCCCAACCCATAGAAGCGCTCACCATCCTGCGGCTCAAAGCGGGCCTCGATGTGGTAGAGCGATCCTCCTACGGGTTTCAGCTCCCGCGCCGCCGGCCCAATCGCATCCACCTCAGGCTGCTGATCTGCCAGCACGACCTCGCCGGCGGCGTTGAGGATGCGCACGCCACCGGTGGCCGACACTTCGGCGGTGATCCCGCCGTTGCGGATCGAGGCACCGGCCTCACTTACCTCGATCTCGGCCCCGGCGTTGCTGGCCTCAATTGGCAGCAGCGCCTGCGGAAGATCGTCTGCAATCGAGGCGTTCCGCGTGACGCGCACACGCAGGCTGTCGTTCCCCCACGGTTCGATCCGCAGAATCTCATGCTTGCGGCGCCAAACCAGCACCTCACCATCTCGTTGAAATCGTGATCTCGACATCGTGGTGCATCTCCTTGTCAATAGCGGGTCGTCAGGACAGAGCGTCGTCAGAACAACGTGTCGTCAGAACAGCGCATCACTCCGAAACAACATTCGGCGCGAAGACGGTGGGCAATGTGAACCAGAACGTACTGCCCACACCGACCTCACTCTCGGCACCTACTTGACCACCAAGTCTATCGATGATGCGATGGACAATCGAGAGTCCCAAGCCGTGGCCTTCGAGGGTGTCAGCATGAAAGCGCGTGAACGGCGTGAACAGGCTCGCCATCTGATCTTCGGTCAGCCCCTGGCCATTATCTCGAATCCAGAAGCGCATCCCCGGCATGCAGTCGACCTCACCACGGGCCTCGACCGGCGGCTTGATCTCGCAACACTCATAGCCCAGCGTGACACTGGGAGGGGATCCGCCGTACTTGATCGCATTGAGCAGATAGTTGACCCAGACTTCTAGAAGCCAGGGCCCATACCCGACCACATTGGGCCAGGACTCCGGCACGGAGATTGCGGCGCCGCTCGCGGAGGTCATGGGGTCGACACGCCGCAGGGCATCGACAACCACGGTCTCCATGTTGAGCAGGTCGACCACCACGTTATCTTGCCGGTGCACCTGAGCCAGAAGGAGCAGCGAATCAATAATGCCGGACATCTGCCGCCCCGTGTCATTGAGCAAGCTCAGATACTGCCGGATCTCGTCCTTGGTCAGCTCGTCAAGGTAGAATCCCAACATCTCGACGTAGCCGATCACGATGGACAGCGGCCCTTTGAGATCGTGAGCCGCCGTGTGGGCGAAGGCATCCAGCTGCTCGTTGCTGATCTGCAATTGCTCCATCTGTTGCCGAAGCGTGGCCTCGGCTAACTTCCGATCGGTGATGTCCCGAAGAACAACCAAGCGTCCGATGTTACGCCCTCTCCGGACGGCCAGCTCCGTCGTGCTGCAGACGTAGTGCAGCTGTTCCCCATCGCAGTTCACAGCGAAATCAACGTCCTCGACGATCCCTTGACTGAGATGCTGAGCCAGCCCCGTCCACCCCCCTACAAGGCCTAGCACCGACGTCCCCAGGTAGCTGTCAATCGGATCAACCAGTCCCAAGCGTGAGAACAGCTCTGCCGCCGCAGGGTTCAGATCGAGCACGCGGTTCCGGTCATCAAGTGTGATCACGCAATCGCGCATACTGTCAACCAATGTGGCCCGGGCGATCGGCTGCACATCGAAAAGCCTGTGCCAAAAGATACCCATCGCAAACGCTAGCCCAGATAGGGCAAAGCCGATGGGCGTGAAGTCCTTCCTGAGACCAGGGATAAGACGGAAAACATAAGTGAGGTTGACGAGCACCGGCGTAAGACCGCCGACCAGCAGCCACCGCGATTGTCTCCGGTACAATTGCTGAGACCTGAAGTGATTGAACACAATGACCGCGGCCCCAACAATGACGACGGCGTACGCGTTAGCAATATAGACATAGAACCAAGGACCGTACTCGACGTACAGCGCTAGCATGCCATTCACAGGATAGAACTCATAGCTCCGCCACACCAGGTGCTTGTCGGGGCTGAACCAAAGCAGCAGCAGGGTGATCAACGGAATCAGACCGAAAAGCCACAACGCGGAAGGACCGGCCCAGACCCGCGTGCCCGTGTATTGGAGGGCAAACGCCAGCCAAGCTATTGGCGTGGTCACAATGAAAAGATAGGTGACTTTAGCCCAGAACAGGGTCATCTCAGGCGTCGCCGAGATCAGCTCGAAACTGTTGAAGGTCAACCACCCGGAGACTGCCATCGTCAACACAATCAGTGCGAGAATCTCCGGGGTCTTGTTCCGCCGCAGGGCATACGCCAACACACCGACCGAGAGCGCCAGCGATATGGGTACCAGTAGAAGAAAGATCGTGTATTGCATAGGTGGTGTCAGCCTAGAGCTTCAGAAGCTGCTAGGAAAAAAGCGTGGAACCTGAAGGATACTGAGCTTCACGTCCCACGCTATGCGCACTTGCTTGTCTCAGCGGGGATCTCAGCCCCGCCAAGATCATAGATCCAGCGCCATCAGGGATACATCCCCCCCCATCTGTCCGACCAACAGCGTCGCACCGCGTGCGATGCCTTGCGGAGCCAACACCGCAGTCATGCTCTCCGGACCATTCGGCACCTGGGTCCAGGTCGTGCCCGCGTCTCGCGAAAGCCAGAGCGAGCTCTCCAGGAGCGCCAATACGGCGCGACTCTCTGCGAAATCCGGCGACAGCAGAATGCCGTTCACCGGGTCAGTGATGACCGCTGCACCCGACTGCGTCCAGGTGACACCGTCATCCTCTGAGACAAGCAGGCCCTGGCTCTCGGTACCGGCGAAGATCACGTGGTCCTGCGGGTACGTGGGCGACAGTGCCAGGCTGATGACCGGCTCGTAGCCGACAGAAAGCTCAACCTCACGCCAAGCACGCCCACCGTTGGTGCTCCGGAAGATACCGCTCTCTACGCCCGCATAGAGGGTCTCATCCTCGGCAAATCCCGGCGAAATCGCCAGGCAGAAGACGTTGAGATCCAGCAATCCGAAATTCCAGCGTGCCCAATGGCTACCATGGTTAGCGGAGCGGAATATACCATCCTCGGTGGTCGCAGCCAAGACGACGCCATCCTCGACAAAGTTGGGTGAGATCGCCAAAGCCGACACGGTCGGGGGCGGTGAATCCAGAATCGTGGCAAACCACGTCTCACCCCCATCACTTGAACGCAGCACGCCGCCGGGCACCCCGGACAAAACGTTGCGGTGCGTCTCACCATCATAGT
>CAZEXX010000369.1:0-3649 GCA_964516885.1 uncultured Anaerolineales bacterium | reverse complement strand
ATCTCGACCGGCTCGGAGAACGAGGCCCCGTTCGAAAGACAGCACGCCATCATCCGGTAGCGTCCGCCCAGATAGAGCTCGTAGACGAGATAGAGGCGGCTGCCGTCGGAGATGAGCTGCGGCTTGTAGGCCTTGGGCACCGTGACGGGCACGGCAGCATCGTCCGCGGCAAGGGTCTCGGGATCCAGCTCGAGGTGCACGACCCGGGAATCCCCGGAGTCGTAGTCCTCCCAGACCGCGTGGAGCGCGCCGTTGTGGAGTACGATGTGGGGGTTGTCGATCTTGCCGGGCCCGGCGATCGTCGCTGATGTGGTCTTCCTGCCGTCGACGATGGCGTGGATCAGGATGGACCTCTGCTTATCGGCATACGCCGTGTGCGCGACCCACAGGGCACCGGCATCCAGTGCCACCACCGGCGGGCCGTAGTCACCCTCATCCGGGGTCAACACCACCTCGGATGTCGCTTCACCCTCGAACCGCGTGATCACGCTGCCCAGGTTGCCGTCTCCCTCGACCCGTGACGTGGCATAAGTCACAATCACGCCGCCTTCGCCCTGCCGCACATCCACCGGCAGCATCACATTCCCCTCAACCATCACCGTTGCTTGATTCACCGTAACGCACGCTCCTCTCTAGCACTTACAGATAGCAGATTCTTAACCACGAATCTGGGGAAGGCAAATCTCAAATGGCAAACCTCAAATCCCAGCCTGTCATTTGTCATTTGTCATTCGTTCTTATCCCCCCGGCAGCTGCCGGAGATCGAGGCCATTGAGCCAGATACTGCCCGCGCCGTCGGTCGACGTGAGAGTGACGGTCACCGGCGCGGTGCCGTCGCTTGTGAAGGCAACGTCAATAGTGGTGGGGCCCTCGGGGCCGATCAGCTTGCCCTGGCCCTGCGGCTTGTACGCAGCCGCCGTCCACTGGCGTGTGCCGTCGCTGATGCCAACGTCAAGGCTGACCGCGGGCGGCAGCTTGCTGATGTCCACAGCGTAGACCTTGTCGCGCAGCGGGTCCATCGAGTCCGTCTCCGATGAGGGGCCGTGATGATAGGTGCGCACCCGGTAGTGCCCTGCCTGCAGCTTTGCGAATGTGAGGACCAGCTCGCCCACGGCACAGACGCCATCTTCGGCCACAAAGCCCAAGGGACCGGGCACGTTGGACTCCCCGCGCCACCGCAGCACACCGCCGCCAACAACGGCAGACGACGTGGATCGCAGCGTCAGGGTCGCGCCGTTGAGCTGATCCAAGACGATCTCAGCGTCAGGGCCATCCGCGCCGATCCACGGGAGCCAACCATACTGCACATGCTGACCCTCGCCGCCCAGATCCAGCCGTACGCGCGGCAGGTCGTAGATGGGGCGCGCCGCCGTCGCGATCGCGTCGGCGTTGTAGGGCGAGATCGGCACAAGCGCTTCACCCGGTGTCAGCCCCTCTGCCTCTGCCTTGATCGCGATCAAGCCAGCCTCCAGCCCGGCGCGCACCAGCGCCGGCGCAACACCGTCGAAGCACTCCATCGGGTTCGCCGCGAGATCGGGCCCACCCACGATCTCCGCCGGCCCCGCCACGCTGAAAGCAATCTTGCCGCCATAGTCCGTGACCGTGGTGCCGTTGCCATCCACCACCCGGGCGTAGATCATCACAATATCCGCACCGTCGGCGACAAAGTCCCGGTCGGCTATGTCGACAGTAAGGGCGATCCCGACAGGCGCCCCCGGTGTCTGCACAATGTCCGTCGCCTGCACCCTGCCATCCTTCCATCCCAAAGCGATCACCTTGCCCGGCTGCCAACAGAGCTGGAAGGTGAACGGCGGGTGGTCCAGGTTAGCCTTCTCGGGGTCGGCATCAGGCCCACGGCGGCCCAGCGAGGCATCGTTGACGACCAACTCCACCTCGTCACAGTTGCTAAAGATACGCAGCCGGGTTACGCCCTCGCGCCAGGCATCGGCGATGTGGACCATCGGCGTATCTGTCAGCTCGGATTGATACCAAGCGATCACCGGGCGCGGAATGCGGAAAACGTCCATCATCCCGCCACGGGTACGGTTCTGCTGACCGCCGGTCTGATGATGGAAGGTGTAGTAGGCGTGCGCCGTCCAGGCTGCCGTCCCAAAGCGGCGCGGATCGCCCTTGTATCGCGAGACGATGATCTGGGCGCGCTCGCCGTCAACGGACGCGCCGTGTTCCATCGCGAAGAGCGGTTCATCAGAGACCGGAATATCGCGGTAGTCCATGTTCGAGTAGAAATCGCAGATGCCGGCGCGTTGCGCGCCCGACCACGGGCTGTGATTCGAGGCAGTCCAGCGCGTGGGGTCCTCCTCCTTAGCCGCGTAGTGCAGGGGCTCGAAGGAGCCGCGATGGTTGATCCCACCGCCCCAGGTGAAGATGCTGGGGTGGTTCTTGTGGTTGCGGACCGCGCGACGCAGTGCCTCCTCCAGGTTCTGCGTCCATTTCTCACCACCGAAATCGATCCAGGTTGGCGCTTCCTCGTAGACCAGAATGCCCAGCTCATCGCACGCCTCGATAAAGGCGTTGTCGTGCGGGTAGTGGGCCAGGCGCACGACGTTGAAGCCCGCCTGCTTGAACTGCAACGCGTCCTTGCGGTGCAACGACTTGGGCACCGCGTCGCCGATGTAAGGGTAGTGCTGGTGGCGGTTGGTGCCAATCAGCATCAGGGGCTCGCCGTTGAGTAGAAAGCCCTGATCCGCACGCAGCTCGAAGGTGCGCAGTCCCAACGGGTTCTCAACGCAATCCACCGGTTCGTCCCCGTCGAAGACCAGCGTGTTGACGCGATAGAGGTAGGGGTCGTCGCAGGACCACAGATGCACATCCTCGTCGATGCCGTTGCAGTGTGAGAAGATTGCCTCACCGCCGGCGGGGATCCGACGTGTGGACTGCCTCCGCAGCACAACGACGCCCTCGGCGTCGATGACGCGAGTCAACACCGTACACGTGCGTTCCTCGGCGCGGGCGTTGCGAACCGTCGTCTTAACGTCAATGGTGGCAGCCACAGCTGCGGCTGTAGCCGGGACCTTCACCGTGGGCGTAGTGATCGTAACGCCGGCGGTACGGGACTCCCACGGGAAGGGCAGGTAGACGCGCTCGGTCTGCACCAGATAGAGCTCGCGGTAGAGCCCACTGAAGAGGACATAGTCGAAGGGACCCGGGTCGGGCGGCACGTCGGGATTGACGCGGTTGTCGACACGCAGCGCCACGACATTCTCACCATCGCGGTTCACAAAGTCGGTCACGTCGAAGTGAAAGGGCGTGTAGCCGCTGATGGCATGCTGCCCCACGTGATGCCCGTTGACCCAGGCGTCGGTCACCTGATGCGCGCCCTCGAATTCCAGGAACACCTTGCGCTCAGGATTGGCGTCCACCGTAAGGGCGCGCCGGTACCAGCCCACGTCGCGGTGAAATGTAGGCTGCGTCTTATCGTCATCACAATCGTCGAGATTCAGCGAGGTCAGCTTGAGCGTATGCGGAATGTTGACCAGCTCCCAGGCGCCGTCATCAAAAGCAGCGGAGGCAGCAGCCGGAACATCACCAAGGTGGAACCGCCACCCCACGTTCAACCGCAGCTTCGATCGCCCTGTGACGGGGTAGCCGGGCGGGTAGGTTGTTGTTTCAGTCATACTAGACTCCTTGT
>CAZEXX010000368.1:0-3663 GCA_964516885.1 uncultured Anaerolineales bacterium | reverse complement strand
GGCATCGTGGAGAAGACCCAGAACACCTTTGAGGATGCGCTGTCACGGGTGCCCTTCATCATCAAGCCGCCCAAGGATGTGCCGGTGCAGCCGCGCGTGAGCGAGGCTCTGGTGGAACTGGTCGACTTCCCCGCTACGGTCTATGACCTGGCTGGGATCAAGCCGGGCTACTGGCACTTCGGGCAGACGCTGCTGCCGGTGTTGGCCGGGGAGACCGATGTGCACCGGGATGCCGTCTTCTGCGAGGGTGGGCGTTTGGAGGGCGAGACACAGGCGATGGAAGGCGCGTCTGTGCATGCGATGGATGATCCGTCGGTGAGTCTCTATTGGCCCAGGATCAAGCACCAGATCAGCGATGACCGGCCGTGGCATACCAAGGCCACGATGTGCCGGACGCACGACTTCAAGTACATCCGGCGGCTCTATGAGCACGATGAGCTCTATGACCTTGGCAATGATCCGCAGGAGACGCGCAACCTGATCGGTGACCCAGCCTATGCCGAGGTCCTCCTCCAGCTCAAGGAGCGGATCTTGACGTGGTACATGGCGACTGCTGATGTTGTGCCGTTTGAGCTGGACCGCCGTCGGTAGAGACGTTGTGGTGACTGTGACCCTCAAGCACAAGATCTATGCTTACATCACGTACGCCAACCGGCTGCTGATCTTCCGCCACGTGGATGGACCTGACGCGGGGATTCAGGTGCCCGGCGGTACGATGGAGGAGGGCGAGGTCCCCGACCAGGCCGTGATGCGTGAGGCGTTCGAGGAGACGGGCCTGCAGGGTCTGCGGATGCGCGCTTTTCTGGGCGACACACTCCACGCGTTTCCCGAGCACGGGGTCACCCATCACCGGTACTATTACCACCTTGTCTGTGATGAAATGCCGTCCGAGTGTTGGCGTCACGACGAGCTTGACCCGTCGGACGGCAGCCCTGCGCCTATCACCTTTGAGTTCACCTGGGCGTCGCTGCCTGCCGGCGTTCCCGAACTCATAGGAGACTTGGACGAGATGCTGCCGGCTTTAGTCGGACTTCTCGAACTCGAATAGCGCTGGAGATTGAGACGATATGCCGCTGAACTGGAGGTAATCTATGGGACAGAAGCGCCCCAATATTCTCTTTATCACGACAGACGAGCAGCGCTTTGACTGTCTGGGCTGCTACGGCAATCCGGTGATCCGGACGCCCAACATAGACCGTATCGCCGAGCAAGGGGTGCGCTTCGAGCGGGGCTATGTGCAGAACCCGATGTGTATGCCCTCGCGGATGGCGATTATGACGGGGCGGTACTGCTCGGAGAACGGCTGCAACATCAACTGTATCGGCATCCCCGAACACGAGCAGGCCGACACGTTTATCCAAGCCTTGCGGAATGCCGGCTACGTGACCGCGGCCATCGGCAAGATGCATATGATGCCCAAGTGGGGGCCTTTTGGGTTTGCCTACCTGGACTTGGTCGAGGGGAAGGCCGATCTTAACAACCAGTACATCGACTATCTCAAGGCCAAGGGACTCGACGGTAAGCAGAATGAGGCCAAGGGTGAGGAGGACGGGCCTCCCGGCACGCGGACCAGTGCGTTGGCCGCCGAGGACACTATTGACGCCTTTGTCGGGCGGCGCGGTGTCCGGTGGCTCGATGATTGGCAAGGCGACGAGCCTTTCTTCCTGTGGCTTTCCTTCTCGAATCCGCATTTCCCCTTCGATCCACCGGAGCCCTATGACACGATGTACGATCCGGCCACGGTGCCGGGTCCCGTTTGGCGCGAGGGCGAGATGGACGATAAGCCCACCCAACGCCAACTGCAGCGAGAGCGTGGGTACGACCGGTATTCCGACGATGAGTTGCGCAAGGTCATTGCCCACTACTACGGCAACGTGACGCTGGTCGATGATCAGGTAGGCAGGGTGTTGGAGGTGCTTGAGCGCAAAGGCTTGATGGAGGATACGCTGATTGCATTCACCAGCGATCACGGGGATCATCTTGGCGATCACCGGCTGCTCCATAAGAGCGGCGTGACCTTCTACGATATCAGCGTGCGCGTGCCGTACCTGGTCCGTTATCCGAAGCTTTTCCCCCAAGGCGCGGTGTGCGAGGATCTCGTCGAGGCGATCGATCTGCCCGCCACATTCCTGGACGTCGCCGGCGTCACGGCGCCGCCTGCGATGCAGGGACGAAGTCTGGTGGGACTGGCTGACGGCAAGCTGGACGACTGGCGCGACGATGCTTTCTCAGAGATTGACCTGCATATCAATCCCAAGATGCACGGTCCCAATGACCCTGGATCGCGGGATTACGTCGCCATGATCTGTACGCGTGAGTGGAAATACGTTCACTTCCCCAATCTGGATATCGGCGAGCTCTACGACCTGGTCAGCGACCCGCACGAGTTGACCAACCTCTTCTACAATGCGGACTATACGGAGCAGGTCGCTGCAATGCGTCTGCGCCTGCTCAACCGCTTCATGCGTAATCAGCGCGCCTACATTGGCGAGCGCACCGAGGGCTTCCGCGAGCACTATCTTGCGGATCACCGGCCACCAGCGCCGATTCCCGGCGTGACCTATGCATCGACGGACGAGGTTTGAGCGTCTGTAGCTGTGTCTTTTGGGGAAAGGGGCATAGATGGCTGTTTCCCAGCTTCTTGACTTATCGGGTCGTACCGCCTTGATCACCGGCATCAGCCGAGGTATCGGCAAGGCGATTGTGCTGGGATTTGCCGAGTACGGAGCCGACGTTGCCATTTACTTATAGCTGTAGCGGAGGGCTTTCACGATGATTCTCGATGGACATATCCATATTGAACTCGGTGATCCGAATCCTGCCGACTTGGTCGCGCGCATGGCGGCGAGCGGTATCGACGGTGGTCTGCTGATCTCGCCGGAACCGGCATCTTTCTCTGGGACATTGGGGGCAGCATCACCCGCAGAGCGGCTAGACAGCGTCTTCGCTTGGGCCTCGGGCAGCGATCTTCTGTATCCTGTCTACTGGATTGATCCGACGGAGTCGGACGCGCTGCAGCAGGTTGATCTTGCACTCTCTCACGGCGTGGCCGGGTTCAAGGTTATCTGCGACCACTTCTATCCTGGAGATAGCCGGGCGCTGCATACGTTCCGTGCCATCGCAGAAGCCGGCAAGCCGATGCTCTTCCATTCGGGCATCCTCTGGGATGGGAAGCCGTCCTCCAACTTCTCACGCCCTGCCAACTTCGAGGCCTTGCTCCAGGTACGTGGGCTGCGCTTTGCGCTGGCACACATCTCGTGGCCCTGGATCGATGAGTGTCTTGCCGTGTACGGCAAGCTGGGCGCAGCTCGCACGCGAGAGGGCGCCGATATCGAGATGTTCATCGATACGACACCAGGCACACCGCCGATCTATCGTAAGGAGGCGCTCACCAAGCTGCACACCGTGGGCTACGATGTCGCTCATAACGTCTTCTTTGGCAGTGATACTCACGCAAATGTGTACAATGGCGACTATGCCAAACAATGGATTGATCGTGATCGCGCGATTCTGACCGACATCGGTCTGGACGCTGCTGCAATGGATGATCTGTTTGCCGGCAATCTCAAGCGTTTCCTGGGTGTTGCCTGACGATGCAAGCTGCGGAAATGCGGTCGGCGGCGTTCGAGCGTAGTGTGGAGCGCCTACGTCACGCCACCGGCA
>CAZEXX010000367.1:0-3668 GCA_964516885.1 uncultured Anaerolineales bacterium | reverse complement strand
TGCTAGTGGGGATCTGCATCGCATGCTATAATGTGCGTGGGCGAACCGACGGGGTAGATGTTCAGAGGGTCCTTCGCGTATTCATAGATTGTAAGGGGTGTCTTGTGGTATTGGCTGTGGTAAGAGGGAGCCGTGACTGAAGAGCTGAGTGGGAGCCGGTCACGAGGTCGCAGCGAGGTATCCGCTGCACGCCGCCGGTTGACTGAGTTGCTGCAACAGTCTGATGCAGAGATTGCTTCTCTGTCGCCAGGTGAGATCCGGAGCCTGTGCCGGGACTCGCGGGCACAGTTGGATGCGCTGACGTCTGAGGTGGGCGAGTTGCGCAGACGCGAGGTCGCCACGCTGTGATTGAGCGGAAGCCACTTATGCTCGCCGAGTTCCTTCAGGATGCGGCTGCGCTGCTGCGCCGTACGCTGCCGGAGAGTGTCCAGATTGACACCGAGATTTGTGCCGAGGATAGTGTGGTCAATGTGGACTCGGCGCAACTGCAGCAGGCTCTGATCAACCTGGCGCTGAACTCGCGCGATGCGATGCTGGGGGGCGGAGTGCTGTGCCTGCAGTTAACGCGGACAGCGCCAGACACGCAGGTGTCGTGCGCGGCCTGCGGTCGGGACTTCACCGGTGAGTGGGTGGTGCTGAGTATCTCGGATACCGGTGTCGGGATTGCCTCACAGGACTTGCAGCGCATCTTTGAGCCTTTCTTCACGACCGCCCGCCCCATCGGACACGGCCCGGGGCTCTCCCAAGTGATGGGGATTGTCGAGCAGCAGGACGGTCACATCACTGTCGATACTGTGGTGGGAAAGGGGACAACGTTCAGCTTGTATTTCCCGGCTCTGGTGCAGCTACCAGTCGAGGGGAAGGAGTGGCAAGAGCTGGAGGTCACCTACGGCAGCGGCCAACCCATTCTTGTCGTGGAGGATAACGACGCGTTGCGAAAAGCGCTCCTCGACGCGTTGGACATGCTGGGGTACCGCACCCTTACGTCGCCCAATGGGCAGGAGGCTTTGGCCCGACTGCTTGAGGGTGGCGATGAGATCGCTTTGGTGCTGTCCGACTGGATTATGCCGGTGATGGGTGGTGAGGCGCTGGTAGCGGCGATGCGGGAGCGCGGCCTTTCGATACCGGTGCTTATGATCACCGGGCATCCTCTCACGTCGGAGGTGGCGGCGAAGCCGCCGGGTGTGGTGGCGTGGATTCAGAAACCTGTCACTCTGGAGTGCCTGTCAGCGGCGATCTCCTACGGGCTCGGCGGTCAGCAAAGACAGCAGTAAGCAGTAGGGAGTACCGAGCTGACAGCGGTCAGCAATCAGCGGTCAGCCAAAGACGGAGCAAGGAGTAGGGAGTAAGCAGCAAGCGGAAGGCGAGAGAGCGAGAAAGCGGGCAAGCGGGCAAGCGAGAAGACGAAACACTGCTCCCAACAACCTGTCCTGAAGCCTGCCCTGAGCCCGACGAAGGGCTTGCCGAAGGATCCAACATCAGCGACCTCGCAGAGTTCGCGTTTCCGGCTTCCTCCGCTCTCTACCAGCGCGGCTGGTCGTGGTCACGCATGAAGGCGGCGCACTCATCCCAGGTCACCGGTCCGAGCACGATATCGGTGTAGTCGGCGTCCGTCAACGCATCGACACCGATCCAGCCGACCGGCAGGTAGTCGCACCCAACACCATAGTCCGCCGGGTCACTGTCGGGTTTGAGGCCCACAGAGCAGACGGGGCCGGGCTCACTGAGCTGGACGGAGTCTGCAATCGCCGTGATCTCATCAGCACGTCCAGGTGCGTCCGGACAGGGCACACCGTAGCTGCCATAGACGAAGCTTGATCTTGTATCGCCGCGGATGGCCGTCATATGATAGCAGAATGTCTTGTCGTCATTGCGCCTGAACTCGGCGGCCATGCGAGTCGACGGCAGACCGTTTACATCCAGGTCGACAGGCTCACTCACGATCACCCATTCCCCCGAGCCCGTGATCTTGTCAACGAGCCGCTCCCGGAAGAGCATGGGCAGGGCTTCTGCCGGCGTAGCTCCTGGGAACTGATCGGTCGGCATAGTGCGCAGTTTGATGTCCATCGACGGCATCGAGGATTTGGTGAAGGCGTAGGGATTGCCGTCGTTCATGCCGGCCGCCACGGTGCCGGTGCTGTAGTACTCGCGGCTCTTGAAGAGCAGCCCGAGGACGATCATCTCGAATGGGATGAAGTCCTCGCTTGGCTCCGGATCGGGTATGGGCTCGGGTTCGTCGACCGCGACAACGTCGGCGGCAGCGTCGGCGGGGCTGTCGTTGCTGCTGCCCTCGGTGTCCGGTGCCTCGAAATTCTCTTCACCTTCGGTCTGGTCAATCAGATCCTCAGGATCGACAGCCGTGGTGAGGTCATCCGCCTCGTCGCCTAAGTCCTTGATGCCGCCGCTGGCCGCTTCTGCAGCGTTGTCAGCGGTCTCATCGTCCGCGGCGCTGCCCCCATCGGCGTCGTCGGCACCGTCTGCCGAGGCCGATGTGCTCGCCTCCTCTTCGCCCCCAAAGAAGTCTTCCACCACATCTTGGAGCTCCTCCATCTGTTTGATGATCTCCGGGCGGTCGGGCGGATTTGACGTGACGCTCGCGACTGTGTAGCCCCCCAGAAGCAGCGCGATGGCCGCAAGAGCAGCCAGGCCCAAGATCACAGTGAGTGTTCCGCATCCCTTTCGCCATCCTGACCTCTGCTCAGATGATCCGGTGTCGGGTACGTTGCCCATGATTCGCCTCCTGGGGTGCTGGATGAACGGTCCGACTTCATTGTACAATCCAGGGTGGCGTTGCGCAATCTCGGATGGGACCCAGGGTGTACGCGCCGCTCTCGGGCTATGACTGTCATGCAGCGCTCACCGTCATCCCGAGCGGGTCAACCCGACACCTACCGGGGAAAGCGTGACAGTCGAGGGATGACGGTAACTGTGCCTGCAGGCTGAGATGCGTCCGCCCTGCAGTTAGGACCGACAGAACGATGGCGGTCAGAGCATCTCAGATCGGCTGCAGCGGGCAGGCGGGAGGTGCGTCTGCTCCGCCTCCTGCTGACCGCAGAGTCCGATCTCCATCATCCGGATCCCCCTATGCTCAAGTGTCTGCCTATCCACATGGCCAGTTTTCCTCGATAGGTCTTGACAATCAACTTCACTTCCTGTATACTTCAAATGGAATGAAGTATACGTGATCAGAGTCGTGCAGCGTGATTCCGTGGCGGCTCGCAAGCAACAGATGGAGGTAGACAGATGTATGTGATGCGTCGATTGAAGCCTGATGGCCCGTGGCCGAGTTTGGCGATTCCGCTGTCCGCGGTCACCCTCTTCCTGGCATTGAGGGTCAGCGGCGGCGAAGCCCTGGCGTACTTGGGTCTGGGACTCGTGTTCCTGGGCTATGCCGGTTACACGTTGATGAGCTATGCGCGTACGCGCAATATGGCTATTCTGGTTGTTTTCTTTTTCCAGTTGTTCGCCGGCGCGATGACTCTCGCGGGGCCGGCCGCGGGGCATCGTGGCGGGAGCAATGCGTCGCCGGTCGCCCGTGTCCTGGCGGTGTTGGTACTGGGCTTCCTGGTATGGATCGCGGTCCTGGCGGTAAGCAAGCGCGGGAAGTGGCGGGGGCGCGATTTGCTGGAGCTGGCAGCACAGTCCGTGGCGGAGACAGCTGTGGAAGG
>CAZEXX010000366.1:0-3732 GCA_964516885.1 uncultured Anaerolineales bacterium | reverse complement strand
GCGGCGATGTCTAGCTGCGACACATCGCTTTCTCCGGCTCACTTGTCTCAACCTTGATGCCCAGGCTCATACCGCCACCCCTTTTGCCAATTGCATACCCCAATGGTAGGGCTCCAGTATTCTGCTGTTGCCGTGGATATGCAAATCTAACCCTTCTGATGAGCTTAGGATTTGGCCTTGATCTGGACGAACATCAATAGCGGGACCACGCGGGGTAGGAATGTCCTTTCTCCAGTGAATAATCGCGACAATGCCGCCATCCTTGAGAATGCGTGAGGCTTCTGCGAGAAGCATTCGTTTTTCACCGGAATGAAGGAGGTTGAAAAGCAACACCATATCAGTACTGCCAGGCTCAAGCCCCGTACTTTGCTCAAGAACATCCCGCATGCCGAAGGTCACATTTGATAGGCCGGTGTTTCTCACATTCTCTTGCGCAGCCTCGATCATGGGCACCTCAATGTCGAAAGCATAGACTTGACCTGCTGACTCCGCTGCAACGGGTACAGTAAACGTACCGTACCCGCAGCCAATCTCGACTATCACGGCAGTTTCTCTCGAAATAGCGAGCCAGCTAACAATGGCTTCTATATCGAATAGGCTGTTCCAATAGGCTTCTTCCGGCATACCGCTGTCATCGACTTTCATAACTCCCTCTGTGTGCGCCTACCCATGATTGTGCGAAGACCTTGCGTCTATGAGGTCGACTTTGGTGCGCTCCTGTCGGCACCTGGCTGTTGGCGCCAGCCGGGCGGGTTACTTGAGCTGAGTCAATGCCCAGGCAGCGCTATCTCGCACGAGTGCGCTGGGGTGGTGAGCCCTCGCCTGTTCCAGGTAGGGGCGAGCCTCGGGGTCGCCGAGATTGCCGAGCACGATGGCTGCATTGCGGGCCAGGCCGTCGGGCGTGGCGCGCCAGATTGGTGTCCGGCGGAAGCGTGAGCGGAAGCCTGCCTTGTCCAGTGTGAGTAGGTCGGGCAGGTACAGATGGGCAAGGTCGGGGATGCCCTCACCTTCGTGGGCAGCTAGCGGCTTGTGATTCCACGGGCAGACGTCCTGGCACGTGTCACAGCCGAAGAGCCGAGTGCCCATCGCGGCACGGTAGGGTTCGGGGATCGGCCCCCGGTGCTCGATGGTCAGGTAGGAGAGGCAGCGCCGGGCATCGAGCACGCCCGGTGCGATGAGCGCGCCGGTCGGGCAGGCGTCGATGCAGCGGGTACATGTCCCGCAGTTCGGCAATGCCTGCACCGGCGTGCCGGCCAGGTGGATGTCCAAAAGAGCCACGCCGAGGAAGGTGAAGGAGCCGAGCTGCGGGTGGATCAGCATCGCGTTCTTGCCGGTCCATCCCAGGCCCGCCGCTTGCGCCCAGGCCCGCTCAAGGACGGGGCCGGTATCGACGTAGGCGCGAGCGGTGATCGATTGCCCAACGATGCCCTCAAGCCGGCGGATGAGCGCCTTGAGGCACTTCAGGACCCACCTGTGGTAGTCGATGCCGGCCTCCGGTGTTGGGCCCCAGACGTAGCGCGAGACGCGTCCGTGCAGCGGCGGCAACGCCGGAGGTGGCGGCCCGGCGTAGGATGCTGCGACGACCAGCACGGTTTTGGCCTCGGGCATGATGTGGCGCGGGTCCTGGCGCCGGTGGACGGCATCGCTTCGGCCGAGGTAGGCCATATCCCCCGCGTACCCCCTGGCAAGCCAATCGCGATATTCAGCCCACGTGGGGCTGGGCCCCACCGGCAGCGCGGCGGCGAGATTGAGACCGGTCTCGCGTGCTGCGGCTGCGAGGTCCGCTGCTGTGATATGGACCGAAGGTTTGTTGCCGGTCTGCATAGGTTGCTCCACTGAGAGAACTCACGCCAAGCCGCGAAGTCGCAAAGGATAGAAGAATGCAGAATGGAGAATCAGCGAATGGTCCCTTCTCTTGCCGTTCTTGGCGCCCTTGCGACTTGGTGTGAGCCTCTTCGCCTAGTTCAGCACATCCCGCGTCTATCGCACGCCAATCGGACCGAGGGAGACGAAGTCGCCCAGGAGCGATCCGTTATTCGCGATGATGCGCAGCCTCTTCCCCTCTGAGACCAGGCCGATGTTCACCGGGTAGCTCCCCGCCGGTGTCTCGGGAATCAGTGTGATCCGGCGGGTGTCGGTGACGATGCCGGTTCGCCATTCTGGGTGCCCGCCATCGTTGCTGCCCCAGACGTTCCAGTCGGCGTCGACGACTTGCGCGAAGATATACGGGTCCACCGCCGGCGGTGCGGGCAGCTCCCAGGTCAGTGTGAGGGTGGCGGTTCCACCGGCGGCCAATGCTCGGGGCCAGATCTCGTACCCGACGAGGTGGATTTCATCGCCGAAGTTGACATCGATGGGGTTGGGCCAGGCACCGTCCTGCCGGGGGACGGTCAAGGTCCCTACCGTAAGGCTATCGACCGGCGTGGAGTCCCCCGCCGACGGGTCTCCGACGGAGAGGGGCAAGCGCCCCACGGCGGCAGTGCCGTAGAGTCCTATGTAGACGGTCAATGTGTTGGGGCTGTAGAGTGTCTCGGGCAGGTCTACACGATAGGTATCGACAAAGGGGATCCCGGCGCGCCACGACGTGGTCGCGGCACGGCTCAGCCCAGGCCAGGTGTCGCGCTGGGCTACCACTATGCCCGCCTCGTCGATGAGGTGTACGAATACCGTGAGCGGTTCCTCGGTCCAGCGGAGTGGCTCCCAGTTCACGCGCACGAAGACGGCATCTCCTGGTATGACCTCATCCTGATCGATGGTGGCGCTGAGGATGCGGGCGACGTCGCCGACCTGGGCCTGCACCGGTGGCGTTGGGGGATCTGCCGGCACGCCGGGCGGGAGGAGCTTGCGGGGTGGGTAGGTGACGGCAGGCCACAGGTAGCCGAAGAGTGCCACGGCGGCGAAGAGCCCCATCCCGGCGGTGACGATCGTGCGCGTCCGAGCAGGTGACTGCAGCCAAGCGTCAATCCCGGCGACCAAGAGGACGGCAAAGGCCGGCAGTACAGGGAAAAGGAAACGTCCCATCGCGCCGGCCGGCTGTTGAGCCATATAGTATGCCACGCTCACCACAAGGCTCAGGATGGCGAGTCCCAAGGGCGCCAGGATGCGCGGTGCTATCCGCTGCCTGCGGATGCGCACCAGGCCGGCGAGGCCGGCTGCGCAGACCAGCAGCATCCCCGTGGTCATCGCGCCGGGGATAGGGATCTGCCCGTAGCCGAAGCGGCCCCAGAGGCTGGCCCACAGCTGCGGCAGACCCTGGCTGATGGCCCAGAGGTTGTCACCGACATCCCGGCCCGCCCACATCTCGGCCTGCTTGCTCATCCCGGTGATCTCGCCGTAGAGCCTGAGATTGCGGACATACCACCAACCGCACACAATCCCCGTGATGATGCCCACGACCAGCAGCGCGCACAGCCAAGCGACGAGCCATTGACGCCTTGGATGGGCCGCGTCTCCTGAGTCAGGACGTGCTGCAAGAGCCAGGCTGAGCGCAACGGCCGGGCCGATCGCGGCGATCTGCAGCTTGGAGAGCAGTGCGAGTCCGGCGACGACGCCCAAACCAAGCAGTCGTCGCAGTCCGAGACCCTCCTGGACGATAGAAACAGATGCCAGAAGTAAGGCCGCTCCACAGAGCGCTACCACAATGTCGTTGTTGATCGCCGCGCTCAGGTAGATGAATTGGGGATTCAGCGCGACGATTGCGGCGGCTGCCAGGGCGAGGAGTTCGGCGGGGCT
>CAZEXX010000365.1:3306-3751 GCA_964516885.1 uncultured Anaerolineales bacterium | reverse complement strand
GGCAGCATCACCTGCCACGATATCCACCGTCAGCTCATGGGGCGGCCCTTCGATCTACGCGATGCAGCGGAGCGGACAGCTTTTGAGGCCGCCGGCGCCCACGATGACAAGTGCACCGGCGTCGTGGGGCGCGCGGCCGAGTGGGCGATGGAAATTGTCAATAACGCGCAGGTCGAGGATAATGAGTTGTAGTGATCCCGGCGGCGCAGCGCGGTAGAGCACTACGCCTGGGCATTCGCTGATTCTCCATTCTCCATTCTGACCCAAGAAGGAGTCGATATGCGTAACGAACGACCGTCGTTTGACAGTCCCTATACCGGCAAGTTGTTGGATCACCTTGCCTACCCGCTGGGCGGGATGGGCGCCGGTATGATCTGTCTGGGGGGCGCGGGTGCCCTCTCTCACGTCTCCGTGCGCGGGGAGCCCAACGTCCACAACGAGCCCC